>CAYUFB010000015.1:0-27993 GCA_964444125.1 uncultured Candidatus Saccharibacteria bacterium
TCGGTCAGCTCTCGCTTATCACAATCTAAAACTCATTTTTATGGGACAGGAGTGTATGATAAATATATAGCCATTATATCAAAAAGGGCCGCAATATTTAATACTCCTGCCACCATGCCAAGGGCAGGCGAGTAGACAGGCAGGCAATACTCAATACTCAATACTCAATACTCAATACTCAATACTCAATACATACGATTGTGGTATATGCATAAATAGCTTATAATTTCATAATTCAACAATAATTATTTAATAATAATATATGAAAATTTTGCTTATGAGACATGGTGAGTCCGTGGATGATTTGACGAATCAGTATGGCGGTTGGGCAGATTTCCCCTTGACTCCCAAAGGATATAATCAAATTTCGGAAGTATCAAAAAAGATAGAAAATCTTGATTTAGAAGTTGAAAGAATATTTTCTTCGCCTTTGCTGCGAGCGCAAGAATCTGCGAGAATCGTTGCAAATAGTTTATCAATACCTGTTGAAATATTTCCTTATGTGAAAGAAAAGAATGGATATGGGTTACTTTCTGGAATGAATAAGGAATTTGCTATTGAAAAATTTCCTGAATTGGTTTCAATGTTGGATTCTGGATATGTATATGGTGCTGAACCTGCTGATCAATTTACTAGTAGAGTTAAAGATGCCTTAAGGATTCTCCTCCGACAAAAATATGAAGTTATTATGGTCGTAACTCATGGAGGGTTTTTATCAGAAATGTTTAAAACTATTCTTAATTTAGAATTGATCAAAAAAGATGATGGGGGATTTGTATTATTGGAGGGAGATGATTTGGAAAATTTGAAAATAGTATCAGCGGATGGGATAGAATATAAGTAGAAATTATTTATCAGTTGTTATTATTTATGTACTTATTCATTTTTGGCAGGAATCCGGAGTTATCTAAACTTGAACTAGCTTCAGTATTATCTAACGCCAATTATCAAATTATCCATCAAAACGATACGATGGCTGTTGTAAATGGTGATATTGATCCAAGCAAATTGATTGATCAACTTGCTGGTACAGTTAGGATTGCAAAGATTTATTATGGGGGTGAAGTTATTGATGAGGGATTTATTCAAAAGCTTGATTTTTATTTCCCCAAAACGTTTAGTTATGCAATTAATTTCCTTAATCTTGATAATCAAGAACAAATTCAAGTCGAACAGATTACAAAGAAAGATCTGAAAAAATATAAGGCAAGGGGTTTAGCTAAGCATATAGACAGTGAAATTCTAAACCCAGCAAAATATTTTTCTTACAAACTTGATGAAGGATTTGAATTATTTGTTTTTAAGGAGGAGGGAAATTATAATTTTGCCCAAACTTTGGTTTGTACGGATACAAGGCAGTATGAGTACAAAGATGAGGCAAGGCCAGATCAAAAATTTACAAGAGGCACCTCTTTTAGATTAGCTAGAATCATGGTCAATTGCTTAGGATTGAAAAAGCAAAGTGTGATCGTAGATCCATTTTGTGGAATAGGAACTTTTTTGATTGAAGGATTGCAAAACGGTCATGATGTAATAGGAATTGACAATGAGAAAGAGATGACAGATGCCTCAATGCGTAATATTAAATGGGCCAAGAAGACTTATAATTTCAATAACAAATATCAATTAATTACAGATGATTCAAGTCTTGCTGAATACAGAGCTGATGCATGTGTATTTGAACCATATATGGGGCCATTCTTGAAAAAAGCGCCAAGCTATAATCAAGCAATGAAAATAATGAATAGACTAGAAGATTTGTACATAAGGGTATTTGATAATTTGTACAAGAATTTATCCTCAAAAGCTCCAGTAGTTTGTGTATTACCATATATGAAGACTTCTGATGGCAAAACAATACAATTATATGATAAATTTTTTAAAACCATTAAATTTGAATTCGATACTATCTCATTTGGAAAAACGAAAATATCTAATCCAATTGATTATTCAACGCCAGACGGTTCCAAAATTGGCAGGAAAATCTATAAATTGAAAAGGAAAGTGTAATGAAATTGAATATTCGTAGTTAATATGGACGAATTATTTGTTAGATTGATCTCATGAGTTCGGAAGTCATATTGGCAATTGGAAGCCTTCTGTCATTAATTGCAATAGTCCCAGGATTAATCATTTTCAGAAGATTGGTAACTTTGAGAAAGGAAAAACTTGCTGTGATATTAATCTTAACAATACTGCTATTTTTCTGTTTCGCTTCGACTATGCTTACCGTTGATCTATTGCTATAGAATTTTGTATTATTAGTCTCACTTTTGTTAGAATAGGGCATTAATTATTAATTAACTCTTTATGAAAGTTATTGGTCACCTAAATCCAGATACAGATTCTACTTGTGCTCCAATTGTATATGTTTGGTATTTGAAACAAAAAGGAATCGAGGCTCAAGCATGTCTTGCAGGGGAACCAAATAGAGAAGCAAAATATGTATTGGAATTTTTGAAAGTTGCCAAGCCAGAGATTATTGAAAGTATAGAAGAAGGAGAGAAATATATCTTAGTTGATACAAATAATCCTGAAGAATTAATAAGTGGCTATGATAAAGGAGTTCTAAAAGGTGTAGTTGATCATCATAAACTTGTTGGTGGCCTTGTCACCGAAGAACCAATTCATGTCACAATTAGGCCAATTGCTTGTACAACAAGTGTGATTTATGAGTTGATTCAAAGAGATGGATTTGATGACTCTCTTCCAAAAGATATCGCAGGATTGATACTAGCTGGAATTCTTTCTGATACATTAAACTTCACAAGCCCAACTACAACCAATGTAGATAAGGAAATTGCAGAAAAAATGGCTCAAATTACAGATATTGACATAGAGAAATTTGCTAAAAATATGTTTGAAGCAAAATCTGATCTTTCTGGACTAACTCCGGAAGATTTGTTGGTACTTGATAGCAAAAAATTTGATCTGGGAGATAAAAAATTCAGAGTATCAGTTCTTGAAACAACTAATCCTTCAAATGCCCTATCTATGAAAGATGAAATTCGTCAGGCGATGGAGCAAATGGTACAAAATGATGGATTCGATGGTGTGTTTTTCTTTGTAGTAGATATCCTAAAAAGCGAATCAACATTGATAGTATCAAATAATGCAAAAGAAATTGCAAAAGTTGCATTTGAAAAAGATTTTGAAGGAGATATTATGCTCTTGCCAGGTGTTGTCTCAAGGAAGAAGCAAATGATCCCAAATATTGAGAAAGCAGCAAGAGCGGAGTAACGAGTGTTGAGTTTTGAGTCTTGAGTAATAAGCAATGAATATACTAGAGTTGTGTGGTTTGAGATTGTTAACTGAAAACTGGAAGCTGAAAACTTAACGCTTCTGCGTGCATTTCGGACAGATTCCATAAAACTCAAGTGCATGAGCCTGTATAGTATATTTGTATCTTGAGGAAATTCCCTTTTGACTGATATTTATTACATCTTCTAACTCATCAGGATCAAGATTTATAATCTGGAAACATTTTGTACAAATTAGATGATGGTGATGAGGATTTCCCATAAGCTCGTATCGTTTTGCATCTTCATGAAAAAAATACTCCTTTAATAGACCAATCTCTACATACTTTTCTATGATTCTATAAACTGTTGCCTTATTTATGTTTTTGGGTATTTGATTTCTTATCTCTTTGACGGTAAGCGGCTTTGAAGCGTCTTGAAAAATCTTGTATACAATAAGTCTGGGCTTTGTGACCTTCATCTTGGATAGAGCAAAGACTTTTTCAATCTTCATTTCAGAGAATTTAAGAATGATAATATCATATCCATAATGAGACTTGGTTGCAACAAATATTACCTACTTTTTGAAATCTTTTTTAATAATATCTTCCCGACCCTTTGGTAAATGCTGCTTTCGATCTCTAATAACATAGACTTGATCATTTTTTCTGACTTTCTTCGTAAGCTTTATTGTGATAATGTCGTCTTGTGAAGCAAAGTCTTGTGACTTGTCATTGACCAAAAAATCAATAAATTTCGCCTTGACTATTCCTGTTTTGTCCCCAATTATTATAATGTCGTCGTTTTTTTTAAGTTTGTCTTTGGCTTGAAATTTTATTTGAGCAACGTTAATTTTTGGATAGTATTTCTCAACGATGCCAATATGTATACGTTCTTTCGTAGATTTACTACCATGTGTACCTGCCCACTCGTCAAATTTACGACCCATGTAAAAACCTGTATTTTGTCCACGATTAAATACCGTTTTGAGATCCTTACTCCATTTATTTATTTTATCTTTTGTATAGGTTCCTTGGTTTATTGAATCAATAGCATTTTTGTAAGTAGAAATAACAGTATCTACATATTCTTCGGATCGTCCACGCCCTTCAAATTTAAGGACCTTAACGCCAGCTTCTAGAAGACTATCAAGCATGCCTATTGTGCAAAGATCTGAAGCACTCATGACATAGTTATTGTCAACAACCATCTCTTTGCCGGAAGAGAGATCTGTAACCTTATATGGTCTTCTGCACATCTGACTGCATTTGCCTTTATTTGCTGACGAGTTGTAGCAGTATAAGCTCATTGCACAGCGACCACTAACTGCCACACACATTGCTCCATGTGCAAATACTTCTATCTCAACCAATTCACCCTTTGGCCCTCGAATATTATATTTTTCAATATCTTGAATAATTTGAGATACTTGTTCAAGGTTTAACTCTCTTGCAAGGACCATTCTATCGCTATATTTGGCAAAGAACTTGACTGACTGAGTATTTGAAATTGAAACTTGTGTTGATATATGAACTTCGACATCTTTTTCTTTGGCATAAATAATTGTAGCCACATCAGAAGCGATTATTGCATCGATACCAGATTCTTTGACTCTATCTACAAGATGTCTCATTTTATCTATATCTTCGTTGTACATAACAGTATTTAGTGTCATATAGCATCTGATATTTGCTTCATGGCATCTTGAAGCAATCTCTTCTAGATCACTCTCCAAAAAATTTGCCGCAGCAGTAGCTCTCATGTTGAAATCAGAAATTCCAAAATAGATAGCATCACAGCCGGCATTTATACCTGCTTGAAGAGTACTAAACGATCCAGCGGGTGCTAATAATTCAACATTGTATTTACTTTTTTTAGTCTTCATATGTAATTATATCACTTGGAAAAATAACTGATTCAGGTAACGAAATAATTTCAAAACTTTAGCCAATAATATATAACTCTTTCTGAGCTCTAGTGACAGCAGTATATAGCCATCTTCTCCACATCTCGTCATCCATTTTGGCAAATTTCTCTTCAAAAAGAATAACTCTCTTGGCCTGACTACCTTGAGCTTTGTGTACTGTAATTGCATAACCAAAATCAAATAAATCCATATCTTTGACCTTGTATCTATCTTGTGTTTGATTGAGAGAATTTAGGCTATTAAACTGTTCTTTTAAAATTATCCCTTGATAATACATTTCATCTTCCATCGTAATTACCACATTATAGTTGCCATTTTCTTCTTTGATTTTCTCTATAAAACCTATCTCACCATTGAATATTTGTTTTTTGTGATTATTCTTTAGACAAATAACTTTGTCATAATATGCCGGTTCATCTGATTCGAAACCTAAATTTGATCTAATCTGTTTATTTAGTTTGACTCTTGTGTGATTGTAGCCACAAAGTATCATTGTATCTTGATCAACTCTTTCAAGTAATTTCTCAAGTACAGAATAAATCTCACTATCTGATTTGCCATATTTAATTACAGTTTGTCCATAGTTGCCTATTGGGATTTTCCCTTCTGTTCTTGCAAGTGTGGATAGTCTAATTATAGGACTTTTGGCAGCTTGTCTATGTATCGATTCTAATTTGATATCAGGCTTTTGCATCAAACTAAAGTTTCCCTGAATTGGCGGAAGTTGTCCATGATCTCCTACTGCGATAATTGGGATATTGTAACTACGAATATCCTGCCATATATATTCATTGACCATGGATGCCTCATCAATTATTATCAAATCGTAATCAATTTTGTCTTTTTGTTGCCAACCAATGATTTCCTGAGTTTTTGTATCTACAAGAGGTGAGTAAATAAGCGAATGAATAGTTCCAACAAAGTCTCCTTTTTTAATTACATTGCTTTCTTGGAGCGTATGCTTTAAAATCTGGGAGGCTTTGCCGGTATAAGATACAAAAGCAACTTTGGTTTTTGGTTTGACTTTGGATATTTTTCCTCTAAGTTTTGCAATCAAGGTAGTTTTGCCAGTACCGGCAAAGCCTCCTAAGGTGATGTAGTTCCTCTTTGGCTTGGTAAACCAGGAAAGTAGGACGTCAAGAGCATATTTTTGATCAGCAGAGAATTCCATGAATTGATAATTAAGTTTATACATTAATTCCTACAACATACCCGCTTGTCCATGCCCATTGAAGATTATAACCACCGCATTCGCCATCAATATCTAATACTTCACCGCAAAAAAATAGATTTTTTTGAATAAGTGACTCTAAGTTTTTTGGATTTATTTCTTTGGTATTTACGCCACCTGCAGTGAAATGTGCTTCATCGTAGTCTTTTACATCAATAATTTCAAATTGATAATTTGTAAGAGTTTGGATAATCTTTTGCCTTAAATCTTTAGAGATCTCAGATACTTTTTGATTCGGATCGATATTTGCACTCTCCAAAAAAGCGGGTGCGATTTTTTTTGCTAACAATCCTTCAAAACTAAAACCAAGGGTCTTGGATGGTTGTTTTTGCCATCTATCAACTAGGAATTTGTCTACTTCATCTTTTTTGATAAACGCAAGAAGATTAAGACTAAGAATTACTTTCTTTTTTTCTAATCTCAACTTTTGAGCTATGCTTCTACTAATTTCTAGTACCCCTGGAGCTGACAAGCCAAAGTGGGCAAACATTATTGTGCCGGTGTTTTTTGCGATTTCTTTATTATCAACTTTGGCTACAACGCTTGCTTCACATTTAATTCCTTGAAGTTTCTGAAAGATCGGAGATTTGATAATCAAACCAGAATAAACTGGGAACTGTTCAATAATTGAATGTCCAAATTGTTTGGCTATAGTATATCCATCTCCTGTTGTTCCAAATTTGGGATATGTTTTGCCACCAGTTGAAACAATAAGTTTTTTCGAAGAGATTTCCTGACCGTCATTTAATTTAACAATAAAACCATTGTCATAGTTAATTTCTTTCGGTGTTTTGGATGTAATTAATTTCACCTGAAGTCTATTAAGTTCAAATTCAAAAACATCAAGTACTGATTGTGCTTGATTGGAAACTGGAAACATCCTCCCGCCATCTTCTTCTTTAAAATTTATTCCAAGCTCTTCAAAGAATACTTCTGTATCATTATAGTCAAATTGATTAAAGGCACTCATTACAAATTTGGGATTTTGTCCAAAATAGTGTTTAAGTGTTCGTTTGTCTTCTTGTGAGTTTTTATTTGAGATGTTGCATCTGCCATTACCCGTTGCAAGAATTTTGCGTCCTAGTTTTGAATTCTTCTCAATGATTGCAATATTTTTGTCCCTGCGTGCGGCGATAATCGCTGCCATCATCCCTGAAGCACCACCACCAATTATTATTGCATCGTATTTTTTCATGATTTATTATAACAGAATCGAAAGACGAAATACGGAAGGCGAAAAGCGAAAAAAGAAGAAGAAAGAGAATTGCTTGTAACGAATTTCGTATTCCGTAAATCGCGATCCGTTATATGCCACTGTTAATCCGAAATTCGCATTTCGTTTTCCGCTATCCGTCATTATTCATTCGCCATCCGATATTCGCTATCCGAAATCCGTATTTCGCCATCCGTTATCCGTAATTCTTAATTTGTTATCCGTTTAAGTGTTTTTTTGCGTAATCCGTTAGATTATCTCTTTTGGCCCAGGCTCTTTGGTTTTTGGTCAGATACTGCTTTCGAAATCTCAAGTTCTTGGGAGTAACTTCTAAAATTTCTTCTTTGCCAAGAAATGATAGTGCAAATTCAAGTGTGACTGGAATTGTTGGCTTAAGTGTTGTTTGTGTAATTTCGTCATGTTTCATCCTGACTGCTGACTTTTGTCTTCCCTTTGTTGGATTAACTTCCATATCATTTTCAAATTTATTGATCCCAATTATCATACCTTCATAAACTTGTTCACTAGGTCCAATAAAAAGTTCTCCTCTTTCTTGAATTGTATTAAGTGAGTATCCCATAGATGTCCCAGTGTCTGACGAAATTAATACTCCCTTTCTGAATAATTCTGGTACATCTTGAACTTCGACATAACCAACTAAATAGCTATTTATAACGACATTGCCTTTGGTCGGAGAGAGAAGTGCATTTCTAAGTCCAAGTAAATTTCGTGTTAGTATTCTATATGTATATTTGATTTGTCCGGAATTGCCAATATTATCAATTTCCATGTTAAGCATTTCAGCTCTTCTTTCGCTAAGTGTTGCGGAAATAATTCCTTGGTATTCTTCGGATACTTCAATTATTAGTTCTTCAAGTGGTTCTTTGATAACTCCCTCTTCTTTAATAAAAATTACTTCGGGTTTTTTGATCTGGAACTCATATCCTTCTCTGCGCATTGTTTCTATCAATATTGATAATTGAAGTTCTCCACGGCCTGCTACATAGTATCCGCTTCCTTCATCTGCCTTGGTAATTTTCAAGCTGATATTGTTTTCTGCTTCCTTCTCGAGACGCTGTTGTAATTGTTTTGCAGTGACAAATTCGCCATCGTGCCCAACAAAAGGAGAAGTATTGGCTTCAAATTTGATTCTCACTGATGGTGGAGTGATCTTAATAACAGGTAGTGCTTCTGGTTTTTGAGGGCTTGCTAAGGTGCCACCAATTGCTTTTGAATCAAGTCCTCCGATTGCTACTATATCTCCAGTAATTGCCTTGTCAATTTTTTCATAACCAAGACCATCTCGTACAAAAATATGTTTGATCGAGCCTTGAATCTGTTTAGATCCCTCTTCGTCATTTTCTAGCACAACAGCACTGTCGTTTGTTTTGATAACACCTCTTTTGATCCTTCCAATTAGTAATCTGCCTAAATGAGGATCAAATTCAAGTGAGCTTATTTGCATTTGAAAAGGATCTTCGATATTGCCTTTTGGAGACGGGAAAATATTTATGATTTCTTCCATCAATGGTTCAAGTGTGGCTTCAGTTGTCGCATAATTTGTTGGCAATTCTCTAAATATTTTCCCGTCTCTTGCTATTGCGTAGAAAACCGGAAAATCAAGTTGCTCATCATTTTTCGCAATAGTCAAAAAAAGATCCTGAATTTTATCCAAAGTTTTTTCTGGTGTGGCAAATTTCTTGTCAATTTTGTTGATTACTACAATAGGCTTAAGTCCAAGCTCAAATGCTTTTTGAAGCACAAATTTGGTCTGTGGCATAGGACCTTCTTGTGCATCGACAAGAAGTAGACATCCATCGGCCATATTTAAGGTTCTTTCCACTTCTCCGCCAAAATCTGCATGTCCAGGAGTATCGATAATATTGATTTTATGACCCTTGTAGTTAATTGCGATATTTTTGGCTTTGATTGTAATTCCTTTTTCTCTTTCAAGTTCTCCACTGTCAAGAATTCTATCTTGGGTCATTTCTTCCTGGTTTGATCTGAAGATATTGCTTTGTCGTAAAATTGAGTCCACCAAAGTAGTCTTGCCATGATCGACATGGGCAATGATAGCGACATTCCTGATTTTTTCTTGTGTGATTCTGTCCATAATTTATAACCTTTAATTATACCACTTATTAGGATTTTTAAGCTATAATAGTATAGATTTTTTGAACTATTTACGAAGTAAATTTCATGATACTTTTTTTTATTTTTGTAATAATAATTGCATCGCAAGTATTGTTGTATCAAAGATATCGAGCATTAATGCCAAATTTCTTCTTAGAAGAAAAGTTTGAACGATTCAGCTATATGTCGTTATTAAAGATTTCTTTATTTTTTGTTCTCATGACATTGGTTTTCCCATTGTTTTTATTTGTTTGGACTTATGCCTATGATCTTGATATGCCGAAGAATATAATATATTTAGTTGTAATTGTATTAGCTCAGACTTCGTTTTCCATTGGATTAGGTACATATATGGCTTCGATCTTAATCGAGCAATTTGTCTTTAATGAAATCAAAAAACTAGATTCATATAAACAGCTTAGAATTGCAATTAAATTTTTCCATGGGCCAGTAAGTCATGTACTTATATATGCTGGAATAGTTTTATACTTATTTTCTTTCTGCTTTTTCGAAAAGTTTGACACTAGAAATATTTACGAAATGATCTTATTTGCATTCCTTGGATTTATTATGGGGTTGATTATTGGATTTGCGCAAAAATTTAATCTCACATGGAGGTATCAATACTTTGCATTTTTGATATATCTATTAATAATGATTGTTTTTGTTATTTTTCAAGTGATCAATATTTATAATCAGTTCGTATTGTTAGTATTTTTTACACTTATTGGAGCTAATATTTATCTAATCAATAAAAATTTGTTAATGAAAATAAGAGGATATGAGAATCTGTACTCAGAAAAGAACTGGCGAATATAGTAATTGACTATGAATGTAATTGAGAAACTTGTATACTGATAAAATAATGCTATGAAAAATATTTTCCGAACCTCTTCAAAACTTATTTGGTATTATAAATGGTCCTTTGTCTCTGGAGCATTGGTTGTCATATGTGTACAGTTTATAGCAAATTTTGCTCAGTTATATATAAAGGTATTTTTTGACAATCTGGATCCATTTAATAGGGGTTTTATTGAAAGCGCAATACTAAGTTATGGGGTCCTAACACTTGTATGGATAATTCTTCATCCGGTTGGCAATATTTTGTATGATAATTATCTAATCAAAGCGGCAAGAGACTTGAAAATTATGGTTTTTGATAAACTTCATGAACTGGATTTCGATTTTCATGCAGAAAAAAGAAGTGGTTCGATTATCTCTTTAATCAGGCGAGGAGATCAGGCCTTTTGGAGTTTTAATTTTGAAATAGTCAGAGGTTTATTTCCAATATTGGTTGATTTGATATTTATATCTACAGTGTTTTTCTCTCTAGATCAAAGGTTGGGGTTTGTAATATTAATTAGCTTTTTTGCAAATCTTCTTGTAGCTTTGGCAATAATCAAAAAAAATATAAAGGTAAGAGAAAAGTTAAATGATGAAGAAGACAAGATCTCGGGAATTATTGGAGATAATTTGATTAATTATGAGACAGTAAATATTTTTGCCCAAGAACATCAAGAACAGTTAAGGCTTAGGCGTCAATACAAATATTGGATTGACGCAGTCTGGTCATATGCTAACACTTTTAGAATTATCGAACTTTGGACAGGAGCATTGTTTTTGGGAAGTATAGTGCTAATTGTACTTATTGGTATAGAAGGAATTGAAAATAAGAGCTTAAGTACAGGAGATTTTGCTATCACGATGACCTATTCATTCGGATTCTTTCCTAGATTGTCAGACTTGATTTTTAGACTTAGGGAACTTGCCAAGCACTACACCGATCTTGGTAAGTACTTTGATGTACTGGCGATTGATGTTAAGGTCAAAGAAGATCCAAATGCTTCTAATCTTAATGTCACAAAAGGTCAAATAGATTTTGTTGAAGTCGATTTTGGTTATACAAAGTCTGATAGTGTCTTGAAGAATATTTCTCTGACTATAAAACCAAAAGAGACGATTGCTTTTGTGGGTAAGTCCGGAGCTGGAAAAACGACATTGACCAAATTATTGATGAGATTCTATGACCCTCAAAAGGGCAAAATCCTAATTGATGGGCAGGATATTTCTCAGGTGACCAAAAAAAGTTTAAGATCAAATATTGGTCTTGTGCCTCAAGATGCGAGTCTTTTTAATAATTCATTAGAATACAATTTAAATTACGCAAAACCAAATATAAATAAATTTTTTACAAGAAAGGCAGCAAATTTAGCACATCTTGCGACTTTTATCGATAAACTTCCTGAAAAGTATAAAACTGTTGTAGGTGAAAGAGGTATCAAGCTTTCTGGAGGGCAGCGCCAAAGATTGGCTATTGCGAGAGCATTTATTGAGGATGCGCCTATAATTATTTTTGATGAAGCAACAAGTCAATTGGATTCTGAATCTGAGAAAATTATTCAAGAATCATTTTGGGAGCTTGCAAAAGATAAGACTACAATTATTATTGCACATAGGTTATCTACAATTATGAAAGCTGATAGAATAGTGGTTCTAGATAATGGAGAAATTGCTGAAATGGGGACTCATAAGGAGTTAAATAAGATAAGAAATGGTATTTACAAAAACCTGTGGGATCTTCAGACTGGGACTTTGCTCGAATAATGTGATATTATAGATGTTCAAAGTTATTAAACATTAATTGATTATTGATAGAAAAAAGATGAACGAAAATAAAAATGCGTTGCAAATAATTCCTCTTTGTGGAGTCGAGCAAATCGGCGCAAATTCGACTGTTTTGAAATACAAAGAGAGTTTTGTAGTAGTTGATGCTGGACTAGGTTTTCCTGGAGAGGAAGTATATGGAGTTGATTATTTCATCCCGAATCTCGATTACTTAAAAGCAAATAAAGAAAAAATCGAGGGTATTGTGATTACTCATGGACATTTGGATCATATAGGTGCGTTGCATCATTTTCTTGTGGCACTCGATTTCCCAGAAGTATATGCACCTAAATTTGCACTAGAATTAATCAAGGTCAAACTCAAAGAAAAGAAATTGCTAGAGAAAGCAAAGTTGCATGAGATAACTGATCAATCAATTCTTAAGGCCAAAGATTTTGTGATTGAATTTTTTAGAGTTAATCATTCAATTCCACATTCAATGGGAGTAATAATCAAAACCCCAGTTGGAAATATTGTCCATACTGGTGATTTCAAATTTGATAATTCTCCGGTCAATGAGCCTGTTGCTGATTATAGTAAATTATCAAAGATTGGTTCAGAAGGTGTACTAGCGCTATTATCTGATTCTACGAATTCATTTAAAGAGGGGCATTCAACTTCAGAGGCTCAAGTTGCTGAGATACTTGAAGAAGTATGTGAAAACGCAAAAGGTAGAATTATTGTTGCGACTTTTTCATCTCTTGTTACAAGACTTTATCAATTGATAGAATTGGCTCAAAAAACTAATAGAAAAGTCTATATTTCAGGACGAAGCATGGAAACAGCTATAAGGATAGCAAGAGAAATCAAGTTTATAGATGTAAATGATGATGTGTTTATAAAGCCAAATGCCTTAAAAAGATATAACGATGATCGCGTCATGATTTTATCAACTGGTGCCCAAGGAGAAACTATGGCATCTTTATCACGAATGGCTAGAGGTGAACATAAGGATGTAAGAATAAAAAAAGGAGATACAGTTATTTTATCTGCTTCAGTTGTACCCGGCAATGACTTACAGGTGCAAAATATGATAGATGATTTGAGTATATTAGGAGCAAGGGTATTTCATAGAGATGTAATGGATTTGCACAGTTCTGGACATGGATTTAAAGAAGATCAGAAATTGATGATTAATTTAGTCCAGCCTAAATTTTTCATGCCTATTCATGGATATCAGTCGTTTCTATTTGAGCATGCAGAAACAGCCAAGGGATTAGGAATTGAGCCCAGTCATATCATCATACCTCAAAATGGAGAAATTATTGAATTAACTCAACATAGTTGGTCCAAAAGAGGTAAAGTCCGAAGTACCCCACTTTTAGTTTCTGGTCTTGGTGTTGGAGATATAGGTGCTCAGGTATTATCGGATAGAGAGCAATTGGCAAATTATGGCATAGTTGTAATCTCTATTGTTGTCGATAAAAATAAGCAAATTCTAAGAAATCCTGAAGTAATATCAAGAGGATTTGTTTATGTAAAATTTAACAAGGAACTTATCGACTCAATTCGTCAAAGAGTCAAAGATCAATACAAGCAAGCTTTGCAGAAGACAAAAATCAATGCGGAAATATCCAATATAATATCAAGTAGTATAAGAAAGTACGTATATAAGGAAACGGAGAGAGAACCAATGGTGTTGGTGAATGTAATGGAAATATAAAATAAGAAAATTGCAATTGAAGCATAAAATATATATACTTTAAGGAATGTGATATCAGTTTAAGTATTATAAATACAATATAAGTGACAGACAAAGAGATTGGTGTACAAATAAAAAAAGCTAGACAAGAACTTGGGCTTTCCCAGGAACAACTTGGAACTAAACTAGGTGTGACATGGGAAATGATAAGTAGATACGAAAATGGAAGAAGTAGCGCAAGGAAGTATCTAGTTCAACTGGCCCAAGTACTTGAGAAGCCTGTATCATATTTTTTTGGTGTTTATGATAACAAGAGTAATATCGATACCAAGAAACTAATTGAAACCATCAAAGACGAAATAAAAGGTACAAATATCTCTTATAATGGCAAAGTATTAATTATTGATGATCTCTCAATTTTGGGGTTTGAGAAAAGCTTGAAGTTTGCCCAAAAATACTATACAGCTCCTGATTGGATAGTCGAAAAGTATAAAAACGTCTTTGCATTAAGGCTTGATGAAATAAACTTAATAGGGTTAGAAAAAAATACAGGAGATGTTGGCTTTTTTGTTACTGACGTAGTTCCACAAAAAGGAGATTATGTGTTAGTCGATGAAAATGGCAGATACAGTATTTGCCCACATGATTCTAAAAAGAGTCATAATATCTTGGCAATACTGTTGGTACAAGAAAAAAGGTATAGATAGTTACTTCCAAATATTCTAAATTCATAATCGTTGATAAATGTACTCTAGGGAGATTTGTGCTAAAATCATTCCGTATTTTTATATTTTTAGAGTTAATTAATGCCAAAAACCAAAATTATTTGTACGATAGGTCCTGCAAGCTGGGACATAAATGTCTTAAAGGAAATGATCTCAAATGGAATGACTGTAGCAAGAATCAACGGAGCTTTCGCTGATGTAGCTGAGCTAGATCGTGTCGCCAAAATAATTAGAAATATTTCTAAAGACGTGGCCTTGATGCTTGATATAAAAGGAACTGAAGTAAGATTGAATAAATTTGAAGGGAGTTTCCAAATTCAAAAAGGCGGAGAATTGATAATCGGCAGTAAGCCCGAACATGGTATATATCCAGTTACTTATCCTGACTTGTACAAAGATATAAAGGCCGGCCATATATTACATCTTGATGATGGCAAGGTCAAAGTCGAAGTCATGCAAGTGGCAAACGGACAAATAATCACAAAAGTCATATATGGCAAGGAAGTACTTCCTGGAAAAAGTATAAACACGCCTGGAATTCCACTTTCAAATCCTCCAGTTACCCAAAATGACATTGAGCAAATCAAATTTGCAGTAAAGGATAACTGGGATTATGTGGCTGCTTCTTTTGTTAGAAATGCTGGAGATATATTGGAAGTCAAGAAATATACAAAAGGTACAGATATAAAAATTTTGGTAAAAATTGAAGATGAACAGGGAATTAATAATCTTGATGAAATTCTTGATGTTTCTGATGGAATAATCATAGCAAGAGGTGATCTGGGAGTTGAGATGCCTTATGAAAAGATTCCTGCTATACAAAAAGAAATTACTACCAAATGTCTTATGAAGGCCAAGCCTGCAATTGTTGCTACTCATATGTTGGAATCCATGATTGAAAGTCCAAATGCTACAAGAGCAGAAATCAATGATGTTGCAAATGCTGTTTTTGATGGCTGTGATTGTGTTTGGTTAAGTGGAGAAACCTCAAAAGGTGGTTATCCAGTTGAGGCAGTTAATACATTAAATAGAATTTGTACAGAAGCTGAGAAACATATTATGCCTGAGATATTATATGGAGAACCAGTTGATGTAAATCCTATAACTGTGGCACTAGCTAGAGGTGTACTTGATATTTGCGATAGTCTGCCAATTGACAAAATAGTTGTCGCAACTGGAACTGGAAAAACAGCAAGAGTCATATCAAGCTTCAAGCCAAGACAGCCAATTATTGCCCTGACATCTAATGATACATATAAACGTCAACTACAAACCACTTGGGGAGTAGAGGCATATGTCTTAAGATCTCAAGAAAAAAGTAGAGATAAAGGTATAAAGAAATTAGCCTCTAAGGCACTCGAGAAAGGTTATATTAAGCCTGACGATTTGATTGTGATTATTAGGGGTACTACTCCAATAACAAAAAGAACTAACTCGCTTGAAATTGGTATAGCTAAAGAGCTGGCTGCATAGATAATTTGAGAAGACTTAAAAAAGCTACCTATTTAGGTAGCTTTTTTTTAAGTCTTGCATTATTAAAAGCTGTTTATGATATAAGTAGATAAATCAATAAACCTCCTAATATCAAAGCTACTAAAAGTAGAAATGCAAATTTAAACCAAAAATTGCCTGAAGGCTGTTTCTTTAATTCTTCCTGCTTGTTTTCTTTGTTGACTATATTCTCATCTTGAACTGGCACTTCAGCAATAATGTCCTCAGGTAATGTCGAATGTAATTTCATATCAGCAGTGTCTTGGGTATTACCCGTTGTACTGTCGGTTTGATTTTCACTTTGTACTGTCTTTTGCGTTTCTTTCGCTTCTTCCATTTCTGCTTTCAGTGAGCTTAAACTTTCTAGATTATTTTGTGGAGTTTGAATGGTTGTGTTTATTTCTGGCACGGTATTATTATCTGTTGGTTCAGCAATAACTGGATTTTGTGTCTCTATCGTGTTATCGGTTATTGGTTGATTGGCTGTATCGATACTTATAGGTGCAGGCTCTGTTGTTGGTTCAGGATTCACTGATGGAGCTGTAGTTTTGATCGATTCATTTACGTCCATAATATTTACCGGTTTGCTATCTGTCACTGTATTATCATTTTGATTGTTAGCACTTTGGGCATTAGGATCTACTGGTGCTGAGGGATTTGATGATGGAATAGCCATAAGTATTATTAATAAAAATATTTAATACAATATAATTTGATTTGCAATCGAGTGCAAGTATTTAGAGAGAAAATATATATAGAAGAAAATGTCGGAAGCGGGAATTCCCTCGCAATTAGCTCGGGATAAACTTCTCTTCCCGCAAATTGCTATTGTTGATTTATTAAGTGCCGGAAGCGGGAATCGAACCCGCACGCCTTTTTAGAGGCACTGGATTTTAAGTCCAGCGTGTCTACCAATTCCACCATCCCGGCACGTTTAGATTATAGCAAGTTTTTTGTCATAACTTAAGAGGCGTGGATCGGAATCGAACCGACGTATGAAGGTTTTGCAGACCTCTGCCTTACCACTTGGCTACCACGCCATATATTGAAGAATTTTACCATAAATCGATACAGACAATAACTTTTATCCTTGAAATTTATTTCGAAATATCATTTGAATTTCTGACTATGTGAGATAAAGCTATTGCACCTGCTACTGCAACATTTAGGCTTGATCCTTTGCCTTGCATGGGTATAAAGTAGCAAATGTCTGCTTTCTCAAGTGTTTTTGGTGATATACCATGTGCTTCATTACCTAAAATTAGTGCAATTTTATCACTAGGTCTCATCTGATAAATATCTCGTGCTTCATCAGTAATTTCTAAGGCGATTATTTTATAATCTTGCCTTATTAATTTGGTGTATATATCACTAAATCTTTCTGAATATTCCCATGGAATTTTGTCCTCCTTAGACCTTGATACTTTTTTTAGAGTTTTGCCAAAAGGAGGCATTGGTGTGCAGCCAGTAAGATATATCTTCTTGACTCCCATTGCATCTGCAATTCTAAATAATTGAGCGACATTTTGTGCATAACTGAGACAATCAAGTATTAATACAATATCGTTAAGATCGTAGCGTGAGTTTTTCAAGAACTTTTTTAATTTTGTTTTCCTTAATTGTTGCATAGGTATTGATTGAAAGAGTTGATAATTTTAGCATTTAACTATATCATATAACATAGTCATGGTATAAATTATGAAAAAAACAGGCAAAATTATTTTAAGTCTATCATTATCTCTATTATTTGTAGTGGTATGTTTTTTGATTTTTGCGATATATTCTGTCGGTATCTGGTTGCATACCTATAATGTATTTACCAAAAAGGATTTAGTTGCAGAAATTAAGGTGAGCAAAATAATGACAGAGGGTGAGTACGAATATAGTGAGATCGAATACAAGCCTATTAAACAAGAATCGGCATTGATAAGTGTATTGACTTCACGAAAAAATAGCCAAAATGAATACGATCAGGTACAAAAATACAAAGTATATGGCGATCATTTCGAAATTGGTGGTGAGATAGTCAAGTTTAATGATTTCTGGTTGCTTTTCAATCTTGATACAGTATATAAAGTTACAAGACTGGAAGGAGATTATATAGATCCAGAAAAATCCAAAAATGTTGATGCGGATCATCGAAGTGTATTTGCAATCAATGGTGGAACGGATGATTATTGGAAAACATTACAAAAGAATCAATCCAAATATAGTTTTTTTGTTGATAGTGTATACGGGAGCTTTTCTACTAAGTATATTCAAAACGAAGAGAAAACATTTGGGCTGTATATCACTGAAGATGGATTTATGCTTGATGAACTTAAATAAATATTAATCGATAATTGTGTATGGCAGAGTTTTTTAAACGTCCAAAACCTGTTGTTTTGGTAGTAATTGATGGCGTTGGTGTTGCTCCTCCAGGTCCGGGAAATGCTGTAATGCTAGCAGATACGCCCAATCTCGATAGTTATTGGCCCAAATATCCTCATTGCTATTTACAAGCCTCAGGTAGAAATGTAGGACTTCCAGATGGTGCTGATGGCAATAGTGAGGTAGGACATATGACACTTGGCACAGGAAAAGTATTGTTTCAAGATCTGCCTCGTATTGAAAACAAGATAAAAAGTGGTGAATTTATGGAGAATGAAGAGATTAATAATGCCATAAAGCATGCAAAAAAAAATCAAGGCAATGTTCATATAATTGGGTTACTTGGCAATGGTTTAGTACATTCAAGCAAAGCACATTTGTACAAATTGATAGAATTGGTTTCCAAAAGCGATTTAGATCCAAATAAACTGTTTATACACCCCTTTTTAGATGGAAGAGACTCTTCCCCAACAGCTGGATTGGAATTGCTCAACGATCTTGACAATGAACTTGGGAGAAAAAAAATAGGAAGAATTGCAAGTTTTATTGGAAGATATTATGCAATGGATAGAGACGAAAGATGGGATAGAATTCAGCTTGCATATAATTTGATAACTAAAGGAGAGGGAATTGTTATAAATGATTACAAAAAAGCAATCAAAGATGCCTACAAAAAAAGTGAAACTGACGAATATATGAAAGCTTACGTACTTCCCGATCACGAAGGCAATGTCGCAAAAGTTCAAAAAGGAGATGCGATTATAATGTTTAATTTTCGTCCAGATAGAGCTATTCAAATAACTAAGGCTTTTGAAGATGACGAATTTAAAGGATTTGAAAGAAAGAAAATTGAGGACTTGTATTTTGTGGGATTCACTGATTATAAGCAGGGGTTTCCAACTCACATTGCCTTCCCTCAAGAAAAGGTAACAGATTCATTGGGCAAAACACTAAGTGAAAACGGTTTGACTCAATTAAGGATTGCTGAATCTGAGAAATTCCCTCATGTCACATACTTTTTCGATGGTGGCAAAAAAATAGTATTTGAAGGAGAAGAGCAAGTTGAAGTTCCTTCGCCAAAACACGTTGCTACCTATGACGAAATTCCAGAAATGAGCACGTTTTTGATAGTATCTAAACTTAAAGAACGTTTAGATAAACAAGATTTTGACTTTGTGGTTGTAAATATCGCAGCTCCCGATATGGTTGCACATACTGGAGTTTTAGATGCAGCAGTCGCTGCGATGAATGCTGCAGATAAGGCAGTAGGCGAAATTGTTGATTATGTGATGTCCAAAGATGGAGTAGTTTTGATCACCTCTGATCATGGTAATTGTGAAGAGCTTATAAACATTAGAACAGGAGAAGTAGACACAAAACATTCAACAAATCATGTACCTTTTGTAGCGATCAAGAAGGATTTTGAGCCTAAGGAATTGCAATTAGGAATACTTGCAGATGTCGCTCCAACTATTTTGTATTTGCTTGGATTAGAGAAGCCTGCAGAGATGACGGGTAGAAATTTGCTTATTTAATTTTCTGACTTGCTAATTGACCGCAGGCAGCATCAATATCATCACCCATGGTTGTTCGTATGCTTGAGGTGATTCCTTCGTTTGTGAGCCACCTATTAAATTGCTGGATTTCTTGTTTTGATGGTCTTTTGTATTTTTTTACCCCAATCGAGTTATACGGGATAAGATTTATATGGGCAAGTCTATTGCGAAAAATTCTTGCCAATTCCATAGCGCATTCTTGTGTATCAGTAATATTTGATATCAAGATATACTCGTAAGTAATTCTTTTATTATTCAACTCTGAGAATCTATCTAAAGCTAATAATAATTTATCTAGTGGGTTAGACTTTGCAACCTTGGACATAAGAATTTCTCGAAGATTTTGGTTTGGTGCATGTAGACTTATCGCCAATCTTCCTTTATATCCTTTTTGGATCAATTTCTCTATTCCATCAATAAAGCCAGAAGTTGAAATGGTAGTTTTTCTTTTGCCCAGGCCAAATTTGTTTGGATCTGTCAAAATCTCATATGCTTGCCATACTTGATTGAAATTCAGCATAGGTTCACCCATACCCATAAAAACAACATTTGATATTCCTTGTCTATTGGGATATTGATTTTTTAGCAATTTTGCAAAATAGATTACTTGTGCTACTATCTCATCTGCTTCAAGATTGCCTTTGTATCCCATTTTGCCAGTAGCACAAAATGTACAGCCAACTGGGCAACCTTCCATGCAGCTTACACACACAGTATTTCTTCCGTCATCGTGCATCATCAATACAGACTCAATTAGTTTCCCTGATTTTGTCTTAAATAGAACTTTGATCGTTTCAGAATTTGTGGAAGTCAGTTGTTTTATAAGTTCCAAAGGATTCAGATCTATTGATTTCTTAAGATCAAATTTAATCGATTTGGGCAAAGTAGTTATTGCATCAATCTCGTCAATATATGACTTGTAATATGCATGTTCAATTTGTTTAATTCTGTAATCTTCGAGATTGATATTATTGAAATCCATAATCATGAAATAATCTAGATAATTATATCAGGAAGTATTGTAGAAATAGAATGCTATAGTATCTCAGCAGATAACTGGAATTCAAGAGGGTAGTTGATTGAGTGATTTGATTCATAGAATATCTCAATACTGATTTGATTGTTTGCTGGTATAAATATTGTTCTTTCGAGTACTCCATCAGTGATAGATACTTTTTCTTCTCCAATATAAAGTCCGGTAGATATATCTCTTGAGCTATTAATAGGTGCACTAAACCTGATTCTAATTTCATTTGGATTATTAGCTTCATTAGAAATTGTAAATAATTCCTTTTTTGTTGATCCTTTTGATAATGGGCCAATTTTGATATTTGCTAGATAATTATCTATTTGAACAATATCGTTTATCCGAAAGTATTCATGCTCCTTGTATGTAGAAGTGAAAACTACGTTTTTAGATGTAGCCTCTCCAAGTACATTTTTATTTTTGTTATTGTGTGCCAAAAACGACTCTTCAAAGGGAATCGGAGATAAAGCATAGGTAGCAAGAAAAGAAACGGCTACTATCAATATGATTAGTATGAAATATATTGAGTCTGTCAAAAAGTTGAATACTGAGCGCATAATTTTCAATTATTATTAATTACAAACTATACTAGAAATACATCTGCGTCAAGTATATCTTGTTCAGTAATAACATATTGACCACCCTCTGAGAAATAAGAGTAGAATATCAATATGAGAAGAATTAACCCAAGAGCAATAGTAAAGAAATTAATGGCTCTTGTGTAGAGCTTGGGGTAGGTTGTATACTATTAAATAAGTTCAGTGCCCCCTTTATATTTTATTATGACAATTATGGCAGTTTTTGGTGATTTAAACGAAGCCCAAGTTTTAGGAAACATTACTCAAGATATTGAGGTTAGATATACTTCCAATGGTAGCGCAGTCACAAATTTTAGTGTTGCGACAAATCGAAGTTATAGAAAGCAGGGAAGTGAAGAATGGGAGGAAGAAGTTTCTTTTCATAATATTGTTGTGTGGGGGAATGATGCCGAATATTTAAGTCAAAAGGCTAGCAAAGGAACTAGAATTTTTGTGAAAGGTAGGTTGCAGACAAGAAGTTGGGATGACCAAGAAGGCAAGAAGAATTATAGAACAGAAATAATTGCAGAGAGAATAATATTGATTGATAGATATGAAAGAGGGCCCGCTGACCCTTCCAAGACTCAGGCTCATAAAGATTCATCAACATCTACGATTAAGTCACAAGAAACAAAACAATCTGATGACGAAATTGATCCCGATGATCTTCCTTTTTAAACAAATTTTAGAACTTACTTTCAATAATTATGAGGCAATCTCAAATATTTACTAAGACAAGTAAAGATACACAGAGCTATGATACTGTCAATGCTAACTTGCTTATTAAGGCTGGCTTTGTAGATCAATTAATGGCAGGAGCATATACAATGTTACCACTAGGTCTTCGAGTCTTGAGAAAAATTGAAAATATAATAAGGGAAGAAATGAACAAAGTTGGCGGACAAGAAGTCCTCATGCCAGCTCTACATCCATCAGATAATTGGAAAACTACCGGAGCTTGGGACAATGTAGATGTGTTATTTAAGATAAAAAGCAGGACAGAAAAGCAGTATGCTTTAGGGCAAAGTGAAGAGGAAGTAGTGACTCCGCTGGTTCAAAAATTTATCAAATCTTACAAAGATCTGCCTGTTGCGGTATATCAAATTCAAAATAAGTTTAGAGACGAGCTTAGAGCCAAATCTGGGGTATTAAGAGGCAGAGAATTTGGAATGAAAGATATGTATAGTTTCCATGAGTCACAGGAAGATTTTCTGGCATTTTATGAAAATGTGAAGGAAGCCTATAAAAACGTGTTTTCAAGATTAGGCCTATTAGTAAAGGTGACTGAAGCATCCGGAGGGAGTTTCTCTCAGAAAATTTCATATGAATTTATGGTAATTACTGATGCGGGAGAAGATGATATTCTTTATTGTTCTGACTGTGATTTCTGTATAAACGAAGAAATAGCTAATGGTATGACTAAGTGCAAGAAATGTAACAAAGATTTGCAAAAAGCCAAGGCATCGGAAGTTGGAAACGTTTTTGATTTGGGACAAAAATATCCAAAAGATTTTGGATTTACTTATATGGATAAAGATGGTCAGATGCAGTATCCAGTTATGGGTTGTTATGGAATAGGAACTACTAGAGCTATGGGGGTGATTGTTGAGAAGTCTAATGATGAGAAGGGCATTATTTGGCCAGAGACAGTTGCTCCTTTTAGAGTCCATTTGTTATCTTTAGGTAGAGAAAATGAAGTTGTACAAGCAACTGATAGTTTATACGAAGAATTAACAAAAAAGAATATCGAAGTTCTCTTAGACGATTGAGATGTCCCTGCTGGACAGAAATTTGCAGATGCTGATTTGATTGGTATTCCAATGAGAGTTGTTGTGAGCAAAAAAACAATAGAATCAAATGGTGTAGAGATCAAAATGAGATCTAGTAACGAATCCAAGATAGTTAGCCTAGAAGAATTGATTTCTGACTTGGCTAAATAGTTGCACTTAAATATAATAATTGCTAGTCTATTATTAGTTAATTTATTATTATCAACTTATGGATGAAGTCAATAATCCAAGTCCGATAGGTTCAGTACCTGAGCCAAATGTCTCTCCCGTTCCTGTCTCTACTCCCAAAAAGGGCATGAACAAAATGCTATTGCTACCTGTAGTGGCCATAGTATTACTTATGTGTGTGTGTGTTGGGACATTAGTAATTGGTTTTTTTAGCAATAAAAATATTCCAGTAGTTTCAGATGTGGTAGAAAAAATTGAAAGACTTGCGTTAAGCGATGAGGCTGAGGCCAAAATCGTACAAGAAGATATGGTAAATACCATGATGAATGTAGTATATAATGTAGCTTTAGATGATTCTGAGTCGACAGGATTGGTTGGTTTCACAAAAGCTGAAGTTGAAGACATGATTGCTGAAGAACTATATATGGAATCAGCAAAATATGAAGCCAATGTCAAAGCTGATGTATCTGGAGTAGTAGTTAATATCGATGCTTCTGGAGTGATTAATTCGGAAGAATCAAATCCTGGTATGTCAATGATACTAGATGGGTCATTATCAACTCAAGGAGTCACTTTAGATCTAGCTGCAGAGATGAGGTCAGTTGATGAGCAGGCTTATCTACAAGTTACAAAATTGCCTGCTATCCCTGAGTTGGCTCAATTAGGTCTTGATGCCAAAAGTCTTCAAGGTCAATGGTTTTCTATGCCTCTAGAAAGTACTGAAGGATTAGTTGCAAATACAGCATCTCAGACATTGCCAGGTGATACTGATGATCCAATGACAGTTGAGGATCTGAAAAAGATCAAAAATTTCCTTGAAAGTGATACTGTCAATAAGACGATAACTAGAATTAATGATGAAGTTCATGATGGTGTGAGAACTAATTGTTTCAGAATGACTTTGGATTCTGAAAATATTGAGGCAGTATTAAACCAAGCCGCAGAGGACTTCGGAGGCGAAAAGATTTCTGCATCAGAATTGGCACAGTTGCAAGCTGTTTTCAAAGAAATCCAACTTGAGATTTGCAAAGGCAGAAGAGACGGACAGATATATAGAATTGATTTATCTGCAAGTATGTATGATCAAGCAGGAGAGAAGATGGACTTGTCTTTCTCTTTGAAAATGTCAGAATTTGGCAAAGATCATAATGTCGAGAAGCCATCAAATGCAGTTCCATTTGAGCAATTTCTAATGCAAGGTAGCTCAGGAGCTGATCCATTTTCTGGAACACAGGAGACTGACTATACAGATGAGGAACTAGAAGAGCTTCTAAGACAATACGAGAGTGGAGAGTATGATTTTTAGCTTTAGTTGAAGTGATTTTAAAAAGGACACCGTTAGGTGTCCTTTTTTATGAGTCTAGATATTTGTGCTATAATCATTTTAAGTGAGCAGATAAAATAGTGAAAGTCTGCAAAGATGTTGTGATATCAACTAAATAGAATAATAAAGATCTGGCAATAAACCAGAATAAAGGTGGCACCGTCTTTTGAATTTTTCAAAAGGCCCTTAAAGCATAGTATTATGTTTTAAGGGCCTTTTTATTTCATTTATTAATAAAACACTCATGGAAAGAGTAAGTATAAATAATCTGAATTCGTATATTGGCAAAGAAGTTCGTATCGCAGGCTGGCTATACAATCTTAGGCTCCTTGGTGCGATTAGTTTTCTTTTTGTGCAAGATGGGACAGGTATAGTACAAGTTGTGCTTGAAGATAAAGAAATAGTCAATAAGCTAAAAAACTTACAGCCAGGAACAGTTCTTGATATTGTTGGTCAGGTCCAAGAAGCCAAGCAAGCTCAATTGGGTGTTGAATTGATTTCTCCAAAAATTGATGTGCAGGTAGAGATAGCTAAGCCGTGGCCAATCGACATTAGCAAAAAGGAGTTAGATGCAAACTTGGATACCATTCTTGATTTTAGGGCTTTGAGTTTAAGGCATCCAAAAAGCAAGGCGATTTTTAGAATACAGGCATCAGTATTGACAGCTTTTTCTAATTCAATGATTAGACAGGGTTTTACGCAATTTGTCTCTCCGGTACTTATGGGAGCACCATCTGAGAGTGGAGCAGATGTTTTTGAGGTCAAGTATTTTGATGAAAAAGCTTATCTTGCTCAAAGTCCGCAGGTCTATAAACAAATAATGGTTGGGGTATTCGACAAAGTATTTACTATTGCCAAGGTGTTTCGCGCAGAAAAGCATAATACTTCCAGACATTTGATGGAGATAACTCAACTGGATGGAGAGATGGGTTTTATCAATTCGTATGATGAGATCCTTGATGTGGTAGAGGTTGTGGTCAGAGATATCCTGGAATTTGTCGAGGAGAATAATCAGGAGGATATCAAACTATTGGGTATCGCTCTTCCGACTTTGCCTGAAGGCAGATTTCCAAGAATTAAGGTCAAGGAGGCATTGAAAGAAATTGAATCAAGAATTGGAAAATCGGCAGATAGAGAAGAGCTTGATGTAGATCCAGAAGATGAGAGGGAGATTGCCAAGTGGGCAAAAGAAAATCACAATAGTGATTTTGTGTGGTTGCTTAATTTCAAGTCGAATAAGAATTTCTATACATGGGACAATCCTGAAGATAAAGATGAATCACTTAGCTATGACTTGGTCTGTAAGGGATTAGAATGGCTTTCTGGTACGCATAGAATCCACAAATATGATGTTTTGTTAGAACGATTCAAAAAGCAAGGCTTGAAAGAAAAGCATTATGAACATTATCTACAAGCATTTGAATACGGGATGCCCAGTGAGGGTGGTTTTTCTTTGGGTCTAGAGAGGATAACTCAACAAATTGTTGGAGTAAGCAATATTAGAGAGGCTACACTTTTCCCATCTGATCTAAAGAGAATTGCTGGTGCGAGAATAAACAAGGAGGTGGTTAAAGGTGGTGATGAAGTAGTTTCGAAAATTAGATCGATATTGGATTCTAGAAATATGAAATATGAATACCTTGAACATGAGAGAACTGTCACAAGTCAAGATGCTGCTAAAGTTAGAGGTGATGATCTATCATCAGGGATCAAGGCTCTCATCCTTAAGTCTAAAAAAGATGGTGAAAATATCATGGTCTGTGTACCTGGGGATCGAAAAATAGACTTTAAAAAACTTAAAGAAATATTGGGAGAAAATTATACTTTTGAAGATAAGGATGATATTAGAGAGAAGTTCGGTCTTGAAATTGGTGGTATTCCTCCTTTTGGATCTATTCTTGGTATGAGGGTATTTTTTGATAATAGTATAAAGAATAAGCAAAAAGTGAATTTCAACTGTGGTACTCCAGAAAAATCAATTTCAATGCAAGCGAGTGATTTGCTTGAGGCTTCTGAGGGAGAAGTTATTGACGCAACTTAAGTAGTTTAACCACAAAAAAGATTTATGGCAAATTGGGCCAAATCGATATTGATTTTGATCCCTTTGTTGATTATGGTGATTTTCATATCATTCTTAAATTTTTTCTATGGCTTATCAGTCTCCTGATCTCCTTGTTCCGACTGATCCTATCCCTGGTTGTGAATGTCTTCCTGAAATTCCCGGAGTATTTATCAAGGTTGCACATGAGGGCTATCATACAGTTGAGCAAACGTCTCTTCCTCATAGATTGTCACTTATGATTAACCTTCAAGAGATAGAGAGATCTTTGAATATACCCGTTGTGACTATTGAAGGAGATACTGTTGATATAATTCTTGATGTATCAGGTAATATATGTATCTGTCAGGGTATAAATAAAAAAAGCATTGATCGCTGCGATACCAGCAATCTTCTAGAGCCGTGTTGTTTGGTATCAAGGGATGAATTGAATGGTGAAATTGTCAGAACTATGATTTTGGAAAGAAATAGAGAAATTATTGAACTACACATGTTTGAAATTCAGGCAATCAATTTTGAGGGCTCGGCAGAATTATATACGAGTAGAGAACCTAAGATTACTGCACCTCTAAATGCAAGTGTGGCTTGAGGGAAATAGGCAATTAGGTATTATTTTACTACCCCTTGGCTTCTGGCATATTGAAGAATTGCGTACATTGATGCTTTGTCCTGCTCAACAAATTCTGTAGCCGAAGTTACTGTTCTCGCGTTTGGAGCGCCTTTTGCTTCGAGGATATCTTGGATTCTGGCAGCTGTCTTCTTCCCCTTACTGTCTTGGTTTGGCTCTTCTTGTATTGGTGTCACTCCTGTCCCATAAAAATGAGTTTTAGATTGTGATAAGCGAGATCTGACCGAC
>CAYUFB010000016.1:0-27973 GCA_964444125.1 uncultured Candidatus Saccharibacteria bacterium
AAAATCAACAAAATAAACAAAAATGCAGCTTAAAACGAAACTAACAATTACCCTCATAATCATACTAGTACTTAATCTAGCTTGGCCTATATTTTTTGTATATACATACGGAAGCAACAAAATCTCCGATCTTACTAATGAGTATGCCAAACAAAGCACAAAAACCATAAACACGAATATAAAGAATTTGCTTGAATACGAGGAGGCAAATAATAGAAATAATGCACTAAATCCAAGTTTAGTCGCAGCCATGTCTCAAAAAAACATTCCAGCCCAAGAACTTCATAACATCGTTGCGACATATAAAATCGAAGACTTTCACTCCAATATCAGTATTACAAATCCCGAAGGAAATATAATTAGTTCAACCAATCCCTTTTTGATTGGGGAACGAGTCAACATAAACGACCCATATTTTAAACAGGCAACAAATGGTAAAGATGGTTTTGACTTTAAGTCAGAAACCTCGAAATTGTCATTTACATCAGCGATTGGATGCACTAACGGGAAGGTTTGTGGTATTTTGATAACCGAACTTGAGCCAGAAGTAATAACAGATATATTGGAAGTTCAAAATAAAAACTACTCAACGATAATAAATTCCAAACTAGTTGATAATCAATACCAAATAAACAGCATAGCGCCTATTAACCCTCACCTCCCGATCTCATCGAACATAATAAGTACATCAATTCAGGATCCAAAAACAAAAAAGACCTATGAAATAGAAAATTTACAGAAATATGGGATATTACTTGTCACAGAAATAGATAATTCAACAATTAAAGAAGAAGAAACAGAGTTTATACTAATCTTATTATTTACTTCTTTTGCCTCACTAATAACAATGGGATTACTAGGTTATGCATTACTCGACAAATATACATCTCCATTATCAGAATTGCAATTATTCTCAAAATCTTTAGCTATCAAAGACGACAAAGACTTAGAACTAGTCAAAATCAAAACAAAAGATGAGTTTGAATCAGTTGGCAATTCGATTAATAGATTAATAATAAAACTAAATAACTATCAGTCATCTGCAAAATCATTACTTGATCAAAAGACCAAAGATCTTGAACAAATTAACAAGAAATTAATTGGTAGAGAAACCAAAATGATTGAACTTAAACAAAAAATTCAAAAATTACAAAATGATAAAAACACTAAGAAAAAAAACTAAATACTTTCCATCCAATAACAATCGAAACAATCAAATAGACCCAGATAATCAGAGAGTCATGTTGCTAAATATTCTCGCATTTATTGGTGTTCTGACATTGTCAATATTTGTATTCATCAATGTAACTATTGACATTGATTATTTCGCTGCATTTTTTGAAAGCATTGTCATAATCTTTCTTGTAATAAGCTGGTATCATATGCGCCAAACGAATAAATTTCACCTGATATACCTTGCCAGTCTGATTCTCATCTATTCAACGAGCTATAATAATTTTCTTAGAGGAGGATATCAAGATACAGGAATTTATTATATCTTTATCTTCCCAGTTGCGATTTTCTTCATATCTGGGGCAAGAAGGGGTGCCTTACATACAATAATATTTATCTGTTCACTTGTTTTTCTTAATATATTAAGAGAACTTGGCTATACCACAATTCCTTATTCCAATTTTGAGATACTAATATTATTGTCTAGTTTATTAATTATATCGGTAGTTATTTTCAGTTATCAGGCAACTTTAGAGGCAACACAAAACTCTTTTATAAAACAAAGTCAATTACTGAAAGAAAAAAATCAAGAATATAGAGTTACCCTAAAAGACAAAATCGTTAAGGAAGATAGAATAAACTATCTCTTCAAAGAAATATCTGATAGAAATCAACTTCTAGAAAGGACTAAGCAAGCAATGATCAATGTATTGGAAGATGTAGAAGAAGAGAAATTGAAACAAGAAAAACAAGCAGAGGAATTGAAAAAATTCTACGAAGCTGTAGAGAACGCCTCTGACCATATAGTTATTACAGATCCAGATGGCATAATCTTATACGCCAATAATGCGGTAACTAAGGTTACAGGATATTCCAAGGATGAAGTCCTAGGGCAAACACCATCACTTTGGGGTAAACAAATGGACGAAACTTTTTATAAAAAATTCTGGAATACCATCAAGCATGAGAAGAAAAAATTCGATGGCGAGCTTATCAACAAAAGGAAAGACGGTTCACTATATACAGCAGAAATTCATGTTTCTCCGATTCTTGACAACCAGGGCAATTTAAAATTTTTCATGGGCCTAGAAAGAGATATCACCAAAAACAAAGAAATTGACAAAATGAAGACGGAATTTGTATCAGTTGCATCCCACCAACTTAGAACACCACTAACAAGTATGAAATGGTTTGTAGAGATTCTAAGAAATGAGGAACCTGGGAAATTGAATCCACAACAGAAAGCCATAATAGAGAGCTTACATCAAAGTAACATGAAGATGATCACATTGGTCAATGATCTATTGAATGTATCTCGAATAGAAACTGGAGTCAAGTTCAGCATTGATAGAAAAAATTGCGATATCATAAAAATGTATTGATACGGCGATCAAAGACGATCAGGCAAATGCCAAAAGAGCCAAAATCGAATTAATAAAAGATCCTTCCTTACCTAAAAAATTAATACTGTCGATCGATGAAGAGAAGATATATCATGTTTTCCATAACCTTATCAGCAATGCTATCAAATATACAAAACAAAAAGGCAAAATCACATTAGGGTATAAAAAATCAGGAAACAGCCACGTATTTTACGTTAAAGATACAGGAATAGGCATCCCAGTAGCTGAGCAATCAAAGATCTTTCAAAAATTTTATAGAGCAGAAAATGTTACAAGAGTTGAAACTGAAGGCACGGGACTCGGGCTTTACATAGCCAAAGCAATCGTTGATGGCCACAATGGAGAAATATATTTCAAATCAAAAGAAGGAGAAGGGACAACTTTCTTTGTCAAATTCAAAAAATAATATTTGTTTTGTTCCTTCTTTATCATTATAATCTCTAAGTTATTATATTATTTCTATAAGATAATAATCTATGAAAATCATTCTGTATAGCAATGCTTATAACAAAAAAAATAAAGATTTGGATGAATATCTATTTAAATTCCTAAACCGATCTAATCCAAAATTTGTATACATACCATCTCAGGCAGAAGGTTCTGACAAATTTTTCGATACTGTCAAAGACTATTATAAAGAATACGGGATTGAAGACTTTCATACAATCTTGCCAGACAAAAAAATCACACTTAAAGATCTCGAAGAATTAGTACAAAGCAGTGTTCTTTTTCTTACAGGTGGCAATGCATTTTATTATCTCAAGCATCTTAGGATGACTGGATTATTGGATTATATTGATAAATTTGTCGCAAATGGTGGAGTACTTTTGGCAGAAAACGCTGGCGCAAATATCGTCACTCCAAATATCATAGCTTCAACAATACCTCATAGACAATTAGATGCAAATTCCGTAGGACTCAAGGATCTTAAGGGACTGAACCTAGTCGATTTCGAATTTGTACCTCATTATGATGAGACTGACGAAGAGTTTACAGATGAAATACTAAATTATTCACTTCAAAACGATAGGCTCATCTATGCTGTACCAGACTATTCCGGTATTGTAGTATCCAAAACAGAAACAAGCCTCATTGGTGATATTGTCAGATTCCACAAAGGTAAAAAATTCTACATCAAAAATAATTAATTGGTGTTTTGTGCATAGTTTCTATAAAATAGTTTTATGGCAGAAATATTAAACCAACCAATCTATAATTTGACTGGAGGCCAAATGATTCCACAAATCGGATTTGGTACCTGGCAGTTACAAGATAAAGAAGCGCTTGAAGCTACAAGCTATGCACTAGAAGTCGGCTATAGGCACATTGATACAGCACATGCATACAACAATCACAAAGAAATCTCAAAGGCAATCAGGCAAAGTGGACTCTCTAGAGAATCACTTTTTATCACCACCAAACTATGGCGAACTCATTTGGCCTCCAAAGATGTCCGTCCTCAGATAAGCAAAGCGCTTGATGAACTTGATCTTGATTATATCAATCTGTATTTAATTCACTGGCCAAACCACGAAATACCTATACAAGAGACATTAGAGGCACTTGCCCTTGCCAAAGAAGAAGGTCTTATCCGGGCGATTGGTGTATCAAACTTTACAATCTCACATCTAAAAGAAGCACTTACGTATGGAATACCTTTAGAAAATAACCAGGTAGAATTTCATCCTTCATTAAACCAAAATGCACTTAAAGAGTTTTGTGATTCGCAAAAGATTTCACTTACTGCATATTCTCCTATCGCTCAAGGGCGAGATCTCATGCTCAAAGAAGTGATCAAAATTTCTGATAAGTATTTGAAACCTAGATCTCAAGTTATTATCAATTGGCTATTGAAAAAAAACATGATTGTCATACCAAGATCGAGCAAGCCAAAACATATTCTTGAAAATCTCCAAGCTGTGCAATGGTCAATAGATGAAGAAGATCTTGAATTATTGGACAGCATAAATAGCGACAATCGAATTGTAAATCCTGACTTTGCTGAATTTGATTATAAACTTTAAACATATTTTTAATTCATAAATAATAATTATGCAGCTGATAAATAATTTTCTCGCTGATTTCAATCTCTCTAACGATTTAGAAACACTAATCAAGTTTTTGTTCTTTACATTTGTCATCTTAGTCGCATTAAGACTAACGAAAAGTCTTATACATCAAAAAGTTAAAACTTTTGCACAGATAACAAAAAACGACTTTGATGATCTAGTCATAAAAATACTCGATGGATTTGGAGTAGCCTTCTATCTCACATTATCAGCATTTTTATCACTTGAGATAATAGATTTTCAAGACAGATACTCTTCAATTATTGAAAATTTTGTATTTGTCTTGATGACTTATTACATAATCAAATCGCTCACAACGATAAGTAGCTATCTATTCAAAAAACTACTCAAAGATCAAAAAGCCAAATACGATGATTTCGATCCCACAATTATCAAAGTACTAAATACAGCTGTCAAAAGTATACTCTGGATCTTGGGGTTATTATTTCTATTACAAAATTTCAACTATAGTATCTCCGCAATACTTGGAGGCATTGGAGTAGTTGGTATAGCGATTGCTTTTGCACTACAAAGTGTACTTAAGAATGTATTTGCATTTTTCTCGATTTATTTTGACAAACCATTTAAAGTCGGCGATTTCATTGTGCTCAATGACAAACAATCAGGTACAGTCAAAAAGATTGGTATCAGAAGTACTAGAATCAAAACTCTTCGAGGAGAAGAGCTTGTTATCTCGAATGAAGATTTGACAAATGCCAGAGTGCAGAATTTCAAGAAGCTCACAGAAAGACGTGTATCAATCGATTTTCAAGTAACATATGATACCCCTGCCAAGAAACTTGAAAAGATAAACTCGTGGGTTCAAGAGATCGTCGAAGCACAAGAGCAAACGAGATTTTCAAGAAGTCACTTAAGGGATCTATCTGAATTTTCTATTATTTTTGAATTTGTATATTTTGTAGAAAATTCAGATTACAACATCCATATGGATATTAAACAAGCAATAAATCTAGCATTGATCAAAAAGCTTGAGAAAGAAGGTGTTTCATTCGCTTACCCAACCAAGACAATTCATGTAAAACAATAATCTCTGTGACGTTTTGGTAAGAGTATATTATTTTTATAATGAAAAATGAATATTCAAGTAATAGGGGATAATGTAGATATAGATAGTAGATACAAAGATATTGTTGATGATGTACTAGGTGAAAAAATTGATAAACTTCTAGTTGATTTTGCTGAGGACATGAAACATGCTACTGTCAAAATTAGCAAAATTCCAAGCAAATCACTCTTTCAACTTAATTTCAATATGTGGCTTCCGGGTAAAGAGCAGATTTTCGCAGATTCCGAGCATGAGGTTTTTATGTCAGCAGTAGTCAATTTAAGAGAAGCAGTAGAAAGCCAAATCAAGAAGTATAAAGGAAAACTTGGATAGTTATAAGTATTGAGCGATGAGCCTTGAGTACGACTAGGACAAGGGGCACGAATAGCCTTCCCCAAAATATTTGCCAAAGGAATAACCACCACGTTTTACGGGGTAACCACCACTCATTATTCAAAGCTCAATACTCATTACTCAACACTCAATACTCATTACTCAACACTCTAAGCTCGATGCTCAACACTCACGGCTCAACACTTGATGCTCTTAAACTGCCAACAGCTTCGGATTGATTATCAACGCCAGTCCAATTAATATCAATAGAGTCCCTCCTATCAAATTAACGTAGCGCAAATACTTTGTGCCAACACCAGATACTTGCAAGGTAATCATGGAAACCGTGAATATCAATAAATCGTCCAACATGTAGAAGAATATATATACAAGCATATAGACGTATCTCATAGTCGTGCTGGTTCCAGTATTTTCCAACAAATTTGCAAATATCATAGGAAGTCCTATAGAACAATACAGCTCCAAAAGATTGACTCCGATTGCAATGACTGAAAGCAAAATCGCTGACTGCCAAAACCTTTTGCCATTTACTACATTGTCAATTGCCTTCATAATTTGGCTTCTTTGTTTCATATCAACCGCCTCGCACTTTATTTCATTTTTATAGTATTTATAGAGGAAATTGCTGCCACTAACTAATGCAATTGCCCCAACGACAACGTTTACAATTGTTGCAGCCTTTAGCAACGAAAAGATAAATGACCACCCTGCAAGCGCTGCAAAATAAACAAGGCCAGAGAAGAAAATAAATATAGCCCCGAGTGCCCATCTTTTCTTTTTATCTTCTACTTTGATAAGAAGACTAATAAGAAATATCAAAATCCACATTGCACAAGGATTAAATCCATCCACAACCCCTAAAAAGACTGATACTACTGGCAAAGACAACTCAGCAATATTTACTCGTTTGCCAATTATGGGGATTTTGATCCAAATCGGGTCATCTTCTTCTTCACACATATCTGTACACTTTTCACTTTCCAAATCATCAACTTTCTCTGGAACATCAACTCTATCTTCACAAGCACCAGGATTTATAATCTCACAATAAACTGGATCATAACACCCTGAAGCTAAACAATTATCGACCTTTTTTATTATCTGCGCTCCTGTTGTATCATCAGAGTTATATCCAATTATTACCTCATCTGATACTACAAGATAAGGTACATACGGACTTTTTTTGTTTAATAGTTCACTTATCTGCTCGAATAATTTTCTATTTTTATTTATTTCATACTCATTTAACTTTATCTTTCCTGGATTAGTTTCATTATAATTTTTTAAAAAATTTCTCTCTTCATGACAATGGGGACAACTCTCACTATAAAAAAGATATAAATTGACTGATTCGTTTGAGATATCATCATTTGCCTTTGTTTCAACAAAACCAAAAGAAAGAAATGTCAAGAAAAATATAATGAGAACAATAATCTTTTTCATTTTTTTTATAATAATCTTGTTATCATATAATAAAAGAATTAAATAAGCCAGAATATATTTTTTAAAGATTTTTTTAGATTCTTTATCACAAAAAAGCAAAGAAATATTTTACTTGTTGTGAATTTCTGCTAGAATAAAGTGTTTGGTCTTCTATCTATTACATATTTTTATATGAAACTTCTCACAAAGTTCAAAAGCCCCAAGGTGTTTGCAACTATTCTTACTTTCTTTCTTGTCTTTCAAAACGTGGCACCAGTCATGGCTATTGTCTCAGAGAATGAAAATATTGTTGAACCTGCGCTGCCCCAAGAAGATAATACGGCTACAGATTTGATAGAAAGTGAAGATGAACCTGAGGTTGATATTATTGAAGAAGAAGAAATAATCGAAACAGCTCCATCGATACTTAGTAGTAGCATTGAGGCAAACAAAATCACTTTTGGCAGCATCCAGACAGAGACCCAATACAAATATCACAATAATGAATTAGTCAACGTCACTTTCTTGTCATTGCCCAAAGGTGACTATTATCTAAGTATCGAACAAGTTGAAACAGAATACGGAGTAGGATATGAGATTTTGAGCAACCTTGAGAATGGGACATTTTTGTATAACCTCAACTTACCTGCATCTACAAACGATGTAGAGATCAAATATTCTGAAGATGGTGTGTCATTTGAATCAGTACAAAACAATCTCCAACAAAAATCTGAGTCAGTAACAATCTACAATTTGAACCATTTCACAATTTTTGTGGTTACTCCTGTAGATCCACTTAATGATGGCAATGATATACTTCCAGGTACTACAATAGTAACACCTGTTTCTTCAGGAAATTGGTATTATTACACTTACTATAATTCTTCAATACCAACAGCAGCTGGTGCTTCAGTGTCTTTCGAAATAGGACCAGATAGCTTACCAAACGGCTCTCTTGGAAGCTTAAAACTTCAATCCGGCACTAGAGGTTCGAAAGCAATAATGAGTTCCAATGAGTTTGATGGTATCAAACTTAGTGATATCACAGATCTTTCATATGATACTTACGTATCTTCAAGTACTGGAGCTAACCTTGCTCCTTATATAAATATCTACTTCGACCTTGATAATAATGGCATTTATGATGGAGGAGTCAATGATGATTTCATAACATTTTCAACTTCTGAAGCTGGAGAAACTGTTGTATTAAATTCATGGCAAAGCTGGGATCTGACATCAGTTGATTGGTATAGTAGATATGGCAAACTTACGAATGGAGTTCGGGTCAGAGATATATTTACAAGTATTCAGACAAATTTTCCTAACGCCACAATTATCGATCCATATAATACTGGTGGTGGTGGATTTATTATAAATGGTGGGGATTCGAGTACTGAAGGGTGGTCAAATTTCACAGGTTACGTAGATAATTTAGTATTAAATAGCCACAATTACGATTTCGAACCCGCTATTCAATTACTTCCATCAGATTCGAAATTTGTAGAATCACCAAAATATGTTAGGGAAAATAATGCTGGAGACTTGGCAGCAGAAGTTCATGTAACTAATCTTGTCTCAGCAGTAAGATTCCAACTAAATGGAGGCGCATACATCGATGGTACATACACAAATCAAGTAAACTCTTCACTTGATCGATGGATATTAAGAACAGCAATACCAGCTGGAGAATATATTGTAACTGGAGAGATGTTGATAGGATCTACTTGGTACCCAATAACTGGCAGTGGAGTTGTTTATTCAATTGATTTGCCAAATGTAGAATACATTAAACCAGGTGTAGATGGAGAAATAGTTAGACCAGGTGATAATCCTGTAAGAATCAAACACGAGGACGAGTTTAATCAATTCAATAATGCTACTTTCGAACTTTATAGTTATGACTCATCAACAAGCCTCACAGGCGGACTAATTGGTTCATATACAATTAATAGATCAGATTGTGATCTTAGACAGGCAGGCAACTATGTACTTTGTGATATAAATACATCAAGCACATGGGTAGCATTAGCAGAAGGAGAATACAAAGTCAGATTAGAAACCAATACATATGCAAATAACGGAATACGTTTTCATAACAACTTCTGGTCAAAATACTTTTTAGTAGATGGAACAAGACCAACAGTTGATTATTTCGACACGGAACCTGAAGGAGTAAGAGTATTCAAAAATTCTTTATCAGTAAAGGCACTAGCATCAGATGCTACTCCTGGTGATATTGAACACGTATCTTTCTATTTCAGGACTCCTAGAGCCGATGGTCAATGTGTTGACAATGAAGCTGCTGGAACTGCAACATTGGCACAAAATATTCTAAACGATGGTGACAATATATACACACACACATTTGATACAACATCTCTTGCAGATGGTGAATATTGTGTATTTGCAAAAGCAATGGACACTGCAAAAAATCATAGCAATCCAGCACAATCGATTAAAATCACAATCGATAAGACCCCACCATCCAAACCAGTTATGAAAACTATCATCAATAGAGACACAGGGGCAGTTCTAGGATGCGGAGGATATACAAATACTACAAATATCAAAATCGAGTGGGAGCAAAACCCAGAAAGTGATATTGCAGGATATTGGTTTGGCACAAGATTGAACCCAAAACATAAATATGTCACATACCCAACAACCTTCTACAATGGTAGTATGACTCCTGGGAATGCACCATATTATTACACAATCATTGCAGTAGATAATGTCGGAAACGAATCAGAGATATCCGATCAATGCGGTCTCATATTAGATCAAACTTCACCAGTAGCAACAATCACATCACACAATGATGGAGATATAGTACATGGAACAATCGATATCACGGGAGTCGTCACCGATGAATACTTAAGCCATTATTGGTTTGTTGTTGTCAATCAATCAGGCACACAAGTAGCAGGACCAGACAAAGTCGATTCAACCGACAATCCAATGATTAGAACATTTAGTTGGAATACCAACAATGTAGATGATGGAGTTTATACAATCAAACTTGAAGCAAGAGACAAAGCAGGAAATAAATCACCAAATCAAGCTCCTGTTCTATCAGATCCAGAAAGTCCTACTGATTCAATTGACTGGGTACAAGTCACAGTCAACAATTTGACCAAAGTAAGCGGTTATAAATTTGAAGATATCAATCAAAACGGAGTCTGGGATGAAGGAGAAGATGGGCTTGCAAATTGGGTAATCGAGGTAGTTGAAGCAGAACAAAATGGACTTGTTCCAGTAGCTCTTGAAAGTGCGATTTCTGCCACAACTGATGAAAATGGATACTTCGAAATGTATCTACCAGTTGGGACACATACATTATGTGAAATAAATCAACCAGGATGGGTCCAAACCTTCCCTGAGGCTTGCCATGAAGTAATAGTTACCGGGGATGACCTTGAGATCAGTATAAATAGTTCTGAGCAACCTCTATACTTTGGGAACTATTTTGATCTATTCCCAGTTATATCACTTACCGGGCCAGCAAGTATAATACTTGGACAGACAGCAACATTTGTAGCAGAAGTAGTAGATGGAGGCAACGAACCATACACAATTGAGTGGGGTGGTGAATGTGCTCTTATAAATTCATTAAGTTATGAGTTGACCCCAGCAAATATCGGCAATCATAGTTGTTCCGTCACAATCACTGATCTAGATGGAGATACACATACTGCAAATTTCACAGTAGTAGTCAATCCACTCCCAGTAATCACTGATCCAAATACTACACCAGTTACAACACCTAGCCCAACTGTTACAAATACACAAACGACATCTAGTGTACTTGGATTTGGCGATGGATTCCCTGAGTCATCACTTGTAACAACCAGCCAAGCCGAAGAGAATGAAGAAGGCTCAGTACTTGGACTTACCTGTGAATCCCCATCTCTTACAAACGGATATGTATACTATGATGAAAATAACAATTCCAAAAAAGATTCATCAGAAAAGGGACTGAAAAATGTAACTGTTCGAGTCTATATGAATGAAAATGGTGAAAGAACATTAGTATCCAAGACCAAAACAGACGACAATGGATACTGGCAGACAAACCTCTGTCCTGGAGATTATGAAGTTGAGATCGACAAAGATACATTGCCAGATGACGCAAAGATCTCTGATGACGATCTAGTCAAAGGAATAAGTATCAAAGCAGACGAAGAACTAAACGATGTCAATTTTGAAATTGACAAAGATGGTTTCAACTTCAATGTATTGTGGTGTTTGATACCACTTGCAATACTAGGCTTATTGTCACTTGGATATTATGTCTTAAACAGAGACAAGAGTATCAAAGTCAAAGAAAACTAAGATACAATTAATAACAGTTTCAAAAAGCCAAGCAGGATGCTTGGCTTTTTTATTCGTTCATTATAGAATAAAATATATTGTTATTATTCATACATTTTGCGGAAACAAGCATCAGAAATAAAAATTAAAATCACTAAAGACGAATTAGATATACTTATCCAGTGGCTCAAAAAAAACTCTGAGTATACAGGACAATACCATCAAGTCGATTTATATCTTGAACCAAAAAGCAATTCATTTAAGTTCAAGAACAAACTTGGATTTATTGATGCCAGTAAGTATCTAAAAGTGAGACTTACAGATCAAAAAGACTACATCATTTCTAGAACCTGGTATAACGACAAGAAAAACTCACTTGATGGGCTATATTATACTGAAACAAAAGTTGAAGTACACGATGGACGTGCTGCATTGGATCTTTTTTTGTCCCTTGATTATAAACTTGATACAAAGATAGACAAATACAAAAACGTATATAAGTACAATGATTATAGAATTGAAATCGATGAAGTTGACAAATTAGGTGTATTTGTTGAAATTATTATCAACAAAAAATTAAAAAATCCTCTAAATTACAAACTACAAATTTGCGAGCTATTGAAGGAAATCGGGCTTTCAAACTGTGAAATGCAAACTAGAGGATATGCTGTCATGTCTTGGAACAAAAAATTCGACTTTACCCAAAAGTACTATAAAGTTGCTAATTGATCTTCGAATACACTATAATCCCTGAAATTACTATAAACCACGATGGCAGGACATTTTGCCACGGAAATAGAGAAAGGTATCATTTCGAGAATCACGGAAGGAGCACTAGCGGTCTTAAACAATCACCCAGAAATTGAATGTAATGAAAGTTTATCTCCAGCCTTGTACAAATTTGTTGAAGGGGCCTTAGAAGGAAGGGAAATCAATTTAATTACGGATTTTGATAGTACTATAACTGATGTGCCATCAAGACTAAATTGCTATACCTGCATAGACAATTTGATCCCAGAAACACCAATGAGAAAGGCATTTATTCAGCATTGTGCATATCAAGCTCCCAAAGAGACTGTAGAGCAGTCCCTTGTTCTATCGGGGCTGAGTAATGCATCATATTTTTTGAAAAATAATGAAGATGGATCAAACAGGATTGACCCTGAAAAACTTGACAAGGCAATAGAAGAATTAACACCTAGAGATGGTATTTCAGACCTACTTCAACTTTTTACACAAGATAATAGCAGAGTCGTTGTTGTATCTGCTGGTATTATGGAAGTTATTCAAGCATTTTTTCAGACTCATTTTCCTAAAGGCTTCTCACCAATTATTATTGCAAATAGTATATCCAGCCCGGTAGATATAAATAATGTTATTACAAAGTTTAACAAACCTGGACGCTTCAATGATGCCCCTTCTATCAGACAGCTTGAGGCCTTAGAAGGCTCTCCACAAGAACTCAATTTACCTACATGTATCCAAATTGGCGACAAACCAGAAGACTTGAAAATTGTCCAGGAAGGAATCAGGATTGGGATTGGAGTATCTCTTGAAGATTGTGATATATTATTGCCTGCAAACTGCTCTATGGAAGCTATAACCGAAATGTTTAGACATATATTTGAACAAATTAATATCAAGCAAGAGCCACAGCAATAATTATTGCCCAAAACAAATATCAAACCTGCTATAATTTGTTATATTAAAAATCTCTCTATGGTCGTTTGTATCACAAAGCTTAGCATAGAAGACTGGAGTGAATACAAAGCACTTAGACTTAAAGCTCTCAAGGAAGACCCTCTTGCTTTCAGCGACTCATTTGAAGAAGCACTAGAAAAGATCGACGACCATTGGCTCAATCACCTCAAATCCGACAAAACATCATCAGTTTCTTTATTCGCCAAAAGCAACGAGAAATTGATAGGTATGGTTGCATTGATTTTTAGCCACAAAAACAAAACTGCTCACACAGTAGAACTTGTGGGAAATTATGTAGACAAAGACTATAGAGGACAAGGAGTAGGTAGCATGATGATGGAAGCAATAATCAACGAAGCTAAATCAAATCCAAAGATCAAAAAAATCATTTTAGATGTAGTTGCAACTCAACTACCTGGGATCAAACTATATGAAAAATATGGCTTTAAGAAAGTTGGCAAAAGAAAAGATCAATTTTTTCATGACGGCAAATACTATGATTTAATCCAAATGGAGAAGTTTTTATAATTATTAAATAGTTTTTGAATATGAAAATCACGACTCTCGTATCTCAATTCGAATTTACACCTGAACTTAAGCAGGAAATAGAACAGTATGGAGAACTTATTCATCAAAGTGTCACCAAAATTGACACCAAAGAAATTATTAAAAGACTTGAAAATATTGATATTGCAATTATCGGCTCATCGGGAGTCAAGGAAAAAGTGCAGAAGTATTCAATAACTGTCCCAATCTAAGGTATATAACAGTAATGGACGTTGGCACAGACTTTATTGATCTCGATGCTGCTTCAAAAGCAGGGGTGAAAATAAGCAATTTAGCTGGAGTTAATTCACAATCGGTGGCAGAACATACATGGGGATTGATATTATCCCTCTCGAAAAAAATCACGGTAGCATACATCGGAATGCAACAGGATATATATGAGTACAAATATTATCTTGGAAGAGAATTAAATAAAAAAACAATTGGGATAATAGGCTTTGGCAACATTGGTTCAAAAGTTGCCCATATAGCGAAAGCTTTTGATATGAAAGTACTGGCTTATAACAGAAGTGACAAAAAATCCAATGGAGTTGAATTTACGAGTTTAGAAAATTTGCTAAAAAACTCAGATGTGATAGTAGTTTCATTGCCACTAGCAAAAGATACAACCAATTTATTAAGTAATCAAGAATTTGATATGATGAAGCAAGATGTCATATTAGTTAATCCATCTAGAGAGATCATCATTGACAAAGAAGCTTTATTAAAAAATCTAGCTAATCAAAAGATATTTGGGTTCGCAATGGAGGCAGATATTAATGCACCATGCGACAAAGAATTTTATAAATACCCAAATGTAATAATAACACCTCATAATGCTTTTTTCACGAAAGAATCAGAATCAAGAGTATCAGAAATAAGCATAGAAAATGTTATAAATTTCATCAAAGGAAATCCCCAAAATCTAGTCAACTAACTATCCCAAATTAATCATATTCTCCAAAAAGAATAGGTAGAAGATAATAAGTAACCAGCCTTCCCATTTGGTGATTTGCTTCTCTTGTGTGATAAAAAAGTACATAACAGCAGCGATAAGCATAATCGGCAAAGCTGCTACCAAAATATATTCTCTAATAACCAATTCACCAAAGAAAGATGCGATGGCCATAACTCCAAGCGAATTCATAATACTTGATCCTAGAATGCTACCTACAACAATTTCAGAATTACCACGTCTAGCTGCCTGCAAAGCAACAGCAAGCTCAGGCAAAGAAGTTCCTAGTGCGATAGCAGTGATAGCCACAATCTCAGTAGCGACTTTCAATATCTCGGCAATATTAACAACCGCATCAATAGTAAATTTCGCAGAGGAATAAAGAAAAATTGCACTAATTACAATTTGGACAAAAATCATATAATTCCACTTCACCTTTTTGTGTTCCATCTCGAGATGAGATTTGGCCACCTTGGTATCTTCCGGATGTTTTGCACTGATAGAATAGAGTATATAAACACCCACACCAGCAAGTGACAAGATTGCATCAAAAAAACTATATTCTCCATCAATTACTGCCAAAAGCAACAAAAAAGTAGCTCCAATAAACAATGGCAAATCTACATGCAGTAGTTCATAAGATAATTCTAACTTTTTAGCAAAAATTGCCGCAACACCTAAGACTAGAAATATATTAGTAATATTGGATCCTAAGACATTGGCTAGAACAATTTCAGAACTACCATCAGCAACAGCAATAATAGAAGAAATCAGCTCCGGCAAAGAAGTCCCAATAGCAACAATAGTCACACCAATTATAAAAGCAGGGATTTTGAGCAATAATCCAATTTTTTCAGCAGAACTTGTAAGCAAATCTGAGGATTTGACCAATACAAGCACAGAAAAAAACAAAACCGCTATCCATAAGTATATTTCATTCATAATCAACAATTAACTAATATTTAAAATTCATCATTGCCAAGCTCTGCTTTGATTTTAGAAACCCTTAATTCATATTCTTTGATAACTTTTTCTATATCCTTAACCAGTTTCACCGCTTTTTCATATTTTTCTATTGCCTCATCCAAATCAATCTCTTCATTTTCAAAGTATTTGACTAATTCATCAAGTTTTTTTGTTTTTTCATTAATTGTCTCTTTTCTATCATCTTTCATAATATTTTTTTTAATAATTAATCTAATTTGATATTCTTGACTATAGAATCTATCTTGCCATCTGTTAATTGTATTTCAAGATTATCTTGGATCTTTATATCTTTAGCTGATTTAATTATTTGCTGATTCATCCTAAGCAGTGCATATCCTCGATTTAGGACTTCCTTTGGATTCAAACTTCTTAATAATTTTTGAGAATAAATTAATAATGATTTCGATTGTTCCAATTTTTGATCAATTCTAAAATTCATCATAGAGAGTTTGTCCGAATAATCAAGTGTTGCAATCATTGAAACAATCTTGTAGTTCATACTCTTAAGTGCATAAGTATAATCCAGACTTTTGATCGATTCGTCAATTTTCTGAGACATAAATTTGAGAGTATAGTTATAATCAAATTTTTCCAATAACCTTGAAATTCTACTATCAAATTCGCTTATCTTTTCTTGTATAGACTTGAGGAATTCGTCATTATGAGCTGCAAGATAGTATGCAGCCTGAGAAGGAGTACTTGCTACAATATCTGCTACCATGTCAGAAATTGATGTATCTCTTTCATGACCAACAGCAGAGATGACTGGTGCTTTTGCTGCAAAAACAGCATTCGCAACCTCTTCAGAATTAAATGCAATCAAATCCTCAAGAGACCCACCACCTCTTGTAAGTACAATACAATCGACTTGACCGGATTTGATAGAGTTTAATGAGTTTACTACTTCATCGACAGCATTTTTGCCTTGTACAGAGACTGGATAGAAATCGATATCTAGACCTGTTTTTGTTTCTCCCAAAATTTTTAGAAAGTCAGTTTGCGCAGCAGAACCTTCCGCTGTAACAAGTGCTATCCTAGTCACAAATTCCGGCAAAAATCTTTTTCGCTCAGGTGCGAAATATCCCTTAGCTTCTAGTAGTTGTTTTAATTTCTCAAAAGCAATCTTTAGAGAACCTTCACCATATGGTTCAAGCGATACAACCTGTAAACTAAAACTTCCAAATGGTGCATAAATTTGAGGTACACCAACTGCAACAATTTTCATACCAACCTCAACCATATTGACACCCTTCACCCTTGGAGCAAATCCAGAAAGTTTCAAAATAGCCGCCTGTTTCTCGTCTTTGATTGTCATCATCAAACCTGAATTTCTTGATATGTGTTTCTCCGTTATTTCCCCAACTACAGATACAAGACCAATATTTTGTAATTGGACATTTATGACTTCATTGAATTGTGAAACGGATAATGGTTCAGATTCCGGCACTATTATTTTTTAAACTTTTTTATTATAGCATTTACAAGTGACGAGTTTTGAGTGTTGTTCACCTTGAGCTTATCGAAAGGAGTATTGAGTATTGAGTGTTGAGTGTTGAGTATTCCCCGCCCGAAGCGGGTCCGCCTTTGGCGGAAGCATTCAGTGTTCAGCCTTCAGCATACAGTATCAAACATTCAGCTCAATACAATAATTACGAATTACGAATATCATTTTACTTCTTCCGATTTTCGCAATCCGTTTTTCGCCTTCCGCCTTCCGTTATCCGCAATCCGTTTTCGCCTTCCGTTTTCCTCAAATTATGATAAAATGCTATTTAACTAATTAATAGACATAAATGACCGACACACGAAACAAGGATATAAGCATCATCCAATTCGACCCTGACGATTTCTATATCACCTTTATAGATTTATTGCTTGATAATTGGAACACCAAACTATCAGGATACGCATATAATCTCGAAAGCTCAATTGAATTAATCAAAAAAATTGAAGGGAAGAGAATCAAACCGGATGTAGCAATTATCGAAGCACATATGGGCAAATCAGAATTTGATGGTCAGAAAATTGCAGAAAGATTAAGAAGTTTAGTCCCAGACATTAAGATAATTGGTTTTTCGACATACGAAACAAATCAATGGGCAGATATCGAAGCTATCAAATCTCTCAAAGATACCAAAGCTACAATCATATCAGCAATCTCTGAGGTAACTGGAGTAGAGTATGAAATCTCAAATGTCAAAGACCCTTCAGATTAAAATTTTGCCCCTTGTTTTATAACAGAAAAAGCTTTTTGAATGTATTTTTCTTCCATAATAATTGTTAGCTCAGTTGCTGTAGATACGATTTCTGTTATAACTATACCTTCCCACGCAAGAAGCTTTAGTACATAATAATACAATCCAGCACTCGAGAGATTATTTTTTGATAATTTAATAGTCAAAGAAGAGAGATTGTCAATTTGAACACACATAGACTCATTTTGAAAAAGTTTGAGTACTTTTGGTCCCATAGTCAACCCGATGATTATAGTGGTTTCATGAATACCTCTTGTCCAAGTCAAGAACACTTCAGTAGGAGTAATCTCTAACAACTTTTTCAATCTCTCAAGCAATGAATCAGAATTTCTGAAAGTAAACTCCACCAAGTTAGACCTTATTGTGATTTCTCCTAAGATCCTTCTTGCCTCACTTTCTATATGCCTATTTGGTAGCTCTTTTGCCAAACGTTTTAGTGCCATCACAATTGACCCTACTGTCACATCCTTTACAAGCTTATCTTGTATTTGTGGCTGGATCTGTCTTGCAAGCTCTGATGTATTTATCAAATTGTTGGCAAGAGCATCTTCAAGAAAGGCAGAATTTTTGACGATTTCTTCTACTTTTTGTGGAACGGTTATCATTATTTACTTAATTATAGATGTTAGGATTTTAACATATCCATATATTTTTGAACAAACACAAGGAAAAATAGACTCTTAGAATACCACATTGCTAATATCCAACAATCTCAATTGACTTTTCAATAAATAACCATCAGCTATCATGCCAGAACGTTACATTGATTTGTGGGGTAAATATATTCTACCTGAAGAACCTACTGCAATAAAAGCAGGATTAAATGGCGAAATAATCCTTGATTATTTCGCCCCAACTGAATACTGGGACGGTATCGCCCCATTAGATTCTATTATCGTCTCACCAACATTTCTAACCCCAGGAGAAGGGGATAGAGCGTTAGAAATTCTTGAAATGCATCTGTTTGCCCTAGCAAGTAGGTTGAATAGGACAGTGATTTCTCTGGTCGAACCAACAACAGCAAAAGGTCAGCAATTTTGTACGCGCAAACTAGTACCAAGAGCCAGATACAACTTCCTCCCCAAACCCGTTGATAGGATTTATTATTACAAGTTGTATGAACCAGCACAAAGTTTAACGAATGTTGGTTATGAGCCGCTGAAAAGGAGTGTCATTTAAGTTTTGAAAAATACTTCACTTAGAAATTACAAACACATTCTGCAAGCCACTGAGCAACTGCCAATATGTCCTCATCAGTGGGATCTAAATCTCCATCTACATTATCCAATCCTTCTTCACTTAGCCTAATCAAATTCATATCTCCCTCATCAAGATACCCAAGCAGAAAAGCAGCATCATGCACTGGGAGATGATTTGCTTTCATGGCAAGAGCTATCATCGCACAAGTTTTTGCATACTCCCAATTAGTAGTTCCGCCACGTAACAATACTATTGCTTCCCGGAAAGTATGCTCGCGAAAGATATCACCTCCACGAAGCTCGTGGAAAGCCATATTATCAGGCATCATCAGTAACTAAAAATTCTAAATATGAATACAATTATTTTGCGTGATTATACAATAAATTGTTGCAATTTCAACCATTATAATACGTTGCGATTTTATCAACCAAGCGATGAGCCAAGGAAAGGGATTCCATAAAGTTTGGATCTATGATAGAAGGATCAACAATTATTTCTTCATAGCATTCCGAAATACAGGCATTTATGGATAACCCATGTTGTATTCTTTCATATTCGGAATATGCAATAGCGATGTGTCCAAAAACCTTATATGCCATTTGATTTTTCAGCCCGTATATTATGTAAGGAAGATCAACTGCGCTTTCTTGTACGAAAAAATATATACCAAAATTTGTCGTATTTGATCTCTCATTGATATATGCCAGACCATCACTTACCACTCCTGATTTCGCTAAGAATTGACCACTTGTGAAATCATCAATAATATGGATCGTTAATCCTACATTATTATATCCTAGTATTTGAGACCAAGGGGAAGTTTCTTTTTCTCTATCTGACATTCTATCTAATTGATTATACAATCCTTTGTTTTCTACGTGATTTAGTCTACCTGTCATTAGATAATTAAGTCCTGAAATTGAAAAAAGTAATTCTGAAATACCACTGCTATTACCAGTAGTTAACCCAACTGTCCTGGATAGATCTTCACTCTACAAGAGCACATTAATATTATTGATTGATTCATCGATCCAACCAATAAGTTGGTCAAATTCGGGACCATCCTCTAAATATTTGGTCAAATTTTCTTTATTTTGATTTGCAAAAATTGCCAGCTCATGCAAAGCTTCTGATTGATTCATTTTTATAATCTTGATTATCTGGATTATTACACAATTTATTATCAAGAAGATAGTAGCAAAGGATATTGAGAGATTTATCAACAGTATAGAAATACTATTACATGGCAATTTGAAAAATAGAATTTGTAGATGTAGTAGAACTCCCGGTCGTGACCATGAAGTGAACGAACCTTGTGAGTTCTACTTCATGGTCCACTTCGGGGGACAGGTTTCGAACCGTTTTAGAGGAGTTAAAAGAAATCTTTCAAGTATTCAAACCTATGAATACTGTTGTTTCTCCTCAACAACTATAGTAAATTATACACCCTGTAGAATATTCTTCAATAATTTGTATCATGTATTTTTTGTACCAGAGCTTCTCTTAATTTTTCTTTATTGAGCTTCATTACCACATCATTCTTGGGGAGAGGGAGTAAATACTTTTCTGCAAGCATCCTATAGTATGTTTTTTCTGTTATGGCATAGACTTCTCCAAGAATTACAGCTGCTAATTGATAGGCTTCTTTTTTATGTTTCTTATCCCCCCATCCAAACATATCTACCTTATAGTCGGCATATCCCAGACTATAAGAGAATTTTATTTGTCTCCCATTTAAAATTAATCGCCTATTTGAGCGAATTAATTTAATGATAATCTCTTTGTTGTTTTCATTCGTATCTTTCATCTATTTGTTCTAACGGTTGTTTTATATATAAAACGTATTAGTTGTGTCTGATTTATACAGTATTCCGTGATTATATAACAGGGCGGTAATAATTTATAGTTACATTGTACTTATAGATTACTACTCAACTGGGGGAAGGACTTAAATATAAATGGCCTCCCAGACCAGTGGCTACACCCTTACGGGCTGCCCCATAGGGTTTCCCCTATAGACGCATTCAACAATGCTGGCTGGAAAGCCATTACTATGTTGAATGCGATTTGCATGCCATGCCCGAAGTTGCCCTTGGGTTTAGGCGATTTGATAGTATTATATACTAAAATTCAGGTTATGTGATAGGGAAAACTCTGTTTAGAATTACTTAAGAAGCTGATCGATTGAAATATTTAAGCCTTTCGAAAGCTTGATTAGTGTGCTTAACTTAATATCCCTACTTCCCCTCTCTAGTTCTATATCGACTAAAGTGAAAGGAGAAACATTCGCTCTCTTAGCTAACTGGTTTCTTGAAAGTCCTTGTCTCTTCCTTTCGTTTTGAATATTTTGTCTTAATCTTTTCATCTCATTCATACTGAATTATAACACTAGAGGTACTATCTACTTTAGTCATGTACACAATTGCGCTGGAATTCGTTATAATCAGTAAAAGAGTCCCTTTCTAGTCCAACTTAAACATAAATATATGGCAACTCAACAACAAGATGTTGAAATACGCCCAGCTCATGAAATCAATGATAGAGCCAGTGATATTTCGTGGTCAGAATCATATAGACAAGTTACAACCTTGCCTTATTACCGACATTTATTCTCAGAGTTTGGTATAGATTTTGACCCAGAGTTACACGCTGAGATTATTGAACAAGCTCGGATGGTTCTGATTCCAATCGGTGTAGCTGGAGGAGTATCTGTTGAAATCACGGAAGGACAAAACGTAATGCAATCACATGATTTAGTGAGTAAAGCTGTAGTTGTTTCACATTTAGTAGATGATTATATTGATTTCCCAGCATTACATGAAAGGGATAGAGAGGAATTGGAACGATTAATATTAACCTGTACACCAGATCAGGATGATTCTGTCCCCACTTCGGTGACTCATACATATTCTCGATTGAAAGGAATCATCCTTGCGGGAATAAGAGATGCACAACTTGCGACAACTGATCTAGGAGGAGAAGTTATCAGAGGCGATGACCAAACTGATTTATTAGTCGGTGTGCTAGAGGAATTGGAGGGATCTTTAGCTCCGGAAAATTTAACTACTTTCCAACTTAGTTTAATACGTTTAACTACAGCAGGATTAGCACAAACAGTGCCATACTTCCAAAAAGACCCGGATACTGTTACTGATGATGATAGACGAAAACAATCGGATTTAATGAGAAAGTATAGAGAATTTGGATTATCCCAGTTGCATGATCCAGCTTTAATTGAAGCAAAGAGAGAAACGCCTGACCAAATTGAAGTTTCAACAGCTTCCAGTTCACAAGAGATGTTCCAAGTTTTCGAGGGAGAAGTGGATTTCGATTTATTAGAAGCATGGAATAACATTCTCGGAATCGCAGTATATGCCAACAAAAGCCAAGAGGAAAGAGAGGTAAGACAATTTGGCTTTTATGAACAACCAGTAGAACCCCAAAATGGTAATTTGCAGGGAGTGTATCGTAATCTTATAGAGACTAGTTGGGCGGTCATAAGACAAAGAATCTTGTCTGGTGATTGTCAACCTGGCACTTCAAACTATGCCAGATTAGTTCAATTTCGACTTGTACATGCTTTACTGTCAAGGAGCGATTCTGCTCATTCATTTACAACGATAGATCCACTTTTAGGGCAGATGTTACGTGATACATACAAAGAAATAGATAGCCAACTTGAGGAATCCGTCCCGGCTACTATGCTGGCAGTATATTTGGGTTCTTAATGGCATTCTTTCCTGCCTGCTTCATTTTCTGAAATCGTTCAAATAGTTTTTCGCCACTTTTCTTTGCTACATCCTCTTGTTGATTTGTATATGTAGGCATAGTAAAAGAGAAAGTAGAACCTTTCCCCAACTCGCTATTTACTTTTAATTCGCCTCCCATGGCTTTAACTAAATGTGATGCAACATATATCCCCAAACCAGTTCCTCCTGCTCTTACTGAGGTATAGCCAGTTGAGGTAGATGTATTAACGTAAGTATTCGCACGGTAAAATTTCTTTCCGAGTTGTTTGAGATCCTCTTTAGAAATACCAATACCTGTATCCATTACTGATACTTTAGTATGCCCGCCCTCTAGTTCAATTTTAATTTCCACTTGTCCTTTATTGGTGTATTTAATTGCATTATCGACAAGGTTATAAATGACCTCTTGTAAACGATCGATATCGGCAAAAACAAGTGATTCCTTCGGAGGTGTAAAAATAAGTTCCAATTGCTTTTGGCTAGCCTCATGTTCGTAACCTTGTATGGTCTTATTAATGATGTCAACTAAATTCACCTTTTTCCTTACTAAAGAAATTTGATTATTATCAATCTTGGAAGTCGAGAGCATAGTTTCAAGAATTTTTGCCTCTCTGTCTAAGTTTTCCTCAGAAATATTCAAATACTTTAATGCTATCTCATTTGTAATTTGATTCTGGTTGGCCTTATCCTTTAAGACTTTTATTCCATTTCGTCCAATTGTAAGAGGAGTTCGGAGTTCATGCGCGAGAATATCTAGCATATCACGTTCTTTTCTTAGGGTCTCTTTGATATTTTCATACCTACGTGCATTTATTATTGCCACTCCTAGAAAATTTGCAATAAGATTTAGCATTGGTAATTCATTAAATTCTTCTTTCTCGGATTGGGCAAAGAATAATGCCCCAATTGTATTCCCATTGAAAAGAATTGGTATTGCTGTACTTGCTTTTGTCCCAGTGACAAATGCAGCTGTACTTGTAACCGTTTTTCCTAATACTCCTCTTGTAAAATCATACAATTCAAAGCTGAATGTTGTTTTTTTATCCAACACGGCATTTACGACGAAATTGTTATATTCTCTATCGAGTTTTATTTTAAGTGAGTTCAACGGGCTTCCTATTAATGATAAGAACTTTTGAGATTTTTGACTTGACGAAATAGTCTTTGTGTATAGTTCGTTATTTTCTACTAGAAAGAGAAGTCCTCCTAAAAAGCCATACTGTTCGACTACGCTGTTTATCGCTTTCTGTAGGAGTTCTTTTAAGTCGAGAGTGCTAAGAATGTCTTTGGAAATTGAGTTTAGTATATCTAAGTCCTGTACAGTATAGTTTTCTTTCATTACAAACAGTTAAATATTTAGAATTTAGTACCAACTATTAATAACACAATTTGAGTAAAAGAACATTGTAACGTAGTCCAAATTTTACTTCCCCTCTTCTGTATATAACATGAGCACGTATATATCAGGGTATTATAAATTCTTGTTGAGTGCAATAGGTTTAAAGCATGTGTACTTATGTAAACACTAACTGATAAGAATCGCCTAAATACTCCTTAGCTTTGTCAGGATCTAAAAGCTCTAGTAGCCCTAAGACTTCTTGATCTGTTTCAGGTGTATGCAATAAATTCTTACATAGAAAATTATAATCTTCAGGAGTAAGTACAGCACCCGTTCGTAACTTTTCTGATATCACATCGAAATCTTTTCTTGTGCTTGGAATTGGTATTACTGCGCGAACGCCATCTTGCCAGCCTTGCCCCCTTCCTATTTTCCCCTTTGCATTTTTTAGCACTTGATTTATATCGACAGTATTTTGCGGAGTTCCTTTGAAGGTTAATAATATAGTCCTATTATCTCTAAAGTAATCCACATATGCCGTGTAATACCCAGCATCTAACTCAGGATAAATTTTTGCCAATTGCTCCTCTCCTACACCTTCAATAATATCAACTCCTTCTAAAGATATATGTGGATATTGCTCAGTTTCGGAGATTAAGCGGTGAATTATAGATTCGGCTATTCCCAATTCTATCGCATCTGGCTTAATTAATGCGAATCCCAAAATACTACTCAATTTCGGTTTTTCTGCAACATCAATCTCGTCTGTTAGCATAGTCACGTACATAATTTATATTGCCGATGTGAGGGTATTTTAATTTTTCTTCTATTCCTTGAAGGTTAAACCAACGTACATTTTTGATATCTCTTTTTTCTTTCTCCGTTGGTTGTGGTTCTAAACGTTCATTGTTACCTAAAAGGGCTAAAAACCAATACACTCTTTTTGAATAGATCACCCCATTCTCAGTAAATTCATAATTCTCTTCCTTTAATTTTTCAATTATTCCAGATGCAACATAGCCAGTCTCTTCTTTCACCTCTCGAACAGCTGCATCTTCAGGTTCTTCCCCTTCTTCAAGTTTCCCTTTAGGAAGAGCCCAGCCTCTATTATCGATTCCCCAATTATAATCAATAAGTAATATTTCATTTTTTTTGTTCAACAGGTACAAGCCTGCGGATTCAATTTTTCTTTTCATAAAAAAGTTCCTTATGAATAATCTACAGGAACACCTTCGTATGCTCCATATTGTCGTTGGACAAATTGTCCGAAGCCATCAATAAAAGCATCGTAGTCAGCCAGATTACCGTTATTGGTAATATGTACGTTGCAGGTAGTTTCAAGAGCTAGATTCCCATAATTTGCTTTATCGCGATCTTTTCCTCTTACTCTCTCCGTTAAGGCCATTAATTCTTCTGGTGTACATGCTCCAATTTTTTCTGCCTGTCTTGCAATTCTTAATTCCTCGTCTGCTGTTACAAATACACTTACAGAATGTACATCTTGTCTTTCTCGGATCAATTCTTCCATCCACGGATGTTTAAGTGTTTCTACAACGCTCACTGGGACACCAGATTCTTGAGCATCATGCCCCATACTTGAAACAATAAAATCAATAGCTGTTCTTTGCTGAGAAGGATCGAGTTCCCCAGCTAACAAGAAAGGATTATTTGTACCATCTGAGGCTCTTGGTATGACTCCTTCATCTGAAGCCAAGGCTAGTTTTTTATATATCTTCATACGATTTCCATAGCCACGTCCAACGAAGGATTGTCCGAGATGACTCTTCCCAGACTCGCTCATACCGGAAACAAGAATGAATAGTGGGGCACTTTTATCCTCCCTTGATACGAATTCTGCAATTTCTTGTGGTCTCGAAAACACGACATTTAAACCACTATCTGTTTGGTGAGATACTTCCGATTCAGTTAATGCTGTTTCCCACATATTTTGATAAATATTTGGTTCCATATACAAGATTTTAAAAAATATCTTAGTTCCCTACAAAGGCATTTATCCCCTCATATTTTAACAGATGTGAATAATAAAGAGATATGGCCAAATTATATGTGCTAAATGGTCTATTGAGCTCAGTAATATTTCTTCCCAACAAGGAAGAAACAAAGAATGCCGACGAAAGAATATTATTAGACATATTTGGATCCTGTACTCCTAATACGCTCAGGGTATCTTTCAGGTTATCGACTTTAATGCGACATAATTTATCTTCAAGATCAGTAAAGTTGTTACTGAAATTCAGCACAATATTGTTTCCTTCTCTATATCCTTCTATAGTAATCTCTCTACTCATTGAATAGTATGGTGAATATAGTGTCCGGAAACCGAACAGATCAATAAATAGCTCTTTTGCGAAGCTTTGTTCGATTGTCCCTAATCCAGCAAATTCGTAATCAATATTAATATATTCTTGTATATCCCTATCCACCATTATATTCCCTATGTGGCTATCATTATGTAAGAAAAGGAGTTTGTGTTGCTCAAGATATTCAGGACTTAAGAATTTTTGTGCATCCTTTATAACATTTGGAATGCTTGGAATTTGTATCCCATTAATGTATATATTTGAAGCTAGTAAATCCTCAAAGTACAACCACTGCTTTTCGTTAATAAAAAACCTTTTATGTTTGTAGAATTTAAAAATTCGGTCTGATATTACCCTTTTGTAATATAAGTCATTAATCGCTGCATTTTTAAAGTCTTCAGTGAATTCAGTTTTTGATGTTACAATATCTAATTTTTCTGATGCACGTTTTTTCTCTATTTCTACAAGTTTGTCTTCGATACCGCTTGTATTGATATAGAGTTCAGCTAAATTTTTCCAGTCCAACCAATCATAACCTACAAATTCATAGTTAGTACTGACAAATGAGGGATGACGGCATCTATTAGAAGCCTCGCATAATTTATTAATATATCTTACTTCGTTATATATCTGGTTGCTATTCTCGTCATCCTTAGTGTATTTAACAAAATATACCTTTCCGTCTTTTTCTAGTTTGCCGATTTTGGAATTCGCGCTAAAAACATTAGACTTAATGGGAGTTATATGGGATACATTATCTACAAAATCTATATCGTCAATCATCGGTCTCTCCGATCCCTTGTGATTCAATTTCGGCAATAAAGATAGGTTTTTAATATAAAAGCTTTTTTCTTTCTCCTTAATCTCAGGAAGTTTTTTAATCTTGATTTCTGATAATTCTCGATTTAACTTTTTAGAAAAACTTGCCGAAAAATTTTGCCCTTTGACTATGCGTTCCTTTGGATCGATATCCCCGTGTATTGCTCTAAATAAAGAATAAAATTTCTTCTTTAGATTTTCATATAAAACTTCTGATCCTCCTACTAATGTGGAGGTGACAATGACATTTGTAATTAAGCCCTGAAAAATGTAGCCATCAAGATATATATAGTTATAATCCTT
>CAYUFB010000017.1:0-26524 GCA_964444125.1 uncultured Candidatus Saccharibacteria bacterium
AATATGTAATGTTTTTCTTAATCACATTTTACTCTAGTTTACTGGGTACCTGCCCGTTAAATCGTTCTGTCCAAATATTTCTAATGAACAGTACTTCTTTACTGATGAATCACTGAATGATTTAGAGGGATTAGTGTTGCCTCGTGGAAGAATAGCTTGTTTATGTACTCCAACTTTGCATGAAAGATTGATTAAGATTGGTTTTGACTCTACATTATTGGAGATTGATAGAAGGTTATTAGGGGTTTTTGGTGATACTTCAATTCCATTTGATTTGAGAGGTTGCTCCGGTAGACAAATTGATCCTTCTTTGTTGCATACTTTTAATACTGTTGTGGTAGATCCTCCTTTTGATTTAATTGAGCTGTCAATAGTGGCAGAAAGGGTAAGGGAATTGCTGGATTATACAGCAGGTTATGGGAGGGTAATTTTAGTAAATCAATTAAGCCGTAAACCAATTATAGATAGAGTTTTTGGCGATGGATTGGGGCTAGTCCCCTTACCGGATTTATCTAAAAGCATTACTCATGAATCAAGAAGGAAAATAAGCGCTCCAATTGAAGCATTTGTCTTTGATGTGCCGACTTATTGGTAATCCTATGTTATTCCGTCGCTTCACAAAGCTCAGCTACGTCAGGTAAACCGGCATTTTAAAAACTGTGGGGTGCTAGAGCGGGCTCGAACCGCCAACCTCCGGTGCCACAAACCGGCGCTCTAACCAATTGAGCTACAAGCACCCCACAGTTTTCAAATTGTCAAATATCCAAGATAACATTATATAATTACTTGTAGGGTGCCACCCTCCTTCGCTAAAGCTACGGCGGGCAGGTAAACCGGCGCTCCCTGCCTGACTGCGTCAAGCAGGCAGGTAACCAATTGAGCCACAAGCACCATTTTCACCAATGAGTACAGCGAATTGCTGTGAAAATGAGTGTCCGCCGAAACCTTGGTGAAGGCGGACAAGTTATACTGTGACTTTTTCTATACCCTAAGTGGTAAATTCCATCTAGGTTCCTCAACAAAGATAGAAATTTACCACTCAAAATACCTCTTGTATTATATCAAAATTCAAAGTTTGAATACAGTTTTGCAGAGATAGACTCACCGTTATAAGCCGTTGGATGATTGTTAATTGCACTTAATTCAATTTTCAATTTTATGCCGTTAAGTTGAGAATGATTTTTTAATTCTGGGTTAACTTGGAAAGTATAATCGACAGTTCCTTTGCCACTTGCAACCCTGTATACACTATATCCATAACCATGATTACTTGGTGCATAGGTACTATAATATTTATCATGTGGTGATCTATCTCCAGCTCTGAAAACAAATAAATCCATGCCATATTTATTTCTAAATTCAATATTTGCTTGATCAATTATTCCTCCTAAAGTGCTTACGGTCCAACATAATCCTGAGCCATAATAATATCCCACTGGTTTGACATAGCCATATACTGGACTTACTGTGATAATTCCATCTCCGATTAATCGCACTCTATCTCCTGGAGAAAGAATTGGTATTTTTTGAGTTTCTTTGACACCAGCTCTGGCATTTAGATATTTGCCAGCATAATAATCTATTTTTTTTAGCGGGAGTTCGTAATTAACTACTTCTTTTGATAGGTCTATGTAAGAAGTACTTTCGACTTTTCGTGGGATCACGTCTGTCGTGACAAGTCTTATCAATGAAGCTTGGTTTGTTTCATCATTTACATACACAGGGAAAGCGTCCTTTTCAGCCTGGCTGTCAATAATTTGTTCGTCTGCAATAGGATATTTAGGTTCTGTTGTAACAGGAATATTAACTAATAAAAGAAATCCCGCTGCAATGTATGCAAAAATATTCATAATTTAATCAATCAATTTTTCAAATTTATATCATTAATTCTTGAAGATTACAATTGTAGATGTTTTCAATATTCTTCTTACGTGGTAAAATTCAACTGATTAGTGAAAATGCGCACGTAGCTTAAAAGGCAGAGCAACAGTCTTCCCTGCCCGCCGCTAGTGCGCACGTAGCTCAATGGATAGAGCAACTGCCTTCTAAGCAGTAGGTTACAGGTTCGAGTCCTGTCGTGCGCACTAGCTCTGGCAGGCGGGTAAGCAGTAGGTTACAGGTTCGAGTCCTGTCGTGCGCATATTCTTCTTTATTCTGTATTTTTCTCTAGACATCTTTGTAAATATACTGTTAAATGAATTAAGATTAAATTTCTGTCAATATGGAAACAAGAAACAATAGAGGGATAATTATTGTTTTATTATTGATAACATTAATACTGGGAGTTGTTGCCGTAGTTGTGGGCGTGTATCTTTCAAATCAGGATCAGGCTCCTGATGATAGTTCAGCTGCGACTGAATGTGAAGCTCGTGTAGTGTTTGATCAAGGAGTATATGGATGTTTCACGGTACCAGATGGTTGTTCAGTTACTGGTGCTGTGTTTTCCCGTCAAGTAGGCAATGACTATACAGGTGAATGTTTTACTAACCAAAGTAATGCTACATACACTAATACAAGCCAGAATTTTGGCGCTGGTAGGCACTGTCCGACGTCTTATGCTGGCTGTGGGTATTGTGTTCAGTTAGATATCGAAACAGGTGGAGTTATGGGATATACGGGGAATTGTCCAGTTACCGTTGCTTGTTTCGAGGCTTGCGATAGTATGCATACCTGCCCAAGTGGAACATCATGTCAAAGTGGTAAATGCGTCAATCCAAGTTGTCCAACAGATAGCAATTGTGTTTGTAATAAAACTGTAGCTTGTCAGGCTACCTGTAATGTAAACAATCTTTGCCCCGAAGGATTAACTTGTCAGGGAGGCAAATGTGTGAATGCCACTTGTCCTGAAGATGTAGATTGTATTTGTGAAGAAGTTACAGCATGTAATCAAGAATGCACAACTGAAGAAGTTCCAGCTGGTGGGACAGTTATAAATTGTCCAGAAGGGTTAACCTGCACAAATGGAGTCTGTAGAAATCCATCTTGCAGTGAAGAATCGGATTGTATTTGCAACATTGTCCCTCCAGAATTACCTGAAACTGCAATTATTGATAAGGATAATGATTGGTTAATATTTGGTTTGGGTGGGATATTGATGGGTATAGTTCTGATGAAAGTTAATTTAAAGAAAAGAATTTATAGTTTGATAATTAATTCAAGATTTGATTATTTACTTGCTAAATATGATGAAGGTACTATTGTAGAAATGAAAAAGAAGCAAAATAGAAAATTTGAAAAAGGTATTTAAACTATTGTCTTTAAAAAATGTATAGTAATTAATTATCGAAATGGAGCAAACCAAGACTAGGACAGTTTCAATAATTTTGTTGGTCATCACTCTTATTCTCGGTGTTGTTGCAATCGGGGTGGGTGTGTACCTCTCCAATCAAGATCAAGCTCCAGATGATAGTGCTGCAAGCTGCTGGTGTACAGGAGAAGAGCAATGCATTAGTCAGGGGATGGGGTTATATTCATGGGAAGCAAAACCTGATTATTGTGGATATGTAGCAGATGGTAGCAGGCCAATGGGTTGTTGTAATCCAAACGAGGGTACCACTCCTGGTCCTGCTCCTGGGACAGAAACACCGGAACCAGTTACTCCTACTATTCCTACAAACGTAAGCTGTTGGGGTACCTGCACAGCAGATTCTCAGTGTGGTAAAAATATGTGGGGTACACAAATGAAGTGTGATGCTGGTCATTGTGTCAATCCTGGATGTGCTAAGACAAGCAATGATGGAAATTGTGCTTGTAGAGGTGGAGTCTGTGGTCAGCTCTGTGGACCATCCACAAATAATCAATTGTTGTGTTATGATAATACTGATGCATATGGTACTAAATTAGATTGTTATTTATTTAGTAATCCTACAGCGAAAGCTTGTGAATTTAGATGTCAACCACCTGTTGGACATACGAAAGTACAAGCAGGAGTATGTGCTAATGTATTGGGTTATACAGACTATTACAAAACTTCAATCCCAGATTATGAAACTTTAATGAATGACTATTGTGACCCTCCTGATCCAGCTGTCCCTGTAACTCCGGTAACGCCACAGAATTTAGCTTGTATGAATGCATGTTCAGCAAATTCAGAGTGTGGAGATGGATTGGCTTGTGTTGGTAATAAATGTGTTAATCCACAATGCCCATCTGATATAGATTGTATTTGCTCGGTAGCTGCATTGCCACAGACAGCAATAATAGATGAAGACAAAGACTGGTTAATTTTTGGACTTGGGGGGATTATCCTTGGTGCTTTTATCATCAAATTTAGACCTCTCCAATTGGCAAAGGAATTTGTAGTTGATAGTTATAAAAAAATCAGAGTATCAGGACTTGCCTATGTTTTTGCTTCAATTGATCCTGTCTCTAGGAAACTTGTCGAAAAGAAACAAAAGCAGAATTTTGAGCAAAAAATCAGAAATAGTTCATGATTTTTTAATCTGATTTGTTTATACTTCTGTCTAATTAATATGTTTCCATGACAAATCTCAAGGCGCTTGGTCGTTTAGGTGAGGGCTTTGCTGTTAATTATCTACTTGAATTAAACTATATAATCAAAAAAAGAAATTTTGTCGTTAGAGGAGGTGAGATAGATATCATTGCATATGATAAATCAAAAAAAGAATTGGTATTTTTCGAAGTCAAAACACGCAAAAGCGAAGAATGGTTTGCTCTAGATCAGACACTTGGAGAAAAACAAATATATTATTTAAAAAGGACTGCTTGTAGATATTTATTTCTTAATCATCTTGAGGACATCAATTGGAGGATAGATCATATAGCAATACTCACAGATGGCATAAAGCCAATCAAGTTAGAACATTTTGAATCGATAAATGATTTATGATTTCGATTTTTTGGGTTCTTTCACCAGGTCGATTTTTTTTGCAAGTTCAAGAAGTTTTGCTTCATTGTAATTAGACAAGTTCTCTACCAATTTACCTTGTCTTTTGGCCATTTCCTGTAGCATCACTTTTTCTACAAAATTAATTTTTTGGGGATTGATGTTGGCTCCTAAATTAATGACTTCAATTTCTGCCAGAATTTCTTTTGGAAATGAATTTCTGACTTCTCTTCGATATGTTTCTCCAGTTTCGCCTGCTGTCACAAAAATAAATAGTCCGGCTTTTTTTGGTAAGTCTTCTTTATATTTTTCTACAAAATTTTGGATTGTAGGGTCGATAAGTTGTCTTCTCATATAGCTACCGATTACGATGATGTCATAATTAGTCATGTCAACTTGTTTCTCTTTTGTGATATCCTGGGTGTCAAATTTATGATTCTTGATTGACGAAGCTAACTTGGAAGCAATAGAAGATGTGCTTCCCATTCTTGATGCGTATATGATAAGTCCTTGCATATTTATGTTTGTAATATTTTAGCTAGACTAGATATATTTTAATTATATAATAAATTAAAGGAAAAAGAAACATGATAATATATAGCACAACGAATGTTGCAATTATTTCTTTCAGATAATAGTATAAAAACTATATATTATTTTATTATTTTATGAAAAATTATCAAGAAGCACTTAAATATATTCTGGATAATGGCGCAGACAAGCCAAACAGAACAGGTATTGATCATAGAGGTGTGTTTGGCATGCAACTTCGTTTTGATTTAACAAAGGGGTTTCCTGCCATGACTACAAAGAAACTTGCTTTCAAACAAGTAGTCGCAGAATTACTTTGGTTTATTTCTGGAAGTAGTGATAACAAGGAATTGCAAAAAGTAGGCTGTCATATTTGGGATGCAAATGCAGAAGCTGATTATTGGAAGCCAAAGGCAAAGTATGAAGGAGATCTTGGGCGAGTTTATGGGGTTCAATGGCGACATTGGAGAGGTCCAAACGGAGAAATAGATCAATTAAAAAATATCATTGAAAAAATTAAAAATGATCCATATGACAGGAGATTGATAGTAAGTGCTTGGAATCCGGGAGAACTCGATATGATGGCTCTTCCACCTTGTCATGTGATGTATCAGTTTTATGTTGGGGTGGATGATAAACTATCATTGCAGATGTATCAAAGAAGTGCGGACATGTTTCTTGGGGTGCCATTTAATATAGCTTCATACGCACTTTTGTTATCTATGGTTGCTCAAGTGACAAATCTTGAAGTCGGAGAATTTGTTCATGTACTAGGTGATGCGCATATTTATCATAATCATTTTGATCAAGTAAAAGAGCAAATCTCAAGAGAGCCTTATAAATTACCTAAATTATGGCTAAATGAAGAAATAAAAGATATTGATAAATTTACGATGGATGATATCAAGTTAATTGATTATAAACATCACCCAAAGATAAAAGCACAGATGGCAGTTTGAGAGTGAGAGAGCTTGGGAGCTTGCCTGCCTTTGGTAGGCTAGTGAGCTTGCCTACTTTTGGTAGACTGGAAAGCCGTAGAGCTTCTAATTGCTAATTCGAAGGGAGTTAATTATTTATTATAATTATAGAATAATGAAAATTACATTGATAATGGCACAAACAGTTGACGGCAAAATTGCTAAATCCATAAATGATAACAGTCTTAATTGGACGAGTTTAGAGGATAAAAAACATTTTGGAGAAGTTACTAAACAGATTGGTACAGTGATCATGGGGTCAAAAACATATGAAGCGATGGGACAGAAGGCATTAAAAAATAGAAAATTAATTATTATGACTTCAAATCCTAAAAAATATGAAACCAAGGAAGGGGTAGAGTTTTTTACAGGGACTCCAGAGGAATTAGTAAAGAATTTAGAATCTGCTGGGGTTGATCATGTAGTTTTGGCAGGAGGAGCAAGACTTAATAACTCATTCATGAAAGATAAATTGGTTGATGAATTATTAATTACAGTCGAACCATTGATTTGGGGAAATGGTATATCAATATTTGAAGGGGAGCAGATTGATGCAAAACTTGAATTAATTGAAATTGCCAAACTTAATCAAGATACATTGCTCTTGCATTATTCTGTAATAAAATAATATTTCGACGTTTTTATAGTCACTTTACTAGTTTTGCCTGCCGAGGCTACATTTCGTGAAGCGAGGGTAGGTCTGCCTTTTGCAAATATTTTTTAACCTTGTTTTTATGCAACAAAAACACAAGGAGCGGCAGTACAGTGTGGGTGTTCTTGAGAAACATCAAGAAAAACACAAAAGATCCCAGCAAGTAGTCAATATCTGCCCGGAATGTCATAATCGCGTTTTCTTTTTAGAAGCAGGATTTCTATGCCCAACTTGCGGATATTCGATGGAGACGGTGTACAGTTGAGTAGTGAGCATTGAGTATTGAGTAATGAGTTTTGAGCAATGAGTCATGAGCGATGAGCTAAGTAAGATTGTCTACCTCTTGCAGGCTTCATTTTCTTTGCTCAAAACTCAACACTCACGACTCAATACTAGTAACTAGATGCTCTCTACTGCCTGTCCTGAGCTTGCCAACCTCTGGCTGGCTCGTCGAAGGGTTTACTGTATCATTGGTGTGACGATTTTCATTATATCTTCGTGAACTTTTTCGATGGATTGGTTTGCATTTACAATCGGCCAGTTATATTTTTTGGCTAATTCTCGATGAATATCTCTATTCTTTTCCCAAATGCTATCACCTGCAGACTCATTGCGATGATGAGATTCGACTCCATTCAAAAATCTGGTTTTTCCATCGAGCAATATTGATAAATCAGGTCGTAGTAATTTTTCATTAATCGTCTCAAGATATTTTAGTGGTACATCTCTTGTCATTCCCCAAGCAATTCCAGTCCCATGATAATCTTCCGCAACAACAATGTCATTCTCATTTAATAATTCTACTAATTCTGTTTCGTAATCAAGTCTATTTTGGGCAAATATTTTTTGTAGAATTCTCTCCGGTAGCTTGCCTTCTAAAGCTAAAGACTCGTACTCATCAGAATAATCCCAAGAATACTTTGTGAAAAGTGTATCAAGTTTTCCCGGTTCAATACTTTCAGGATTCCTAAGAAGTGTATTTAATATTGGACCTGTTGGTTCAAGATCGTAGATTGGGTATTTAAGGTATACAACTGAATAATTCAAGCTTTTAAGCACTTCTACTAGTTTTTGTGTTTGTACAGATTTTCCAAGATTATTAGCTGCATATATAACTACAAATTTCCCTTTTGTATTCATTGAAAGTTTTTTTTAATAGAAGTTTTCAAGCTATCTTAATGCTATAATTATTAGAAATCAAGAGCTGTAAATTATTTAATACGGATAGCGGATGACGGAATACGGAATACGAATTGCGGAATACGGAATGCGGATAACGAATAACGAATAACGAAAATTGTTTTATATCCGTAATTCGAATTTCGTGATCCGCAATCAATACTTCCGCCAGAGTCAGATAAATATTACTTAAAACTTAAAGCTCATAACTCAACACTCAAAGCTCAACACAATGAATCGATCTTTCTGGACAAGACTAAATAAACTATTTGTAGGCCTATCTCCAATGGATGGGATAACCGATTTGCCTTTTCGGATCATTACCGCCAAATACGGCAAGCCTGATGTGATATTTACTGAATTTATCGCTGTAGAAGCATTAATTCGAGGCATCCCAAGGGCATTTGAGGATTTAGGTTTTGAAAAGATTGAGAGACCTGTTGTAGCTCAAATCTATGGCAAAGATCCATATCTGTTTTATTCTTGCGCCCAAATAGCTGCAGAGCTTGGATTTGATGGTGTTGATATAAATATGGGATGTCCTGCAAAAACCTTGCAAGCAAGAGGAGCTGGAGCTGGTTTGATCAAAACCCCAGAAATAGCTAAGCAAATTATCCATCAAGCAAGAAAAGGATTAGATAATTGGCAAAAAAATGGAGTTGAATTTGACAAAATGCCTGAAGAAGCAAAACCAGTCAGGATTAAAAGAGAATTAGAAAAAAGAGGGTATTACAAAACAAGAAAAAGAAAATATATACCTTTATCTGTTAAGACCAGGATTGGCTATGATGTGCCTCAAATAGAAGACTGGATAGAATTTTTGGCCACAAATCCAGTAGATGTGATATCGATCCATGGTCGTACATTGAGACAAAAATATGCAGGTAAGGCTGATTGGGATTTGATCAAACAAGCAGCAAGTTCAATAAAAAAAATTAATCCAGACATATTGGTCATCGGTAATGGCGATATCGATAGCAAAGAGAAAGCTTTTTCTATGGCCGAATTTGCAAAAGTAGATGGAGTATTGATTGCAAGATCGAGTATGGGCAATCCTTGGGTTTTTCAGGCAAAAACTAACAGAGATAATCTGACCTTTGAAGAAATTAGAAAAGTCATGTTGGAACACGCTACACTTCATTGGGGTCTAAAAGATCATAAAGCATTTGTTCAGATGAGGCGCAATCTGGCTAGTTATATAAAAGAAATGCCAGGTTCTGCAACAATTCGAAGCGAACTAGTAAAGGTCAATTCTCCAGAAGAAGTAAAAAAAATACTGAAAATCTCTTGACAATCAATACCAAAGAAAGTAATAATTTTTGCTGTAATTTATTGAAATAAGAACATGACAGATGATACAGTATTAGACAATTCAATCCCAGATGTCGATGATGTGGAGTTTGATATTCCAGAAGAATCATATGATGAAGAAAACCTATACCTAAATGATGACGAAGATGAGGATGACGATGGTCTAAGCGATTTCCACCTTCCTGAAGAAGAATAAATTTATCCCTTTCATGTCTTTTTGCCTTTCCCCAAAGATAGTATACTTGACTCAAGTTTCTTTTCTTTTTTTATCTATAAATACATGAAAAAATTAGTGAAATCAAAATACTTAGTTCCACATAGGATAATCGTTTGGACTGTAGTGACTCTATTATGGTTGATAAATATAGGTTATTTTGTGAATCAGTACAAAAGTGATACAAGGCTAAAAGCAACAATTAGTGAAGTCGTCTCTGAAGAAAACGATGGAGGGATTTTGTATCAAAATTTGATTATAAAAAATGCTGATAATGAGAATCTTTTTGTCAGACATGAAATACTAAATAGTGATATTACAAAATTTCAACAGGGCGACTCTGTTATCTATGAAAAAATTTCTGAAGATAATTACAAAATATTATCACTAGAAAGAGGACTTTGGATGGTAGCAATAATGATATTTGTAATAGTCTTATTGACACTTGTTGTAGGTCTCGATGATGTCAAAGAAATAATCCCTGTCCTTGTAAGTTTGCCATTTATCTTCAGTGGACTATTTTTGAAACTTCTAGATGTAACTCATCCATTAATCGTATTTGGAGGATTTGTGCTACTAATCAGTATGTTTTCAAGTTATGCGCTATCAAATAAAAGATCTATGGTGTTTATCACTACATTATCAAATATGATCACTTTGATGCTAGTTCTGATTATTCATTTGGCATTAGTCGATTTATTTAAGCTTGCAGATATCTATACAAATAACCTTGCTGTCAAAAGAGCGATGGATTTTGATACATATTGGTCATTACTAATTTTTAGTGCACTGCTTATTGCATTTGGTGGCGTGATAAATAACTCAATAGTCTGGGCCAAAAAGGCAGAGCAGCTTTTATCAGTTGATATCCAAACATCTAAGCTCGTTCAGAGAATTATCATTGCTTCTCAACAAAGGATCGCAAGAAGATTAAATAGTCTGTTCTTGGTATTTCTCGGACTGGCAGTTATACCAATGGCATCAAATATTGATTCAAATGTGGGTTTTTGGAATGATCCAAATCTTGTTCTCTATTTCGTGCTTTTTGTGATATCCGCTTTAGCTGTTATAATTTCATTAGTCATTAGTGCTATAATCGCAGGTGTTTATTTAAATTTAACAAAGGAAAAATCACATGGCAGAATCAAAATATAAATATGAGGTAAAAAGTGAAAAGGCAAATCAATTTAGTGTAAGTATAGTTGTAGATTCAAAATCATTTAAAGAAGCAAAAGAAAAAGTTTACAATAGATTGAAAAAGGATGTGAGCATCAAAGGATTTAGACCTGGACAAGCACCCAAGAGCTTAATTGAAGCAAGACTTGGAGCTAGTATTTATGAAGAAACCTTAAATGAGTTATTGCCACAAGTTGCAGTTGAAGTCCTAAAGGAAGCAGAACTCAATCCATTGACACAAGTTCAATATCATGTGCATAAAGTTTCAGATGATGATGGAGTTGAATTTCATGTTGATTTTGAAGGGCTAGCCAAAATTACTCTTCCAAATTTCAAAAAAATCAAAGTTAAAAAAGAAAAAGTTGAAGTGAAAAAAGATGAGATAGAAGCAGTGATCAAAGACATGTTCGATAGAGAGCAGGAAGCAATGAAAACGAAAGAATCAAAGGAAGATTCAAAAGATAAAAAGGAAAAAAAAGATTCCCAAAAAGATGAGGTAGCAAAATCGCCAGATGACGAATGGGCCAAAACAGTTGGAATCAAAGGGGTTGATACACTTGCAGCATTAAAGAAAGAAGTAGAAAAACAAATCAAACTTCAAAAAGAACAGGCTACAGAAGAAAAATACAATCTTGACTTGATGAGAGAGGCAATTAAAGAAGCAAAAATAACCGTGCCCGAAGCATTGGTAAAGAGCCAACTAGAAACACAAGAAAAAAATTACAAAGAAAGGATCGAAAAACTTGGGCTTAAATTTGAAGATTTCTTAAAGTCTAGAGAAATTGATATGGATAAGCTGAAATCTGATTGGAAGGAAGAAATAGAAGGCTCAATTGGTAGAGAGATTCTACTTGTTGAAATCGCTAAACAAAACAATTTGAGAATTGAAAAATCAGACGTAGAGAAAGAGCTTGAAACAATCAAAGATGAAACACTAAAGAAGCAGTATGATACAGATACAGGTAGAAATTATATTGCGACAATTTTGATTCAACAAAAAGCATTAGCTTGGATCAAAGATCAAATAAAATAATTCTCAAAATAATAGCGAGAAAATGTACCTAAAAAAGCTTGAGTTTAAAGGCTTTAAAAACCTGGATGGGGTTTATACTCCAGATCCTCACTTGAATATCTTGATATATCCAAATGGTTGGGGCAAAACAAATCTGCTTGAAGGGATTGATTATCTTTCCTCTCTTAAATCTTTTCGAGGGTTATCAGACAAGGATTTGCTTGATTGGGAAAAGGATTACGATTTTGGCTTCGTCGAGGCTAGAATTTCTAACAATAGCGAAAGAATTCTCAAGATAGTAATTGCAAATATTGAAGATTCAATCAAAAAATCGTTTTTTCTAAATAGTGCCAAAACTAGCTCAATCAAGATTAGATCTAATATTAAAACAATTCTTTATTCGCCACATAATGCTGATATTATTTCATCTGCTCCAGATATAAGGCGCAATGAATTTGATCGTCTTATTGCTCAGTTTCAGCAAGGTTATCTCAAGTTACTTGGAGAGTACAAATATGTTCTAAAAAACAGAAATAAGCTTTTGATTCAAATCAAGGAAGGGAAAACGTCATACAATCAGATGGATTATTGGAATGAGAGATTTATAAAATTTGGAGAGGAAATAATTAATTCAAGATTGGAATTTCTTCAAGCCCTGCGTCCTCATCTTGAAAAAAGGGCAGGGGAAATCTTTTCGGATGACTTTGCGAAATTGAAAGTTGAGTATATCTCAAAAAGCTTCAGTGACAAAAAAATATTTCTATCAGAAAAAATATTATCAAACGTCGATAAAGAAATTTCAGCAGGCATGACATTGTATGGTCCTCATCGTGACGATTATACATTTAGTATCAAAGAAAAAAATTTACGTGAATTTGGTTCACGTGGCCAACAAAGGTTAGCTGGACTTGCCTTAGTATTTGGAGTAGCAGATCTCATCGAATCTAGTTTTGAAGAGTCGGCAATTATACTTCTTGATGATATTATGTCAGAATTGGACAAATCTCATAGAAATAATATTGAAAAACTAATTAGAGATATGGAAGGACAGGTATTTATAACGTCAAGCGAGAAAGCTTATTTCTCATCTTCTTTTATAAAAAAAGGATTACTTCTTTAGATTGGAAAGTTCTTTTTCCAGATTTGATTTTTTGAGCAAGTTGAAAAGATCAAGTACTTCATCAGGCTGGACTGATTTTTTGCCAGCGAATTTTGAGATCTCTTCTGGAGTACTTAAATCAATGTTTAGTGAGCTTCTTTGGGATGCCAAGATATTTGGGCCAGGTGAAACTACATTTAAAATGTAGGTATTTCCACAATGATTGCATTTTAAGTGGAATACGCTTTGGTTATTATTTTTTTGAACAAGATGGAAGTTTTCGTCAACGTAAGCTGATCCGCATTTCTCACAAAATCTCGGAGCAACAGACCTTGCTTCATTTAGTGCGTCGTTTCGTACTGTGTCTGATTTTGAATTCGTGTTTGTGCTGTTATTCATATTATCAGAGTATATCATAGACTGCTAAATTAAATCAATTTTGAGATTTTGTCACTTTCTTGACTGCCTGGATTCCAAGCATTAGACATTTGCTTCTGGCAGGTGTCACTTGGATTCCCAACATTGCTTCAATATCTTCCTGATTCAATTCTTGTATTTCTTTTAACGTCTTGCCGATTAATTCATCACTAATAATTGAAATACCTGCAACAGCAATTGCACAGCCAACAGTTTCGTGCTGTATTTCTTTTATTTTATTATTTTGGATATGGAGTTTGACTTTGATCTCATCCCCACAAGAGTAATTTGCCAATTCTGATTGATGTGTGATTTTTTTTATATCTGCAATATTATGCGGGTTTCTATAATGTTCAATTATTAATTCTTGGTAGAGCTGATCGTTCATTTTCTAAATGTTCTAATAATTTTATTTAGAGAAATAATTAGCTTATCTACGTCTTCTGTGTCATTATAGACTCCAATACTTGCGCGGATTGTTGAGGAGGTCTTTAAGATATCTCTATGAAAAATTTGGCAACAATGATGACCTGCTCTAAGTGCGATATTTTCAGTGTCTAAGTATTGCGCAATATCGTGAGGATGAACACCATCTATTTCAAAAGAGACAACACCAACATTTTTTTCTGACGCATGGATTTTGGCACCATCAAGATTGGATAATTCTTCTATCAAATATGTAGCGACATGTTGGTCGTGTCGATAAATATGCTCTATTCCAATGTTTTCTATAAATTTGGCCGCTTGTGCAAGTCCAATAGCTCCTGCGATATTTGGAGTTCCAGCTTCATGTTTTTCTGGAAGCTCTGCCCAAGTGGATTTGTCTTTGCCTACAAGTTCTATCATACCTCCTCCATAAGCAAATGGCTCGATTTCTTCCAATAGAGATTTCTTAGCCCATGCGATGCCAATGCCTGTTGGGCCATACATTTTGTGACCAGATAAAGCATAGAAATCAACTTCAAGGTCTTGAACATCAATTGGGACATGAGCAGCTGTTTGGGCTCCGTCAACCGCAACAATTATGTTTTTTTTGTGTGCCATTTGTGCAATTTCTTTGATTGGATTTTTATTGCCAGTCACATTTGATGCATGTTGAATAGCGATAATTTTCACTGGTTTCTTTTTTATAATTTCTTTTAGTTTTTCTAAATCGATAGAATAGTCTGTTTTTAGTGGAATAAATTCAAGCGTTGCACCATTATCTTGAGCAATCTTTTGCCATGGTAGTATATTGCTATGATGATCGAGTACAGTTGTCAAAATCACATCGTTGTGGTTAATATTTGGCAAGCTTCTTGCAAACTTGTTTATCGAATCTGTTGTCCCTGATGTGAAAATTATTTCCTTTGCCGATTTCGCATTTAAAAACTTTTGCATTGTTTCTCTTGCCTCTTCATATTCAGCTGTGGCTTCTTCACTCAATTTGTATATCCCTCTATGTACATTTGCATTTGAAGTCCGGTAGTATTTGCAAATACTTTCGATAACATCTAATGGTTTCTGCGTTGTTGCGGCATTGTCTAGATAGACTAAATCTTTGTATTTGCCAAAAATAGGGAATTGTTTTTTGATTGCTTTATTTATCATCAATATGATTATATCACAGCGAATTTATGATAAAAATCCATCAATAATCAATTTTTCTGCTTGTGATCTTGTCAGTCCGCGACTTGCAAGATAGTACACTTGCTCTTCATCTAATGTGGAAATCGTTGCTCCATGTCCTGACTTGACTGCGTCCTCAAGTATTTCAAGGCTGGGTATGATTTTTGTCTGAACTTTTTCTGACATAATTAGACAATCAATTTTGACATATGTATTTGACTGCGTTGCTCCTTTTAGGACCTTAAGAATAGCTTCTACCTCAAATATTGCATCATCAAATAATACAGCCTTGATATGAACGTTAAATTTTATATCTGGTTTCTTTATCTCAAAAATCAAGACCTCACTAAACTTCGTTCCTTTTGTACCTTTGTACTTTAAGGTCAATTCTTCTGAGTTGTTTACTATGTATTTATTGTGTTTAAATTTTACTAAATCCATTAATGCTTTTTTTGAATTAATATAATACACGGCATACAGTATTGAGCGTAAAGCATACAGCCGACAGCATACAGCACACAGTATCTAGTATTGAGCTTTGAGTATTGAGTGATGAGTAATAATAATTTGAAATTACTGTCTAAACTCAAGGCTCATTACTCAAAGCTTCCTTCGGTTTCTTTCAGTACAAGCATCACTAACTACTCAATACTCCTGCCACCATGCCAAAAGCAGGTGAGCGGGCAGGCAATCAATACTCAACACTCGTTTTCAGCCAACACTACCTTCCATGCTCATTTTAATTAATGCATTGAGTTCTGTAGCATATTCCATAGGTAGTTCTTTAGAGATCGGATTTAAGAATCCTGATACTATCAAACTTGTTGCTTCCTCTTCGCTAAGTCCTCTGCTAGTTAGATAAAATAGCTGTGCTTGAGATACTTTGCTCACACTTGCTTCGTGTTCGATTTTGACATTTTTTTGATCAATTTCATTAGTAGGATAGGTATCAGTTCTAGATGTGTTATCAAATATCAATGCATCACAAATAACTTTTGATTTAGAATGCTTTGCGTTTTTAGTGATTTTCAATAATCCTCTATACGAAGTTCTTCCACCATTAAGACAAATTGATTTCGATGTGATCAAGCTTGAGGTTTCAGGCGCCCTATGAATAATTTTGGCTCCTGTATCTTGAACCTGTTTACCATCAGCGTAGGCGATAGATAGGACTTCTCCATGAGATTTCTTGCCAAGAAGGTAAACCGCTGGGTATTTCATGGTTATTTTGGATCCAAGATTACAATCTACCCATTCCATTCTTGCGTTTTCTTTAGCAATAGCTCTTTTGGTTACTAAATTGTATACATTGTCAGACCAATTTTGGATTGTGGTATATCTGACTTTGGCATTTTTTTCGACTATGATTTCTACAACTGCTGCATGAAGAGAATCTGTTGTATACATTGGGGCTGTGCAGTTATGCGAAATTACGCCTTCTGCCACGTATGACTCATCTTCTTCAACGGAGAAGTTGTAGACTCGCGTTTCCTGATGTTTCTTTTCGATAGATTTAATAGGAAGATATATATAATCTTCATCAATCATAAATGGAGATCCTTCTTTTTTCCCATTTTTAGATTTTATTCCAACAATTTCACCGAATTTCTCATTTGCCTGTGAAGAAACGTTTACGGTATAGATTCCTTTTCTTGGAAGTACTCGTTTATGATAGTTAATTGAACAAAGAATGTTAAGTCTCAAAAGTATGTCTCTATACTTATGGGCAAGATCTTTTGATATGCTGGAATATCTAAAGTAATTTTTGTTTTTGTCATAGCTTCCATCTCCAAGCCACATACCTTTGATCAATTCTTTCAGGCAGTTATCAGGGAGTCTAAATATCCATTCCGGAATATTTTTATTATACACGGTTGATCCGAATTCTTGATTAAACACCCTTGCAAATTTTGTTGAAGAGACAAATATAGTTTGGCCATTTTGTCTCTGTTTATTATATGTCGGTGTTTTCCCAATATGCTTTTCGATCAATTTGTGAGTGTCTCGTATTAGATCTTCCTCATTCGAATTAAAGGAGAATGATATATAATTTTGATTTTGAATATGTCCTTCTGCAAAAAAGTACCCAAGTAGTCTATAAAAATCTGGCTCAATTGGTAAATTGATCAGTAAATTCTTGCCCTTAAAGTGTGTCGCTACTGGAATACTGTCGATCGCTTTTTGGCTTTTTCGTATTGGCATAACCAAATAATCTCCCACCTTGCAATCTTTTGCCTCTAGCCATTCAATTTTATGAGATTTATTTCTATATTCTTTCTTTTCACGTTTGCAGACAAGTAGTGGATGTTCTTCAGTGACATTAAGCTGTCTTGATGAATCACCCCACAGTTTCATTTTATAAATATTGCCTTTATAGTTTCGACTCATTGTTTTATATACGAGTTGCTCCCTTCCTTTATGTGTTATGACTTTGTCTCCTTTATTTACTTCTTCTATGTTTTTTTCACCTTTTGTAGTCAATACTTGTGCACCTCTTGTAAAGCAGCCTTCCAAATATTGGATCTCGCTTCCTTCATCAGCGATGATGAGGGTTCTCTCAAATTGTCCCATGTTCTTCAAATTGATCCTGAAATATGTTTGAAGAGGAACTTTTACTTTTACTCCTTTTGGGATATAAATAAATGATCCTCCACTCCAGACAGCAGTATTTAATGCCGCAAATTTATTGTCTTTGTATGGGACTATTGTTCCAAAGTATTTTTTAAATAGTTCAGGATATTTCTTCAAGCCAGTATCGGTATCTTCAAAGATAACTCCTAGATTTGCCCATTGCTTTTTAAGTCTGGAATACACAACCTCTGATTCGTATTGGGTAGCAGTTCCAGCCAGAAACTTCCTCTCAGATTGAGGGATTTTGAGTTTATCAAAAGTTTCCTTAATTGATTCTGGGACTTCGTCCCAGCTGTGCCCAATGTTTTCTGATGCTTTTGCGAAGTATCTAATATCATCAAAATCTATTTCGCTGAGATCTGCGCCCCATTGAGGCATTGATCTTGATACAAATTCTTTGTAAGCTTTGAGCCTGATCTCAAGCATCCATCTAGGCTCATTTTTGATGCGAGAAATTTCTCTTATGATATCTTCGTTTATGCCTTTGGGGAATTTTGATTTGTAATCAAGTTTGTCATGAAAGCCATATTTCTCTTCGTAGTTTTTCTTTAGTGATTGAATCTTTTTGGTCATTTCTTAAAGCCCTTCTTTTGTATTTCTTGAATTAGGTTTTTGTTTCCGGACTTAACAATTTTGCCTTTTTTGATCACATGGACAAAATCAGCATTTATATATTCAAAAACTCTATCGTAATGGGTAATGATAATTAGTGTCATTTTTGTTTGCTTCTGGATGGTAGCAACTGTAGTGAAGATCTGCTTTAAAGATTCCACATCAAGACCAGAATCAGTTTCATCAAGTATTGCAATCTTAGGCGCTAATATTGCAAGTTGCAGTATTTCGCATTTTTTCTTTTCTCCACCTGAGAAGCCTTCGTTTATATTTCTATCTGCAAATTCTGGATCTAGCCCAATAAGTTTCAGATTGTCATTTAACAATTTTCTAAATTCAATTAAGGAGATTTTATTTTTTGATCCCCTGTGTGAATTGATAGCAATACGCAAGAAACTTGATAAATTTACTCCCGGAATCTCCACAGGGTATTGATTGGCAAGAAATAGGCCTTTTCTGGATCTAATATCAGGTGTTTTATCAGTTATGTCAAACCCATCAATTATTATTTTCCCTTTAGTTACATCAACTTCAGGAGAACCCATGAGTGTTTTGGCCAGTGTGCTTTTGCCTGAACCATTTGGCCCCATAATCACGTGAATGTATCCAGTTTCAAGCTTCAAATCAATACCGTTTAAGATTTTTGTGTTTTCTATTTCAGCGTGTAGATCTATTATTTCAAGCATTAGGATTTGGATACAAATGTAAATTAGCTAATTATATCATTAAGATTACATTGACTTGGAACGATATTTTGGTAAACTGATCACAGCATGTCACTGCCAATTGAAAAACAAACAAAATCAAATTCAATTTTCTTCATACTGGGTTCTTGTATAGCAGTTCTGGTCGTAGCTATTTGTGCTATGTGGGTTATGGATGTATATCAAAACAAAAAAGGAGTCAAAGGTTATGTAACCCAGATTGCAGGGGAGGCAATCACAAGAACTAGTTCGATGATTGTTCCTGATAACGACGAGAAAAGGTATTATTCTGTTCTTGTAATGGGTATAGATACAAGGGGTGTCACCTTTGATGGCAAAGAGTACATTCCGGATAAGAGAGATGGAACAAGAAAAATTGACGTGATCATGCAAGTTCTTTATGACAGGCAGACCAATAAACTCACTTTCATTTCAATTCCCCGAGATACTAGCTTGCCGGTCACGGAAGAATGTATGCACCAAGAAAGAGAGGATCAGAAATACATAAATAGAATTTATGATATGGCAGAAAAGAATAATTGTCCTGAAAGTGGAGCGGATATGATGATGAAATATGTGAGTTACATCACTGGCTTTGAAATCGACCATTATATTATAGTTACTCTTGATGGATTTGTAAGTTTGATTGATGTTGTAGGTGATGAGAATAATGGCAAAAAAGGTATGTGGATAGATATCCCAAAGACTGTATCTGATTATTGTCCGAATGATAGATATGGATATGATTATGTCTACTATCCTGCTGGCAATCAATTTCTGACATCCAAACAGGTACTTTGTTATATTAGGGTTAGAAAAACTTCGAATGATTTTGATCGAGCAAGAAGGCAACAATTTTTGATGGATAATATCCTAAATAGAGTTATGCAGAATAGTAATTTAAACAATCCATTAGAGCTTTATGCCTTATACAAATCGATAAGTAAGGATATGCAAATGAGCCAAATTTCACTTGAGGACATTGGTATGGGATTGGAGATTTTACAGAATGCTCAATTAGACAATATCCAAAAAATTGTACTAGATGATCAGTTTGGAGGAGAGAATGTTTTGTTGACAAAGCCACTTTATTCTAGGCCGGGCACTCATACTAGATCAGGATATTATTTGATACCTACAGCGTGGGATCAAGCATGTTGTCAAACTGATGAGTGGTTACTAGTTAGAAACTATCTTCACAAATTAATAGATAATCCAGATGCCGTAAACGAGCAAGCATTGATTTACGCTTATGCCAATAAGTATACAAATGGCAAGGCCATCTATAACAATGAAAGTTATAATACTTATAAAGCAAATCTTGCAAGTGAGATGATAATTGTCAAAGAGAGTAAATACGCTCAACCAATGCTAGCTTCAGGATCAGATATACAAGTTTTTGATTTTTCCTCTGGCCAGAAACGTTCAACCGCTCAAAAGGTTGCAAAGATATTAGGTGGTGAAGTTTATGATGGATCAATCGCTCCATTTAAGCCCCTAAATAACGAAGAAATATCTATAGTTGTAAGAGTTAACTAACTGTTGGAGATAAAGTGGCTATTTTCTTTATTAATCTCTCAAGTTTGAAGTATTCTGCCACAAATGTTGGGAATAGGATAACTAGAAACATGCTCATTGTCCACAGCTTCAAATCAATTGATATCAAGATGTAAATTGCTATAACAATCAGTTGATAAGCTATAAAAGCTATTGCAATAAACTTAAGTTTTCGTATATCTCGAATTGAGTAGAAAAAGAAACAAAAAACCAAATATGGAAGCGCAAATATAGTTGAAATAATGAAAATGGTACCAGTGATTTCTCTGTAAATAAATCCACGTAAATATGCACTTAATCCTGGTGTAAGCAGTGTCACAATAAATAGCAATATTGAACCAAGACGAAAGTTTTTGGGTGCCAAGAATTCACTTTCTTTGACCAAAACTTTTAGCTTGCTTTTTTTAAGCTGGGGTTCATATTTGTGAATAATCTCATCTTGAGTCATGCCTTCAAGATAGCAATTTAGAATTTCTTCTTTTAATTTTTTAATTTTCTTTTTAATAGGCATATCTCTGTTCAGGAGTAGTATCTTGTTCTATTGGGGGACGTTTAGCGCCAGTAGTTTTTTTGCTATTTCTTTCCCACTTATTTTTGTATAGAATTCCGACAATTGCAAAAGCTATTAGTAATAATACAAAAATGCTAGATAGGATAATAAAGTCGAAGCTAAATCCACCAAGATAAAAAGCTCCAAGTGAAATTATTGCAAATAATAGAAGCTCGATATATAAAGTTTCTTTGGAATTAAACCCAAGATTCATGATTCTATGGTGTAGGTGTGTTCGATCACTTATAGCAAGTAAATCGAATGGAGATTTAAGGGAATTGTTTTTGATACGGTTTATAAGTACCCAGAACATATCAAGAAGTGGAATAGACAGTATCATAACTGCACTTACAAGTTTAGTTTCACTTTGTATAGCCATAGTTGCCAAGAAAAACCCATAATTAAGATGTCCAACACTACCACCAAATATTTTGGCTTTGGGAAAGTTATATGGAATAAATCCTAGTACTGACCCAGCAAAAATGAAAAATATCAAGGTGTATTCAGGACCAACTAATTTCATCGACAAAGCTCCAAATACAACGCTTGCCACAAATGTCATGCTTTCTCCAAGCGCATCAATTCCACATACCCACGCAAGAGCGTTGGTGACAAGTAATATCCAAAATAGTGTCAAGAAATCTGCTGGAAATCTAAATAAATATTCCAAGCCAAGAAAATTGATTTGATTTGTGTATGTCACAAGATTGAACTCTTGTCCTGCCAAAGACAGACTAGTCACTGTGACCCCAGAAATTATCACAATAATTACTGCCAATAACTGGAAAGAGATTTGAACTTTTCCTGATATTTCATATCTATCATCTAATAGTCCTCCAATTGTAATAATTCCCATCCCAATTAGTATCCCGGTAATTTCTGAAGGTACGTTATCAAATACTGCTAAAGTGATAAAGAAACTTATGATAATTGCCAAACCTCCTAATCTAGGGATAGCTTTTTTGTGCATTCTTCTGTCTTTGGTATTGTCACGTCTTGATCGAAATTGAGAAGGTAGATCCATAAAGCCCAGCTTCTTGGCAAGTTTTCCAATCATTGGGGTAAGCAAAAAAGCTATCAAAAATGCAAATGCTAGTTTAGGCAAATATGGGAAATATTGTGTTATTGCTTCTGGTATTTCAATTGTCATAAAAGTATTATACTTAATATTTGTGCAAAGGCTATGATAAACAACATATTAGCAAGATTTATGGTCAATCCAAGTATTTGGGCCAGTCTTCGGTCAAATTGAAAAACTGAATATATCAAATTTAGTAGTATTAAATTAATAATAGCATATCCAATAGGTAGCATAATCACTATTGCCTTGTTTATGAGTGTCCAGCTGTTGGTTTGCGGATTGTAGAATACTGGCATGTCGATGGGGATGCTCTCGAATCTTGTGATCATTAAGATCAAAATTATTGCTGGGAAAAAAATTGTTGAAAGCAATAAAAATACATAGGAAAGATTTTTCCAAAATGGCATTATCTCAAGTCTTCTTTCAAGATCTGTCATAAATCTATTGATCCTATACAAAAATGTTTTGCGTGGAGCATTGACTCCAAGATCCATTTGAGATATCCCAAGATTCTGTTGGTATTGATTGTTTGTATGGATAAATTCGTTTTTCACGTGCCTATTATATTCTATTTATAAGTTATATTAAATTATTTTGTTTATCTGTTTGATGAGATTATCTGTGAAGGTCGACTCGCTATATCTTTCCGCGGATTTTCTTATTTTTTGAATATCAAATTCTTGATTTTCAAATTTTTCAATAGCGTCTTTTAACGCCAAAGAGGTTTGTGGTTCAAAGAATCTGCCATTTGTATTTTCAATCAATATCTCTGTTGCGCCACCAGCTTTGTATGCAATAAGTGGGCAACCTGAAGCTAGTGCTTCGACCATGACAATCCCGAAGTCTTCTTCTGCAGCAAATATAAAGCCTTTTGCTCTGGCAAGTAGCTCAAGTTTCACTGATTCATCAACAAATCCTTTAAATATTGCATTTTTCTTTGCACGAGATTTAAGAGACTTTTTTTCTGGCCCATCTCCAATAATTATCAAATCTGAGTCAATTTCTCTAAATGCATCGACAATCAAATCAATTTTTTTGTAATTATATAGTCTTCCAATAGTCAAATAATAATTATCTTTGGTCTCAAAGTTTAGTGTGAAGGCATCTAAATTGACTGGAGGATATAGGATCTGGGCATCAAGGTTATAACACTTTTTGATTTTCTCTTTGATATTTAGACTATTAGTCAGAATCAGATCAATTTTTTTTGCATATTTTAAATCTTGTGTTTTCAATTGTTCGATTTTGTATGTTGTGAATCTCTTTATCGAATTGGGTAACCTTGAATAAAAGCTGCTTTCATATCCCCAGATAAATCTTGGAGGTGTATGTATGTAACCAATGTGCTTTGGTTTTTTCAAGTTCAAGTATTTAGCGAAAGCAGCCGATGAGCTTATGACCAAATCATAATTTTCTAAATCCAGATTCTTAAAAAAACTAATTTGTCTTGGTATCATCATTTTCTTAAACCATCTCGGGCTTTTGATTTTGCCTAGTCTAGGAGCGACTACTTTGTGTTTATTTAGTTCTGCCCAGAAAGCTCTCTGCTTTGTGCCCGGTCTATAGATGCTGGTATATACATCGGCTTGGGGAAATAATTTGAGGATGCTCCATAGAACTTGTTCTGCACCACCGAATTCATATAAGTGATCATGGGTGATAGCAATTTTGTATTCTGATAAATCTTTCAATATTATTGAATAATTATGCTTATTCTATAATTGTTGTCCTTAAGTTTCAAGTAGTTGATAAACAGCTTTCAGTATTCAGCAACCTGCATTGAGCTTTCATTACTTAGTATCTAGATTACAGTATTTACTGCCTAGCATTCAGTTTTGCCTGCATGCCCTCTTGCCTGCCCTTGGCATGGTGGTATGGTGGCAGGACTCTTGAGCTTTGATTTAAGGAACATCAATTTTTACCTACTATTACTCAACACTCCTGCCAAAGGCAGGCACTACTCATTACTGTCTACTTAAAACTGTAGGCTGTCAGCTGAAAACTGGATACTGAAAACTGGATACTGAAAACTGAATACTGAAAACTGAATACTGAATACTGAATACTGAATACTATAAGCTGTTCAATCGCTTGTATCTCTAACAAAATTTATGCTAAAATTAACACGTAAATAAGGATTGATGTATAAGTGGGCTTGATGTCCACTTTTTATTGATATATTCTTGAATTATATTAACTTATTATATTTTTAATAATGGCTGTACAAACAGATTTTATGGTCGCAGTAAATCAAATTGCTGCAGAACGTGGTATTGATCCAAATATAGTTATCGAATCGATCAAGGAAGCTATCAGAACTGGGTTTAGAAGAGATAATGAAGAGGAGGAAGGACTTGCTGTAGAAGTGGAAATAGATACTACTGTAGGGACTATAGCAGTATTTGCTGATAAAAAGGTGGTCAAAGAAGTAACAAATCCAGCTACTCAGATCTCTATAGAGGATGCAAAGATTATTGAACCAAAATTAAGAGAAGGTGATCATATCCAAGTCGATGTTACTCCTGAAGGAGACTTCGGCCGTGTAGCAGCTCAAGCAGCTAAACAAGTAATTTTGCAAAAAATTCGAGAGGCAGAGAAAGAAGCTCAATTGAAAGAATTTGAAGATAGGGTTGGCGAAGTAGAAAGTGGTGTAGTACAAAGAATGGATGGAGAAAACGTCATTTGGGAAATCAATCGCGCTACTGCAGTCATGTTGCAGGAAGACCGGGTTCCAACTGAGTTTTATAAAAGTGGTGCAAGACACAAAGTTTTGCTTAAATCAATTGAGGTTGGACCAAGGGGCAAGGTATTGTATGTTTCAAGATCAAGTACTGGGTTTCTAAATGCTCTTTTTGAATTGGAAATTCCTGAAATTCAGTCTGAATCAATTGAGATCAAGGCTATCGCAAGAGAGGCAGGAAGCAGATCCAAAGTCGCAGTCGCATCAAATGTTGATGGTATTGATCCAATTGGATCATGTGTAGGTCAAAAAGGTGTAAGAATAAATGCAATCATGAATGAATTAAAGATGGGAGAAAGAGAGGAAAAAGTTGATATCATCCTTTGGGATTCAAGTGTTGAAGGATTTATCTCAAATGCTCTAAGTCCAGCACAGACAGTATCAGTGAAAATTCTTGATGACGATCGAAAAATTGCACAAGTAATTGTCCCTGATGAACAGTTAAGTCTTGCAATTGGAAAAGATGGACAAAATGTAAGACTTGCAGCAAAACTTACTGGTTGGAAGATCGACATTCAAGGTGAGACAGTAAAAGTAGAAAGTACAATTATTGAAGAAGCTGAAGAAGATGAGAAAAAGGAAACAAAAAAGGATCCCAAGGAAAAGAAAAGCGTGTCGAAAACTACTGCTAAGAAGGTAGCGAAAAAAGTTAAGAGCGATCTTGATACTCTTGAATTATCTACCAGGACGATTAATACTTTGAGCAAAGCAGGTATCAATACGGTCAAGAAATTAAAAGCACAAAAGAATTTCAATGAAATTGAAGGAATCGGTCCAAAGGCTGTAGCAGAGATCACCAAGGCGCTTGGAAAATAAAAAATTAGGCTTTATTATTTATGAAAAAAAAGTCTGAGAAAAAAAAGATGGTGGCTATTAGGACTTGTATAGTCACCAGGCAGAAATTGCCGAAGAGGGAGTTGATTAGGATAGTTAGGACTCCTGAAGATTTATTGATCGTGGATTACAAAGGAAAAGAAAAGGGCAGAGGAGCAAATATCAGTCCGGATTTTGAGATATTTCAGACTGCCTTGGATAAAGGATTTCTAAAAAGGGCTTTGAAACTTGATAGGCAGATAACGCAAGATGAGAAAGAAAAATTAAAAGTTGATTTTGTAAACGCTATAGAAGAAAAAAGTTTCAGGCCTGATAATAAGCCTGTGAAAGTCAAGGTGACCAAAAGTGATTTGGCCAAAATTGCCAAAAATAGGATATAATTAGATAGGTGGTTTGGATAATTGATAAATTACATAGTGGCCCGCCTTCGCTAAAGCTACGGCGGACCTATAAAAACTAAAAATTTTATTACACTCTGTTTATAAAATTTAAGTTTTTTACGGCCCTATCGTCCTCAAGGCAATCTAGCCGATGGCGAGCGAAAGCGAACCAGAGGCGTAGAGTGCCTTAGTCCCGTAAAGTGAGCGAAGCGAACTTTTACGGGATAACGGTTAAAGCATAAACGAGCTTAATTGGAGAGCTACTATAGATATTTGATAATAAAGAGGTAACGTAAAACATCTCATTTCATTCGATGTATACGGCACCACAATAAATTAGGACATTTGAAAATTAAAAAGTGGCCCGCCTTCGCTAAAGCTACGGCGGACCTATAAAAACTAAAAATTTTATT
>CAYUFB010000017.1:26624-26710 GCA_964444125.1 uncultured Candidatus Saccharibacteria bacterium
ACACTCTGTTTATAAAATTTAAGTTTTTTACGGCCCTATCGTCTAACGGTTAGGACGACAGATTCTCAATCTGTTAATCCGGGTTC
>CAYUFB010000018.1:0-25783 GCA_964444125.1 uncultured Candidatus Saccharibacteria bacterium
TCCAAATAAGTTAAATATATAAAAATGGGTTACCTGGGAAGAATCGAGTCACAAGAAATGACAAAAAACAAAATTACTTTACCTCTCATATTTGGCGATAAAATTGATGGTGGAGGATATGGGTGTATTTATAATTTACCAAATTATTCAAATCTTGTTGCAAAATTAAGTAAATATTCAATTAGAAGAGCAGATTTACAAGAAATACTCCCAGGACTAAAAAAAATAAATGAATGGAATATGTCATATGGCACAATCATCCTTGATCCAGAAAAATTAATCCAACTTTGTCTTGATGATCCCCTTTATAGTAGTGACATTCCACACTCCAGTATACAGATTGCTATTTTATCTAATACAGCAGGGCGGGGCGAGGAACTTTATCATACAGAATTTAATGCTTACAGATCATTTATCGAGGCTAGAACTTTGCAGTATCTCTCAAATCAAGGATATAGAAACATTGTGCAATTCGAGGACTTCGGATTAGTAAGCGAAGATGGTGGGATGACATATAAAGTTATGACAATTATGGACAAAGTTAGTCGTGAAGTAAGCTATGCCGGCGAAGAACCAATTGAAGTAGTAGGCTATAGTCTTCATGATCTGATAGATGACCTACATGGTTCTCCCGAAAAAAAGATGAAAATACTACCATACTTACTTGGTCAACTATACAAAGTAGCCTCAACACTTGATCAAATGAATCAGTCAAATCAATCTCTCTTAAACTCTCTATTATCAAAATTTAAAACCATCGATAAACATCGAATTTTTCACCGTGATGTCAAACCAGGGAATATACTCATAAACAATAATGGGGAATTAATTCTCGGAGATTTAGGTCTAGCGCTCTGGGATGATGACTCAATTGATCTGAAAATATCAACTACTACATTTGCATCTCCCGAACAATTACAAGGAATAGACCAAATAAACGAACAATCAGAACAATATTCATTAGCTTTAAGCTTAGCAAGGTTTATCGCAGGACCTTTTGCTGCCAGAGTATGGGGAATTGATGTCCCTACGGACGTCAATTCAAGTATATTAAAAGCTCAGTACGTAACAAATTTAAAGACCAGTACATTTGTCGACTCTTTGCCTCAACTCATAATAGAACAATTAGAAGTTGACCTCAAACAAGCAAAAAAAATTTCGGCTTGCCTTATCAAAGCAGGGGACAAAGATCCTTCAAAAAGATATAAATCAAGTGCAGAATTCATAAGTGAAATCCACAGAGCAATATTCCCAACAGAAAAGTTAAAAAAAGTGCCTATTCCACAGGAATTATTTAGTTTTCATTGAACTTATATTACACGTTTTCTTCATTTATCAAACAGCTTGTGATATATTTCTACTAATACTTATTAGAAATTTTTCATGGCAGATCAGGTCAAAGTTACCAAACAAGCCAATTCAAAGGCGAAACAATCACTATCAGGTGCTTGCTTTGGTGTATTAATTGGAATTGCATTAATAATCGGTTCATTTGTTGTGCTTTTCAATAACGAGGGCAAAACAGATATGTCCAAAGTAGGGAAAAAAGCAGTCGATTTAAAATCTGAGAGCCTTGATAATAGTGCAGATGGAAAACTAGTAAACGTTACTGGCAAAATTGATACACAAGAAGTTTTAAGTGACGATCTCTTTGTCGTTGCAGATAAATACATAGTCATAAACAGAATAGTAGAGACTTATTCATGGAAAGAAGAAAGTACAACTGAAACAGATAGCAACGATGTTGAAACCACCACATACACCTACAAAAAAGATTGGAATGAAAAAGTTGCTAATTCATCGAGTTTTTATGAGCAGGCAGGCCATAGCAATCCTACGCCAAAATACGAGAATCTAAGGAAAACCGTAAATAAGGCTCAAATTGGGGTATACGATATTGAGATACCAAATATCAAGTTACCTAACCTCAAAGATTTGAAATTATCCCAAGAAAAAATACTCCCTAATATCGAAGCTAAGCTTGTAAACGATCAATACTTGTTTGTAAGTCTAAATGGCATGACGGACATCAATAATCCAGAAATTGGAGATACAAGAATCAGTTACAAAGTATTTATGCCTGATACAAGTGTTACTGTATTTGGAAAACTTGAAGGCAAGAACATTACAAATTATGTAGATAATAACAACAACCAATTGTTTAGAATTTTTGATGGCAACAAAGATACTGCACTCAAGACCATGCATTCAGAATACAAAACATCTTTATGGCTTGGCCGAGTCGGAGGCTTTTTGATGATGTGGATTGGACTATCACTGATATTTGGACCAATAACTTTCTTAGCAGACAAGATTCCATTTTTTGGCAAAATTGGTAAATCTATCATAGGTATGGTCTCATTTGTTGTATCACTTTTTGTTACATTCCTTGTTGTCACAATTTCAGCTATATTACACAACACATTATTATTGATAATAGTTGGTTTATCTGTAGTAATAGCTGCAGGAATTGGACTATACTTTTATCTATATAAAAAACAAAACAATAAATAAAAATGAAGAAAATTATTATTGTATCAATTGTCATACTCCTTGTTTGTGTGTCTTGTCTGATTATTCTATTAGCTTATATTGGATTTGTGCCTGGTATATCTGATATTTTCATGAAACAAAAAGATTTAGGGGTGAAATCAGATATCAAGTTGGTAGAAGATTTTTATGCCAAAGTAGGTATAGAGAATAATTTTTATCAAAAAGATGAATCAGTTGATGGCGAATTGGCCTATTCTGGGGTGATCACCCTAGAGGATGAAGCCCTTGATTCTGAACAAATCACCTCAATTATCACAAGTTGGCAGAAATGGGCACCAATATTTATTGAAAATCCTCAAGTGAAAATAGCAGATGATGGGAGCGTAGAATTATCAACAATTATCAACGTTCCCAAGGCGAAGGAATTTGCTAAGACATTAGGATATACAGATCAAGAAGTTGATAAGGGGGAGAAATATGTCAAAGTTGTAAATGATAAAATCCCTGTATATGCAAAAGGTAATGCAAGCATGACAAATAACCAGGCATCTTTTGATATAAATACGGCCAAAATTGGAAATTTCCCTATCCCGTCATTTATGCTCAAAGAAATCACTCCAGTATTAGAGACCGCCCTTGAGAAACGAATAGCTCAAATCCCTGGCACTGACATCAAACAAGTTGAATTGAAAGAAGGCAAAATGATTATTAATGGCGATATCCCTCAAAAAGTCGAGGTGAAATAAAACAAAAATTGAAAAAAGTCACTACTTATAGTTTCTGATCATCATTTAATTCTATGCCCGTATTGTTTCTTAACTGGATCGAGAAATAAGAAAATCCTTGGTGGATAAAAAGTGAAGACCCCAAAAGCCAAAAATAATAAAATGAGCAAATATGCTGATAACTCTTCAGAAAAATTGCTGATACCAAACTTCAAATAAACCCAGACTGTGAGGTATCCAATTAATATCGATAATACAAAAACAGATATACTAAACCACATAATTTCCTTTTTGACTAGTATTTTGACAGGATAATACAAAAGAGGAATTAACAACATTGCCACAATTATGCCCATGAAATTTCCTTCAACAATATTGAGATAATCATTTGATAACAATAAACATTGGAGTACCCCCATAATCATCATGGGTTGATAAACGAGCTTTAGATGCTCCCAAGTGCTTTCATTGACAGGAAAAAGTATATGTACCAACAAACTTTTTGTTCTATCCCTATGTGCATAATGGAAGGCAATACCAAGGAGGGTAGCTAATACGAAGCACAGAAAAATTATGGCAGACATTTTTGATTAGTAACTTATAAAACTATGCCATTTCTTGATAGAAAATGCAAGGAACTCGAGACAAATATAATACTGTCTTCAAAGAAAAAATTTGTATAATGCTTCTATTTAAGATATACTTATACTATAGGCGTTACATATGGAGTATCAACAAATTGCGTAATTCCCTTAATTTTTTAGTTTTTTATACAAATTTTATGAGAAATTTTGAGAGAAGGAATAATTTTAATAGAGACAGGGGAAATAGCCGAGGTAGAGGTGAGAGAAGATCTACTACTATGTTTGATACCGTATGTGATAAATGTGGCAGAGATTGCCAGGTACCTTTTAGACCAACTGGAGAGAAACCTGTCTATTGTAGCAACTGCTACGAGAAACAATCCGATAATTCGTCATACAGACGAGATGATAGACGTGATAATAGACGAAGTTTTGATAGATTTGATAGACCGGAGAGATCAGAAAAAACAATGCACGAAACCGTTTGTGACTCATGTGGCAATGCATGCATGGTTCCATTTAAGCCAACAAGTGGCAAAGCTATCTTCTGCGATGACTGTTTTGCCAAAAAAGGTAATAGTAGGCAAGATAATTCCCAGATTCAAGAGCAGATAGATGCAATGAATGTAAAATTGGATTCTGCTTTGGAGATGTTGAGATCATTAACGATTATCAAAAGCGTATCAGAACAAAAACCAATAAAATCTGAAGCCAAAGTAACAGAAAAAAAGACGGCAAAGAAATCTGTCAAAAAAAAGGCTACTCTCAAAAAAGCAGAAAAGATTGACGACAAAAAGGCAAAAGCTAAGAAATAATTAGCAATTGTCAAATTTTTGCAATTAGTCTGATATCTCTTTTATGAGTGGACTACTAACACCATTTCAAGAACCTATTGAAATATCAATGCAAGAGTTTTGTCTACTAGCTGATGATATAGTTCGTCAGGATTTAAAAATGGCATAAAAAGATTTCAAGAAATTTCAAGTTGTGTGAATATTAACGAAACCAAAACTCATCAAAAAGGCAGAAGTTTATTAACAGTTGGGTCATATAGTTGTTATGCAGGTGTGGCTTCGAATCCTGCAGGGCTATACATGTTTCATGATAGAAAAACGACTCTAGATGATGATATTTCCCCAATCATTTTGGATTCAACTGCAGGCTTCTATGGAAGAGGATTTTTGCATGAAGCATCAGGACATTGGATAGAAAAGACTAACCTACTCCAATTACCTGTCATTCCTTTCTCTGAGGTAAATTTTCTGACATCCGAAAACGGCCAAGTTTATTACTCTTATGGTAATTGCATACTTCTGGGTGGATATGAGTAAAGACATTTTATACAGCATAATCTATACCATACTTTTGGTACAAATACTCTTTTGGCCCAACTAAACAACTATCAACTAGATCCTCCTCTTCTACATGAACCCCAAATTGCATATAAGTTGGGTCAATAATTATAGTCTCTATTTCAATGATTGCATGTAAAATACCTTTTGTTTGTGGAGTATCGACTCTTACAAATCGCAGTTTACCATTACTTGGTAAACTGGATCTATCAAGGTACTTAAACAAACCTGCACATAAATTCCCTTTTGAAGGGTCGATACCTGCAGCCATCATCTGCCTCATTTCTTGATCTACGGCATTATGAATAAGACCTAAATTACACCTTACCCATTCCCGCGTTTCAGAAGCTATAATTGATTCCATAATAATTTCTTCAATAAATTTTTTAATTTACATCCCCAAAAACTTCATCAGATCATAGACCAAAAAAGCTGGCCATAGAATTGCCTTGAGGATCCCAACTAATCCGGCTCCAACTCCTGATGCAGTCGAGATATAATAGATTAATGCACCTATAAACCCAAGACCATAAATTGCTCCCGATGGTCCAGCGGATGCAGCGTTATGCTTACTCATAAGCCATAAATAATAAGTAAATTAACTTAATAGTTTCTTAGCTATTTCAATAATTTCTTCAGGATTTTTGACAAAAATATACCTATAATTATATTCTTTTATGCCCTCTTGTTTATTAATATCCTCTAATGACTTTTTCAAATAATTCGCGCCCCCGTCATCATCTCTTAGAATCACAAACGATAATATTGCTGAATTTGTTACAGATAGTACCGATTTATAAGTCTTCTCCATACCCATAAGTATCACATTTTGCAAGAAGTCAGAAATCTGAAGCTCTCTAAAATCAGTGATTGAGATATATTCTCCCCAATCTTTGGTCTTCTCATCAATATCTTTCATCATTGATCTTATATCACCTAATCCTGGTTTACCTGACATAACAACATTGAGAACTTGATATTCTTTGCCTACCTTCATTTTTGAGTCACTGATTTTATAGTTTTTCTCTGCCAATTTGATATTATAATAATTAAGACAGTTTACTATAGTTGGAAATGTGTTTGTTTTCAATAGACACCTGCACCCCCTACACATTATATATATTTATGATATAATATAAGGAAATTGTTGCAAAAATTTCTATGTTTGATGTACAACCTGAAAGCCCTAACCAACCCCCAATTAATCCTCTGATATTACCCGGTACTGAAGATACTGTACTTAATTTATATAAAAACGCAGAGAAATTTTATCCAAAGTTTACAATAACACACTATGACAATGAATTACCAGGATCACCATTGCCTATTTTGATAATACTTCATCAAAAAGTTGATAATGTTGATGATTATTTTAGAATAATAGAAATATCAACAGATCAGGCAGTGCACGTCAATCCAAGTTACTTATATGGACAATATACTCAACCTAGTACTTCTACAGACATTTATTGGGAAGAAAAACCACCTGTTGCCGGATGGTCAGAAGAAGATGATGAAGAATTCTACTTATATTTCGATAGTCTAGATGAAGCTATTGTTCGTGTATGTGAAGGACTGACCAATTCATCTGTGCCAAATTTAAAGATAGCCTCTATTCTTTTTCCGATTGATGCAAATACTGCTAGATTTAGACCAATCGAGCCTACGATGTATGAAAATACAAGAGCATCCATCATTGAAATTATGCAACGATTTGGTGTTACTCGAGTTTGTGGTTATCGAAGAAGTGTGACGCCACAAGGTGAAATTTATCCGGAAATTATTGAATATCCATTTATCTAAGCTCTACTTATTTACGGGGCAATCAAAATCTCAGAAACAAAGCTTAATAATAAACCAATACTGCAAACTGGCACATCGGCATAAACTACTGCTATAATTTCTCCATGAACGTGAAAATGGAAAAATCTTGGAAAAAATTATTGTCTGAAGAATTTGAAAAAGAATATTTCAAGCAGTTAATCAATTTTGTCAAAGACGAATATAAAAAATACTCAATCTTTCCTCCTGGCAAATATATATTTAATGCACTTGATAGATGTCCATACGACAAAGTCAAAGTTGTGATAATCGGGCAAGACCCTTATCATGGAGAGAAACAAGCTCATGGATTATCTTTTTCTGTACCAGATGGAATTAAGCCTCCTCCTTCATTAGTAAATATCTACAAAGAAATAAAAAACGATCTAGGCAAAGATATCCCTCAAAATGGCAATCTAGAAAGATGGGCACAACAAGGAGTATTGTTACTCAATGCAACACTTACAGTTCGAGCACATACACCAGGTTCTCACCAAAACAAAGGATGGGAAGAATTCACCGATGCAATAATACAAAATTTATCAGAAAAGAAGCAAAACCTCGTTTTCTTACTATGGGGATACTATGCCCAACAAAAAGGCTCAATTATTGATAGAAATAAGCATCTAGTACTTGAAGCGCCACACCCTTCTCCATTTTCCGCAAATAGAGGATTCTTTGGATGCAAACACTTTAGTAGGGCAAATGAATACCTAATCAAACAGAAAAAAACACCTATAAACTGGTAGACAATATTCAGTATTCAGTATCTATAATTCTAAATAGCGATTTTCGCCTTTCGCACTTGATACTGAATGCTCTTTGCTGTCTACTGTTTACTCGTTACTGCCTACTTTTTGCTGTCAGCTGTACACTGTTATTCCGGTTTCGTTGCGACGACAATCCCATCCTCATGCTCTGGAGGTGCGTATAGTGTATAAAGTTTCAATACATCAGTTTGAGACACATTTATCACATTGTGTTCAACTCCAGCAGGAATTATAATCGCAAAATCATCTCTCGCTTCAGTTTCCTCTCCATTTAAAACTACTTTCGCCATCCCTTCTTCAATTCTGATAAATTGATCGTGCTCAGCGTGTGTTTCAAGCCCGATATCTTCTCCAGGTTGTAATGTCATCACAACAAGTTGGATATTCTTGCCTGTGAAAAGGACTTTGCGGAAATTTGGATTTTCCACTGTTTCCTTCTCAATATCGTCTACGTATCCCTGTTTTGATAGATTCATAGAAGAAAATAATAAAAAATAAATTGATTAAATTTTGTATTCTATTTATTATGTATTTAGTCAAGTATACAACTTTTATAAATTTAAAACAAATCCATGAAGAAACTATTATTTGAGTTACCAGTCTTTTTGAATGTTGTTTATCTTGGAATATTAAATTTATATGTTCTCGACATTTTTGGAAATTTCGAATCAAATACTGAGACCATTGCTACAATTATTGCAAGTGTTATGCCAAGTATGATTACTTTTACACTATTTATAATAGCCACAAGATATAACCGAATCGGAGCTTTATTATTTTTAGTGGTCGCATTTACGAGTGTCTGGTTTTTTAAATCCGATCAGGATCTAAATATTTTCGCAGTACTTAGCCTTCCGTTGTTTATTATTACAATAGGATACTATATTAGACATTTCAAGCCTGAATAATCTTCAAGGGATTCTTATATAACTATCAATCACTGTATTTGGAGAGATCTGTGAAATTTTTAATTCGATCTTGTAAACAAAATCGTTGTGATTTGCTTGAGCAGGGATATTATACACACCAGCATTTAAACTTATCTGACCTATCTGACAAGTAACTCCATTTGCGTTAATACTTTCATTGCCTTGATAATTGATATTACTTTTCAAGTTATTGATTGCTATATCCACACAACTTTCTGCATAATATCTAGCTACAGTAGCCTCTGTTAGATTTGCAGACGTAACAGACGAATCAGTATTTATGACCATAGCAGTCACAAATATCAATGAGGCTACCAAAGATAGTATAAGAACTGTCACTAAGGCCACATAGCCATCACTATTTGATTGTAAAACTTGATATAAATTCTTTTTCATAATTTGAATTTTCTTTGGTAGATCCAATTATTAATCTTACTCTAACTATTTGATTAGTTGCATCAAATGAATAATTATTTATTTCCAAAGTATTGATCTTGGTTTCTTCAGAATTAAGTTTATAATCTATTGAATTTTCATTGAGAAATAAATCTGACGAAACAACGCTAAAAACTAGATTGCCTGAAGAAGAACTTAAAGTTAAGCTATTGGCATTATCACCTATTGCCGGAGAGACCATACCATTTGACATTTCTGTGTAATATTTAAAGATTTCCATAATCTGAGTACCCTGGGAATCAACTTCCTGAATTATTGCATTTTTAGATTTTGAACTTTCAAGCAATGATATAAAGCCTGTAATTACAAGCAGAAAAAAACTCAATAAGCCTATATACAGCAAAACTTCAACCAAGGTAAATGCTTTTATGTTTTTGTAATAGTTTTTCATTGTGGCTCAACCATAATAAGTTCTTCACTATCACTAATACCTACTGCAAAGGCTATATCCTTTAATTCATCATAATAAAGATCCCTTAATTCAAATCCAATATCCAATATTGTATACCTTGTAGGATTATTAATATCTTGAATATTTACAATGTCTAACTGATCTTTATTTTTTGCAGAAAGCACGAAAAGCAATCCTTTCGCTTGATTGATTTTCACACCAGTGACCTGACTTACTGGGCTATATGAACTTATATAAACAGGCGCTACAGGATTGTTAATATCTACAAAATCCACATTTTGATTTGAACGATAGATAGCTAGTAAGTTTTGATCCACATCAATATATATTCCATCCTGATTCCCAGATAAATTCAAAGTTTTCGTCAACTGGATATTTGCAGGATTTGAGATATTAAATACCTGTAATTCTGAATTATTACTAGATGAGCTCACAAAAGCATAGGAACTATTTAAATCAATTCTATTTGCTCCTCTTGCAACATTAATTGAATCTGCCAGGCTCATACTTCCAGGATTTGCGACATTTATTGCAAAAAGTTCATGTGCGCCAGAATTAGGAAATACCATAAATATATGATTATTCATATAAGCCAAATCCAAAGGTGTTGTCCCAACTACCACATTGAATGTTCCTGCAATCGTTGGACTAGCAGGATTTGTAATATCTACTACAACCAATTCACCAATATTATTATTTGTAGCAATATACGCATAATTTCCATCCACCTTTATTGCTACTGGGGTTCCAGTGAAATTAATAAAAGAAACTAATTGCATATTATTTGGGTTCGAGACATTTACTATTTCAAGCTTCCTGCTATCTGTCCTTAAAACATAAGCATAGTCACCTTGGACATGAAGCCTTAAACCATCATCGTTTCCAGGAAGATCCAAAACTGCAGATTTAATTGCATTAGCCCAACTTTTTTGAAGGATTAATTGTCTATTGATATCAGCTAATACCCTTGTTAGCTTGATCTCCTGCAGATTATCAAACTTATTTGTCCAGGAAACGATTACTTCAACTTTTTTCTGATATATATCAATTTGAGAGATATTTATTTGTCTATTGTATTGTCCTACTTGATCGGAGCTATTTTGCAATTGCCATTGATTGGATACTATAGCCAATCCATGAGCACCATCGACAAGATTTGAGTAATCTTCATTTCTAATTGCAATAATAGCTTCCATACCTTCTTGAGCAAGAAATGTAGCTTTATCTTTGTCACCTGAAGAAGCATTTGTCTGGGAAGAATAGCTAAGCATTGAGCCAATTGCTATGGCAAGGAATGTAAATATAGCTATAGCTAACATGATCTCAACTACTGAGAAACTTTTTATATTCTTATGTTTAAATATAAACACCTTTTTCATTTATATTGATCACTATAACTTTAGAGCTAAGCATGAGATTGATTTGTTTCGAACTATCAAGATCGCCACTTAATTTCTGATACACAAATTCCTGATGACCAGTTAAATTAGAAGAGAAAGAAAGAAAAATATCTGCTGCCTGGTCTCTTGTAGCATACGTATCTCCAGCAAAAATTATCACTCTTTCATTTTCAACTCTTAACCCCCAGGCACTATCTAATTGACCTTCTTGTGCATTGATTTGAGCTGTTCTACCTGCTCTCTTGATAATTTTTGATGCTGACTCAAGCCTATTTGACACTTGATAGCTGCCATAAACTGGGACAGATATCGCCACAACAAAGCTTATCAAACCTATAGTAAGCAATATCTCGACTAGTGTAAATGCTTTAAACTTTTTCATTTAATCAATTAAAGATATATTATCTTTTTCTACCCAGCCTGTACTATTTCTTTCGAGAATGATTTCATACCAACCACTTCGCTCTTGAGTATAAAGATATAAATTGCCACTATCAACTAATGCTATCTGAGTCCCATCGGGTCTATTGAAAACCTTGATTTTCCCATTACCTATTATTTCAAGAGATTTGTAATTTGTTTCTTCTTCCAATTGATTATTATCAGTAGAAACATCTGTGATTGAATTTGTCAGATTATATATAGGCATAACGACTGCAAAAGCAATCACAGCTACCATCGCCCACACAAGCAGCAATAGTACTGGTTCAATCATGACTGAAATATTCTTGCCCGTTGTGTCACTTTTGATTGTATACACTTCTCCAATTTTCTCTAATGATTGCTTAAGCGAAGCAGTTTTTTCACCAGAAATTATCATTTGTCTGACATATAGAGGGAATAATCGGTTTGCATTATTTATGCCATTGAAGCTTTCGCTAAAACCTAACCCTTGGTCAATATTATCTGCAAGCTTAGCGTAAAATCTTGCATATTGATGATATGGAGTAGCAATACTTAGTAGATGCAATCCATCAAGTAATGTCATCCCAGAATCCAGCAAAATATTTAGCAAGTATCCAAATCTTAATATTTCAGTTTCTTTTATCAATTTATTTACTATTGGGGTTCTAAGTAGTATTGCCTGCCCAATCCTTTTTGTATCTTTATTAACGAAAATTAAATACACCAATGAGAAAATGAAAAATATCAAAACCGGAATAACAACATATCCCTGTTTATCTAAAAATTCCCCGGCATTGATTACAAAAACAGTCACCTTAGGCAAATCAACATTCAAATTACTGTATGTTTTGGCAAGATTTGGTAACACAAATGTACCAAGGACAAGCGTGATAACAAAAAGCAATGTCAATACGAACCCGGGATATATGCTTGCCGATCTTAATTTTGATTTAAATTCATTTTCACGCTTCAAGTAATCTACCACCACACTCATGTTTTCATTTAATTTTCCCGACTCCTCAGTTATCTGTAGCACTGCAAGTAGATGTAGTGGCAAAAGATTGACTTGCAAAAGTGCGTACCACAAAGGATGCCCATTATTAATATCCTCTCTAATTCTTCGAATTAATATCTTTGTACCCCTGGAAAGAGACTCCTGTTCTAGTGACTCAAGTGATTCTTTGACTCCTATTCCAGATGAGACCATCAATGCGAAACTCTCAAAAAACTCATGTTTTTGAGAAGTACTAACTAGAGAAATTTTGTTTAACAACTTAGTCCAAAAATTTTTCAATCAGTTATTATATAAGAGCTTATTTTGTAACAGGAGCGACCCTAAAGACTTCGTCCAATGTCGTAATACCCGCCTTCACTTTTTCTATACCATCTTCGAAAAAAGTCGTAGTACCAGCCTTCCTTGCCAAATTCCAAACAGCATCGCTTGATGGGTTTGTCATCACAATCTCTTTGATCTCATTGGACATATTCAATACTTCAAAAATACCGATCCTCCCTTTGTACCCGGTATTATTGCAAGCACTACAGCCCTTTCCTTTATACATTCTATGCGTTTTTTTTGTTCCAAAATATTTTTTGACAGCATCCTGCCTATCTTTATTTGCAAGCTCACTTGTATCAAAGTCATAACTAGTTCTACATTTTTCACAAATTTTTCTAACCAATCTTTGGGCAATAATAAGTTCAAGGCCTGAAGCTAGTAGAAATGGCTCAATGCCCATATCTAATAACCTAGGAATCGCAGTTGCTGCATCATTTGAGTGAAATGTTGAAAGTAATAGATGTCCTGTCATTGCTGCATTTACACCTATCTCTGCTGTTTCTTGATCACGAATCTCACCAACTAGTATTATATCCGGATCTTGTCTAACTATTGAACGAAGTCCCTTAGCAAAGGTCAGATTTGTTTCTTTATTTACCTGAATTTGATTAACACCTTTGATTTTGTATTCTACAGGATCTTCAATTGTTGTTATATTGACGCCCTCTTGATTCAAATAATTAAGTATTGCATAAAGAGTTGTTGTTTTACCTGAGCCTGTAGGGCCGCATGCTAATATCATCCCAAAAGGCTTCTTGGCGTTTTGAGAGATAACTTCTTGATGTAATTCAGATAGACCGATATCCTTTAGTGAAAAGCTTTTTAGATAAGAACTTAATACCCTAATTGAGACTTTTTCGCCTTCAACAACAGGAGCGACTGACACCCTCATATCGATCTTCACATCATCCATTTCATATCTAATCGCACCATCTTGTGCTGAGAATCTATCATCAACTCTTAGTCTTGCCATAACCTTTATTCTATTGACCAGATTGGGGTATAAACTTTTGTCCAGTTTAGCAACCCTAGCTAGCACGCCATCGACTCGATATCTAATCAAAACATAATCTTCCTGCGGTTCCATATGAATATCAGAAGCCTTTCTAAGTATTGCCTCATGAAAAATCTCATCTATTAATGCAGGAGCAAACTTAGGATTGTTTTGAATTATTTCATCTAATCTTTCAGTTAATTCTTCCCGATACATCAAGAGCACGTTATCGATATCTTCTGTAAGTGAATATCCGAACTCAAAAACTACACCAGGTATCATTGTTTTGAGTTCTTTTTCTGCCTCTGTCTTGTTTTCTACAGAATCAGTTGCAATAATCATCTTCTTGTCTTCTTTTTTGTAAAAGACAACTCTATACTTGGTAGCTATCTCTACTGGGATTTGCTCTATGTCTTGGACATTTGGAATATTGGTATTTAAATCTAAATACTTAACTTTCAGATACTCACTAACTGCCTGTCCCAAAAGATCCTTAGTAAGTATGTTATTGGAAAGTAAATAGTCTGATAGATTTGTTGTCGAAGCTTGAGCCCGTTCCCAGGTTTTTTCAACGTCTTTGACGTATTGAGTTTTTTGAAGAATCTCAACTAGCTTTTCATCTGTAAGTATCATGGGCAGTATAATTAACTATTTTAGATATTTTTGGATGTATTCTATTATCTGACTTAAATCAATATCTGATTTGATAAAATAATCTTTTGCGCCTAATTCTTTTGCCCTTTTTCTATCTTCATCTTGGCCAAGATTACTTAATACTATGATTGGAGTTTTGTATTTGTCTTTTTTCAAGTGTTCCAAAACCTCGAATCCATCCATAACAGGCATAATCAAATCAAGTAACACAAGATCAAATTTTTCTTTTGATGCTAATTCGTATGCAATCTTGCCATTTTCTGCAACAGTTATGCTATATCCGCTCGAAGACAATTTCAGTTCGAGCGCTGTGGCTATGGGCTTATCATCTTCTGCAAGTAAGATTTTTTTCATAATGATTTATTGTAAGTATCTATAATTTTACTTGATCAAAAACATTATGTACAGCGGAATATAATTATTTCTTCTTTTTTTATAAAAATTGAATAAAACAACAACAGAATATTTTGCTTATCTCCTCTTATGGACTTTTTTTTATTATTGTTGTTTAATATTACAAATAGATTATGAATAATACTTTAGCATTTACAATACTTTTATTTGTTTTGGTAGTTGGTATCATTGCTGTTGCAGTTGGATATCAATTAACTAGACAAGACTTATCTCCAGACGATTCAAGTGCTGCAGGATGTGCTTGGTGTGAGGGCAACCCAGAAAACAGAGGTTCGTGTCCAGCTAGTTGGTATATGTTTGCGAATGAAGATACATGCAGAACTTCATATACGGGGATCTATTGTTGTGAAGAGACTCCACCTACTACATCATCTTCTTCGTCATCATCATCTTCAAGTGGTGGTTATATGGGATGCCATACCACCGTTGGCGTAAATCCAGGGTGTGAAAAAATCACAGAAGTAATAGGGGTCAGCGATAGAAGCGGCTATACAAGAAGTCAGGCTATGAATAATGCTATAGCAAATAATGGCAAAGGTGTGGCCATGGAATCCTGTAGTAATGATGGAATTTATGGAACAGTATCAAATCCACATTCAGCTTGTGGATGTCCAAATCCGGCGACCATAAACCCCGCTCCTGGAGAATGTGAATCAAGCATATGTACTGGTTGTGAAAATATTTTCTGGGTCTGTATGGCGGGCACGAGTTCGTCATCATCTAGTAGCAGTTCGAGCTCTTCTTCAAGTAGTTCGTCATCATCAAGCAGTTCAAGTTCTTCTTCATCAAGTAGCTCATCATCATCTAGTAGCTCAAGTTCATCTAGTGGGCAACCTGAAATAAGTCAACTAAAAGATGCTCAAGCAGTTTGCAGAGACGATGGTGCAGTCGACATATCTTATACAATAACCATTTCAAACTCAGGCACTGCACCAGCAATTATTAATGAGATCAAAGACACAGTAGACCCATCATTAAAAGATTATATTATCGAATCTTCAATAAATCCTTCTCCAAATTCATTTATTGATGGAATAATTCTATGGGGCCCGGTAAACATTCCAGCAGGAGATAGATTAGTAATATCTTATAACGCAACGATTCCTGCAGAAGTAACTGCGATTGAATGTGAAGCAGAGTTTATCAACAAAGTAGAAATCAAACCGGAAAACGAAGAAGTAAAAACTGTTACAAAAGTAATCAACTATCAGTGTAATTGTACACTTCCAAAAACAGCAATTATTTCAAATGACATTGATAGAATAATATTAGGGACAATAATGATACTTATTGGTTTATTGCTTTACAAATTAGGAATTGCCAATCTAATTGCAAATTACTTCTTGAAACTCAACAATTATTACATGTTGCAATATATTTCTCCTCAAACTGCGGGTGATATCAGAAAAAAAGACTTAGAAAGAAAATACCGTTCTTAGATAATCCCAGGTAAGACCTTATACCGAACCTTCTTTTTGTAAGCGATATAATCTGGATCTTGACTCAAATGCCTCTCCTCTGTCCAGGCTCTCAAACCATATATAAAAACAAAAGCAAGCCAGAAAACAAAATATTGCTTACTTATGCCAGCAAGTATATCTGCTAGCGCCCATGCAATAAGCTTGGCAGCATAGGCAGGATGCCTAACAAACCTATAAGGTCCACGAGATACGATTCCTCTATTAGTCAAATTACTTGCTTTTGTAAATAATGCCACAGAAGCAGATACAAAAATAATATCAAATACAAAAATCATTAGCATTATTGAATGTCTAAACATTTCTGACTGATTAGCAAGCATAATATCAGAACCACTTGCCATTGGGGAAATTTGCCCTGTCAATGAATTGAAAGGGGGATATGTTGATAATGCTGCCACCCACCCTAATAATGTTGGCTCGACGGATTTGATTTCACTTCTTAACCAGACCGACTCAAACATATAACCAAAAAGGTACAAGGAAGTATCTATTAAAAATATCGACACTAATACCATATAATATGTATTTTCAAATGTAAGTTTTAGCAATCCCTTTTCTACTGCTTGAACATCTTTAATTAATCTTTCTAGTGGTGAGATTGTGAAGGCAATCATTATTGGTATATAAAACGCTTTCACAAGAGTAGAAAGAATTGCTGTTTTTATTTCATGATCCCACTTTATTTCGACTTTGTTGCTTGATAGGCCAGATTTGTATAACAAATGAAAAATAATGCTATAAACTAGTATAAATATCAGCATAAACTTAGTGTTTCGAATCTTCTTGATAAACAGAAATTTGATCAAAGCATCAATCCAAATTGTCAGTAGCAATATCCAGAAAGTTAATTCTATTGCTGTACGATAATTTGGAAGCAAATACGACTGATAATAAGGCAGATTGAAATATACGTACTTAATAATCAATAACAGTAAAGTTCCTGTAGAAAGTTGCATAAACAAAAAAGCCTGTCTATCAATTGTAGGCTGCTGTAGTCCTATTTTGGTAATTGCTTTGACTCTTTTACGCATCATATATTTATAATCAAAAAAATCTCATTTTAACTGAGATTATAATATAGGACGCAAGTTCTATGACAGAACTCTTACAACAACAATTTACTTGAAATGATAATTTCCACTATGGAGTATTGCTTTTCAGGACAAAAGTTATTTTCTTAACCTCTTGCTAATATTTTCAAAAAATTCGGCAAACCATAACTTCACCTTCTTTAAATCCTTATCATCGCAAACTTCTTCAGCTTCTTTGTTTATGCTTTTTTGCTTCGGATGTACAAAATTGTCATTGAAGATTTCTAGTGTTTTTCCAATAATTGTAAGAAAGAATGCAATTGGATAAAGAATACCAAGATATTGCCAATCTAAGATTTTTTCTAAAAATCCAATAAACAGAACGCTCTCAAGTAATGTCAGAAGTTTGATGAAAAAATATACAATAAAGATACTATTGAATGCGTGTATGGGTATAGCAGGGATACTTAAAGGAAAAACTAATCTATCAAAAAACCCACCAACAAATCCTACAAACCATGTAAATAGTACAAGCCAGAGCGTTTCGTTCATAAATGCCGTGACCTCGCTGATCAGATATACATCAGTAACAGAATTGACTAAATTGGCAAAAACCCAGAAGCTCATTGTGACCACTAAGCCTAAAAATGAGCCGACTATATGCCAAAATATAGACTTATGCTTAAGAAACATAGTAATAATTTAATAAAATTTCTGCTTTTCTTTTCTAGTTTGGTCTCAATGTACCAGAGAAAACCTGCCAAGCTAATAATGATTTAGATACTAGACTTAAAACTATATATACTTTTTCTCCAAACATGTAATTCTTCCATGGCCCAATTTTTTTGTACTGCAAGTACATATTTACTGCAAATATATTGAAGAAAAGGAATAATGAAATCAATATCGCATATACGAATTCTGGGATATTGCCACTATTTGCTAATGCAGCTCCAAGAAAATACATTGCGATCACTATCCAAGGCACCGCTCCTGCAAAACATCCAAAGATAAATGAAGTCCAGTCTGTTTTCTTGGTTAACTGATTATGCAACTCCATAACAAAACCAAACATGATCATTGTTGCATTCAATGAAAACATAAGTATCAAACTAGGCAAATCGTACATCCCAGAAAGCATTGCAATAATTACAATCATCAAAGATGAACTTAGCATATATTCATACCACCTTGCATAATTTGCTCCTTTTTTCAGATTCTTTTGATACCACTCATAAATTCTTGGACTAGAGATCAAAAAATGAGCAGCTGACGAAATGAATAAAAATGCTGCGACTGCGGGACCAATCTGGAGTTGCCCGACTTCTTCAACTAATGGAGCTGGGAAAGATTCTCCCTGGCTACTAGATAGAAAAGATGTAGTTAGTGGCAATTTGAAATCATTGCTTAGAACAAGCATCAAAACACCCTGCACAAGATGGAAAAAGCCCATCACGAGATTGAAGGTTCTCAGATTTTGGAACACTTTCATATAAAAATAAATAAGAAATTAATTAATTTACTAACACATATTAAGTGCTTTTTGGGGGATTGTCTAGTCAAAAATAGCCTTCAGCATAAAGCATTCAGCTTTAAGCATATAATACAGCCATGAGTTATGAGCGTTGAGCCTTGAGTACTCATAACTCAAAGCTCATTACTCGATACTCAAGACTCAATACTCAAAGCTTACTACTTTATAATCCCCTTTATTTTAGCTATAATCTGAAGTAAATTATCAATTAGCTCTGATAGCTCAACTGGATAGAGCATCGGTCTTCGGAACCGGAGGTTGTGGGTTCGAATCCCTCTCAGAGCATATTTTTTGTAAAAATGTGATAAAATTGCATCGTCGATTTGCAAACTTTTACTTTAACCACTCAAAAGAAATTTAAAGTAAAATGATGAAATAATTAACCAGTTCAAATGACCTTAGGGAATTTGAACTGAAAAGGAGCAGATGGCGGAAGGTGAAATCCACTTGCTTGCAAGTTGATGGAACCTGGAGCCTATCTGCGACGCGGGCTGCTAGCTCAATGGTAGAGCATCCGGCTCTTAACCGGCAGGTTCGGGGTTCAAATCCCCGGCAGCCCACTTTTATATCAATTCAACTTTCTCCTTGTCTTCATCCCCATCATCAGGATTTAAAACCGTCTCCTTTTCAATAATACGAAGTAATTTAGAATCAGTATTTTTTCTCAATAAATCAGTTAACAATTCCTTCCTCTTGATAAATGCTTCGATATTTCCTTCTTTATAAAGCTCCCTATAAGCATCATCCATCAATTCCACAATAGTTACTGATTTTGAATTATGCTTCTCTACCCCACTTGCAATTACAAGAGAATAAGCATCAGGATCAGAAAATCTATCATTAGCAAGTATAATTGAAGCAAGACAATCTTTCGCATTTGCTTCTTCAAAAGTTGTCCTATCAATTGGATTAGCATATATGAAATCTACTTCCTTAGGAAAAGGATTAAAGGATGTGTCGTTAGAAATTAATACAATCTTGAGACTTCTACCAAAATGATGTCTTAGTAGTTTCACAACTCCTGCAGTCAATGAAGTATATCCATAGATAATAATATGCCCTGTATAATTAATATGAATCATGCCTTTATCACGTCTTTCGTAAGTCAATCTTATCAAGTCAGCCACTTCAGCTATCGCAATAGCAAGCAATACAATACCTGTTATGATAACAAAAATGCCCAGAATTTGACCTTCTTTCGTAAGAGGATCGTATGTACCACCAATACCTGTAATTGTATTTATCCACCACCATACCATTTCCCACAAGCTATCCATAAATGGATTAGTGCCTCTTTCTATAACAAAGATAACTAACGTTGCAGAAAATGAAATAATACATGTCCAGAAAATCCATTCAACAGTATGTTTCAACCTTGATGCTATTTCTCGATTCATTTTTTTGAAAGGGAACATAAGAAAAATTTATATTAATATTTATTAAATAGTAGTATATATGAAAAATAGATTTCTGACGATCTATGTATTTAAAATTGCCTTAGATTTTTTAATGGTATACAATTTTTTAGTTTATTTTATATTTTTTTGTATATGAAAAAATTTCTACAAAAACTTAAGGCAAAGCCATTATATTTAGTGCTTATTGGATTAGGAATTCTTTTTTTGATGCTTATTGTCTGCATATTGACAGCTGTTTTGATTTATAAAACAAGAGAAGACTCAAAAGAAAACGAAAATGCAAATAATCAAAATGAGAAACAAGAAGGAACCCAAGAAGCAGAAGTGACAAAAAACATTGGGGAGGTAGTAAACGACAATCCAAATTGTTCCTTGCCAGTTATAGAATACAAGAAAAACGCTTTTTCTTTTGGAGTACCGAAAGGATGGATTTATGATGTAAACGGAGGTACAGTAGCTATCTCACAAGATGACACAAATACCGTAAGCACATATCTATATACAGCTAAATTAGAGGAAGATATCACTGGAAAAGAATTTTTGGAAAGATTTGCTCAAATTTTTGAACAGACATTTGCTGATCTTGGTGGTACATTTAGCATGGCCGATCCAGAGACTAAAGATTCGATATCTCAAGCATCGACAAGTGGCAATCTTGGCAGTGACAAAATTCAAGGAATGATGAAAGCCGAGGTGAAAGAAGGATTTATCATACTCAAATCATATTGGGCACCAGTAAGTCAGTATAACGAGAAACTTGCTACTTTCGAAGAAATTTCAAATTGTTTTGCCAGGACGAAGATTATTACCGATGAAATTTTAAATGCTGAAGATACTGGAGTACTTGTAAATGAAACTGCCTCTCAATTTGCTACATACCAAGGACGTTATTTCAAACTTAGCAAGCCAGATAATTTCACAGTGACAGGGGAAACAGACAGCGGAATTGACCTAACTCGATCAGATGGGAATGCTGGATATAGCTATGCCTATGCAACTGGGGTTGCAGGTACATACACTCCAGAGACTTGGGCCAAAAAAGCTTTGCCTGAATTTGCGGGCATCAGTAGTCTACAACTTAGTAAAGGAAGAAATATAACTTCTCCAATTAGTGGCCAGACAATTCAAGAATTTGACTTCACTGGTTATCTAAACGGATCAATAAGTGTCAAAGGTAAGACAACAGTTGGAATTTATCTGACTCCATATACAGGTATTGGTACTAGATATAGTTCAGCATTCTGGGGTATACAAATTGCGACACCTACAGCATGGAATGGTGCTAGTGCTACATTGCAAGAAATTCAAGATTCACTTGTGATCACTGACATTGGCAACACCAGAAAGAACACCATCCTACCTCCAAATAGACCTATAGAAAGCGTAAGTGCTTCAAAGGTTACGCGCTCAAGTAGTTACTCGTCATCATTAGAAAAATCATCCGGTGAGAAATGGGATGATGCTATGAGAGGCTATGAGACAGTCGAATCTCCAACAACAGGAGATCGATATGACGTGCCACAAAACTCATGGAGTGACTACGGTCCAGACGGTCCAGGTTATTATAGGCAAACTCCAGATAATTCTTTGGAAAAATTGAATCAGACGACGTTGTAGGAACAAATCAAATATTGAAGTTGAGCAAAATAGTTTGATAAAAAAATCTACTTTAAGGTGGAAATTCACTGTTTCGTTCTGATATAATGTTTACATTGAAAACATGGGATCATAGCTCAATTGGTTAGAGCACTCGCCTGTCACGCGAGAGGTTGGCGGTTCGATCCCGCTTGGTCCCGCCAGATTCTTTGAGCGTCAGCGAAAAGTAAATCTGGAGAGGATGCCTGAATACACTCCTTTACCCCTTATTTCCCATTTAAATATAGTTAATGTTATACATTGTAAACTTCCATGTATCTAAGGAAACAGAAGTAAAAATGCTGTGAACCTGCCTCCATCTTGTTACATAAGATTACGGCAGGCAGGGAGGACTTGCTCAAATGAGACTTGGATTTACTAATGAAATGTAGTAAATCCTATAGTCGAATTAGTCCGCCGAAGTCTCGTTCTACGAGACGAAGGTGGAAATCTCCACGGGATTGCTCCCACTACCACCTCAATCCCGAAACAAGTTCGGGATAAAGTCCGCGCGTATATCTACAACAAAAGTGCTGGGAACAGGACTTGAACCTGCACACCCGTTTTTGTGGGCACTACCACCTCAAGGTAGCGTGTCTACCAGTTCCACCATCCCAGCTTTTAATGTCTATTTTATCAAATAATTGTACTTATAAACAAAAATTCTTTTGCCTTTCTTCTTTAGCTAGTGCTAAAATCATCTTATTTAATACTCATAAATGACAACGTATTCTTCAAAAACACAGGACAATAAATGTATTTTTTTGTGAAATTGCAAAAAGAAATATACCTACTCCTGGGATTTTCTGGGAAGATGAAAAGTATATGGCTTTTTTATCATTGTACCCAAACACCAAAGGTTTTAGTGTTGTGATACCTAATGCTCATAAAACAAGTGATGTATTAGAACTTGACGATAATGATTTGGCAGAATTTATATTTGCAGCCAAGAAAGTATCTCAAATTCTAAAAGATTATTTTAAAGATGTTGGTCGCGTTGGATTAATAATGGAAGGCACAGGGATAGATCATGCTCATATCAAGTTATTCCCTATGCATGAAACAGAGTATCTCAAAGGTGGAGAATGGAGGCAGGTTAGTAGTAATAACGATACATTTTTTGACAAATATGAAGGGTATATCTCTTCTAATGATAGCCACAAAGCCTCAGAAGAAGAATTGTCCAAACTTGCAAATGATATTAGAAATTACATAAAACAAAAATCATGAACAGATTCAACAACGTCATAATTGGTCAGAAAGCATTTATACTGAATGGCAAAAATGAAGTATTGATTCTAAAAAGACAGAACGTCGATATAAATCAGAACTTCTGGGACATTCCTGGTGGCAAAGTAGAATCAGAAGATACACTTTTTGAGTCACTTTCAAGAGAAATCAAAGAAGAGACAAATCTAGAAATGGAGTCTGTATTATTGATACTTTCTTCAAATAAATTTGAAGGCTCTTTGGACGATCACCCTGTAGTAGTCAGAAATATTTACTTAGTCAGAGCGACTGGAGAATTTAAAATCAGCCAAGAGCATAGCGATTTCAAATGGATAAAGCCAGAGGATCTAAATAAGTATGATTTTAGCAACGAAGAAGACATCCAACACGTTGTCAAAAACTTCTCAGAAATCATCAAATCTAATAATTTTGATAAATCCTTGAGTATATTGTTTTAGTCTCCTGCTTCCAGTATCGAGTATTCAGCATTATCCACCTCAAAAGGTCATTCTGAATTTATTTCAGAATCTCAAATTCTTGACTTGGGGATTCTGAAATAAATTCAGAATGACACCAATACCGTTCTAGGATACTCAATGCTTTCTGGTTTATGGAAACCGAATACTGTATGCTGAAAACTGTTTATAAAGTTTCAATATAATCTCTTACCAATGCTTCAACCATCTTCATACTCTCCTGGTTTACATTTTCAATTACGTCACTATGTTGATGATACTGAGGAGGAGACCCAGCTTTAGACAAACCAAAGAACGAGACAATCACTTTATGTTTTTTGTTTACTGCCTCATTCATATCTGAAGCAAAGGGACAGTGGCTTGTCCAAACTTTGTCTTTGTACTTACTATGTCCCCTAACAAATTTCATCAATTTGGTGTACTCTTGTACATCAAATCTTTTTGTCAATCCTATAGAATCTGATTCTGAATAAGCCGCAATCAAATAATCACTGCCTACTGAATCAAAATTTATAAAATATGTATTATCTTTTGGTAATTTCAATTGTTCGATAAGTTCACCTAGTCCATTATTATAGTTTTCTTCGCTACTTGAGTTTACAAAATATAGATTTACATTTTTTGACTTGTTTATCGAAAAATATTTTGCCAATCCCATTACAACAGCAATCCCTGTTCCATTATCTAACGCACCATTTACGTAATGCGTAAATGCAACGTGAGTCAGATAAAAATACATAAGTATTATAAATGGAATCATCAGCACTAGAGAAACAAAAAGAACAATTTGTGAACCAGTAATCATTGCAATCAAAAAACTAACATGCCAAAATTGAAAAATCCATATGGACTTTGAAGTATTGGCAAAGGCTTCAAACCTGTATCAAGTTTTTTTGAATTCTTCTTAAGCATATTGCGTAATACTCCCCAAAACACCTTTCCATAATGTTTAACAAACATAGTCCTTCTTGCGGTATCAAGATGCCCAGTCAATATTATATTTGGTTTTGATTTATCAATAATAATCTTAGCAAAGACATTATGCGCACTTGCTGGGAATATGTATTTATATATTTTGACATAATTTGGAATCCTAAAATGCATTGAAGCACTTAATGCAAAGAGAATAAGAGTAATGACGGGGTAGCCAATCAAATAAGTAAATATTCCAATTGCTGTTAAGGTCAAATAAGTTAATGGATAGATTGACATACCCCTTGATACAGTTATAAATGGATGAATCTCACTTTCTAATCCCATTTTTTATACTCATCGTGAATTTTGCTAGCAGCTTGTCTCTCATAATCTGTGCCAATACCCCTGTGAGGGAATTTGCTAATCAACTCCAGATAATCGGGACTATATATACTTTTCATTTCTTTGTGAAAATAAAATAACTGTTTCCTAATTTATACTATCAAACCTAATACAGCAAGCACCCAAACAGCATACAGTATTCAGTATTCAGCTTTAAGCCTCAAGTTTTGAGTATCCTTTTATCAAAGGCAAAAATATCTATCTACGGTAATTGATTCTGTATACTGGAAACTGAATACTGGATACTGAAGACTTAAAACTGCCTGCTAAAAAAGCTATCCTTCATTGCCATCTGGTGCTAAAATTACTCATGGCGTTTATAAAAAAATACAAAAACCAAATCACATTGATATTGATCCTTTTTATCGGCAGTATACTTAGGGGCCTAAATATCAATAAACCAAATTTCTGGAGAGACGAAGCTTTTTCTATTCGAGCCGCTACCAAAAATTTTTCAGATATGGTTTCAATTTTGGCACATGATACAGCACCACCATTACATACAATTATCCTTTTCATCACCTCTAAATTATTTGGGACAAGCGAACTTGCTGCAAGATTCCCATCACTCATACTTGGAATTTTAGCAATCTTTTTAACATACCTAATAGCAAAAGAACTTCTTAAAAGCTCGCATAAAGCATTACTGCCAACACTGATTGTCGCATTAAATCCAACACTTATAGAATATTCCCAAGAAGCAAGGAACTACGCATTATTGGTATTTCTAACATTAACCGGCTTACTTGCTGTAATCAAAATCATTAAAAATCCCAACAATAATAAATATTATGCCCTATTATGTCTTTCAACTATATTTGGACTTTATACTCATAATCTTTATTTATTCATAGCCCTAAGCAATCTTTTATTAATCCTGTATTATCAAAAACTTGTATTCAAATCAAAGATA
>CAYUFB010000019.1:0-25570 GCA_964444125.1 uncultured Candidatus Saccharibacteria bacterium
TCGGTCAGCTCTCGCTTATCACAATCTAAAACTCATTTTTATGGGACAGGAGTGTCTGTTAGAGTATATAGAAATTTTGAGAAATTGTGTATAAATGTTATGATGTATGTCATAAGCAATACATTTTATATACATCTGTAATGCAAAAAGCAAATGACAGTATTCTACAAGTTAGGATCAATCAAAAATTAAAAAAAAGAGGTGAGCAAAAAGCCTATGATAGGGGTTTTGGTTCTCTTCAGGATTTGGTCAGATGGTTTATAAAAAATTATAGTGAGGATAGGATTCAAATCGAGTTGAAAGATAACGTTGAAATGATCAGTCCAAGCCAACTGAGATCATTAGAAGAAGACTATAGATTGTTTTTACAGGAGAAGCAACTGGATAAATCTTATGGCAAAGATAATCTTGATGAATTAGAAAAATCTTTAGAAGCATGAAATCGATAAAAATTTCACAAACTTTTCGTCAATACTACAAAAAATATATTTCTCATGATGACAATCTTAAACAAGAGATGAAAAACGCTATTGAACAATTTATAGTTTCAAGATCTGCAGTTCGAGATCATGCATTAGGAAGCGAGTTGACAGGGTTTAGGTCCTTTTCAATAAATGTAAATTACAGAATAGTTTATAAGGAGACAAGTGATTATTATGTTCTTCTTCGGGTTGGGCCACATGAAGTGGTTTATTCATAAAAAGACCTAAACGCTCCTATATTTCCTTTTTATTTTCTTATTTTCCTCTCTCCATACACCAAACTGTAATTCTAGATCTATTGGTTTCCCAAGTCCTGAATGTGAGTGCTTTGCTTGAAATTTTGAATCAAATAGAATCCTTTTGTTTAAATGCTTAATCATGTACTGTGCCCAGTCATAATCTTCACATCCCTTGACATATACTTCATTAAAAGGGTATGTTTCCCAATCAGACTTGCGGATCATTGAGTTTCTATTATCAAGTGTATTATGTCTAAATACTATTCTTGGGAAAAAATACTAAAGAAAGGCATCGAAACTGTAATAAATTTTCTCAATGAAATTAGCATCAGGTAGTGCACGTATCGGACCTGATATGCCCTGCAATGTCTTTATCTCTAAAATGTTTCAAACCTCTTTCTGCCCATTTTTCTGAAATAGGGATTGAATGGCCACTTAATATTCCCACTATTTCTGCTTTTGCATTTTTGACGCCAATATTTAGTGCATACGGATAACTGAAATCTTTTTGATTAATTTGGACTATTTTGCAATTAAATTTTTTTGCAATATCAAGTGTTTTATCCGTTGATCCTGAATCAACGATTATCACTTCAGTATTTCTTATCGTTTGGTTTTTGATAGCTAAAAGACTGTCTTTTAGCCATTTTTCTTCATTAAGTGTCCTTATAATTATTGAGAGGATTGGTTTCTCATTTTGTGGGTTAATCTGCATAGATCGTTTCTATTTTTTTAGAATTATTTAATTTCCATCTGCTAAAGTCTAGCCATTATAGCAATTTCTGGCGATGAAAACCTATTATGTGTATATGCTCAAATGCGTCGATGATTCATATTATGTAGGTGTGACGAATAGTATTGAAAGGAGACTGTATGAGCATAAAACCGGTTATAATCCCGGAAGTTATACCAGCAAAAGATTGCCATTTAAATTAGTTTACTATACTACTTTCAGATATATTCAAGATGCAATAAGCTGGGAGAAACAACTAAAAGACTGGAGTAGGGCCAAAAAAGAAGCTTTAATTAAGAGAGATTGGGAGAGGGTGAGGAAGTATTCAGAATGTCGAAATAAGTCACATAGCAAGAATTATAGAAAATAGAGCTTGTCGCTTCGAGCAAGCTAAAACCGATTGCAAAGCTTGTCAGTTCGAGCAAACAAAATCGGTTGCAAGCTTGTCAGTTCGAGCGGAGTCGAGAACGACAAGCGGTGTTCATTTCTCGACTCCGCTCGAAATGACACCTAGCTCGAAATGACACCTAATTTGCAATGATACCTCGCTCGAACTGACAGGCAAAAATTGTATCGAGAAAATGATAAGTTTACTTTCCACTATCATCTGTTAACTGTCTACTGTCTCAAATATCTCTCCGCCATCTTGTCGGCTTCTGGTTTCAAAGGTTCCCACCACCATTTGTTGTCCATAAACCATTTGACGGTAGTTTCCAGCCACTGGTCTACATTCTTTTCTGGATGGAAGCCAAGTTCAGTTTTGGCTTTGGTATAATCAATTGCATATCTTTTATCATGACCTTTTCTATCTCCAACATGAACTATTAAGCTTTCTGGTTTATTTAGTATTTCTAGTATTTTCTTGACCATATAGATATTTGTCCTTTCTCCATCACCTCCAAGTAGGTATGTTTCTCCCAACTTTCCTTTTTCTAGTATTAAACCAACGCCTCTATTATGATCGTTGACATGTATCCAGTCTCTAACTTGTAAACCATCTCCATAAACAGGGATTTGCTCGTCATTTAGGGCTCTGGTTATCACAAGTGGTATAAGTTTCTCTGGGAAATGAAATGGCCCGAAATTATTTGAACAATTTGATATTGTGACTGGTAGATCGTATGTCGCATGATACGCTCGAACCAAATGATCTGATCCAGCCTTCGATGCTGAATAGGGGCTTCTTGGATCATATGGTGTATCTTCATGAAATTTCACTTCAGGTCTGTCAAGTGGCAGGTGGCCAAAAACTTCATCTGTGGAGACATGGTGAAATCTTACATTGCCATTATCTTTGGCGACATCTAGTAATACTTGGGTGCCAATCACATTTGTTTTGATAAATACTGCAGGGTCTTCGATACTCCTATCTACATGAGTCTCTGCTGCAAAATGTATGATTGTGTCAATATTATTATCTTTAACAGTTCTATCAACTAAAGCATAGTTGCAAATATCACCTTTGATGAATTTATAATTTGGATTTTCTGCAATTTCTTTTAGAGATTCAAGATTGCCAGCATAGGTTAATTTATCCAGATTTACAATTCTATCTTCAGGATGTGATGCTAGCCAATAATGAATGAAATTCGAGCCAATAAATCCCGCTCCGCCAGTGATCAATATGTTTCGTGCCATAAAAGAATTCTAATATGAAAGTATTTTAGCAGATACTATACAAATATCGTAGATGATCACTTATGCTGCTGTTGGGGATGTATTGGATTTTGGTGGCTGTAGCGGACTCCTAGGGCTACTATTATGTTCGGGTTCATTTACCAGATAATCCTTGACCATTTCTTCCCAGTTTCTCATGGGAGGTAATTTGGTGTTTAGAAGTAGAGAATAATTTGGAATCCCTGTACCTCGCCCAAACTCTTTCAATGAAGTAGGTTCCACTTTTGTCTTTTTGCCAGCATATTTGAAGATCGCTTTCGCAAAGTCAAACCTTGATGCAGCTCCAACTCCAGAAGCATGGTATATACCTCCTTCTGGCTTCTTTTCTGCAATATATATAAGTCTTTGTGCAAGATCTTTTACATAGGTAGGAGAGCTTACTTCATCAGTCACAACTTTGAGAGTGTCATATTTCTCACTTAATTCAAGCATCTTAGCCAGAAAGTTCCTAGCGCCAGATCCAAATAGCCAGCTTGTTCGTACTACGTATAATTTGGCGCTTTTTTGCTTTTTGAGGTATTTCAATACTTCCTTCTCACCAAGAAGTTTGCTTTCACCATATTTGCTTAATGGTTTGAACTTATTGTAATCTTCTTTGTATCCTGATTCTAAATTATCTCCAAAAACATAATCACTACTTATGTGGATAAATACTTTATCAATAGAATGTTTCGCAAGTAATCCTGGACCTGTACCATTTACTTTTTGGGCAAGCTTAAATCCTTCTTCTGTCTCGCAACCATCTACATTCGTATATGCCGCACAGTTTATTACTATATCAGGATCGTATTTATCAAAATATTTTTTAATTGAATTTTCATCAGTAATATCAATGCCTCCTGAAGATAAATCAGAAGTAAAAATTTCCCAATTAGTATATGCTTTGGCTTGTCTCACAAGTTCCGATCCAAGCATACCAGAGGAGCCGATTATAAGTGCTTTAGGTTTTGTCATTTGTGTTGATTAAAAAATATCCTCTAAATCCGCTAATCTTGGTTGATTTTTGTCCTTTTCGGACAAGATCACATCATCAAGTGGCCAATTGATACCAATATCAGGGTCATTCCACAAAACACCACCATCATGTTCTTTTGAATAGTAATTACTTACTTTGTACTGGAAATCAACAGTATCACTTAATACCAGAAATCCATGTGCGAATCCTTGTGGTATAAAAAGCATTTGTTTGTTATCTTCTGATAATCTCACTCCTTCCCATTTGCCATATGTTCCAGAACTTTTCCTTAGATCAACTACTACATCATATACTTCTCCTTGAGTGACTCTAATCAATTTGTCTTGTGCAAATGGGGGCCTTTGAAAATGTAGTCCTCTTAGTACTCCTTTTGAAGATCTTGAATGATTGTCTTGTACAAAATCTACATCAATTCCATTTTCTAAAAAAATTTTCTTGTTATAACTTTCCAAAAAGAATCCTCTATCATCGGGAAATATGTCTGGAGTAATTAGTATTAAGCCTTTTATGGATAGTTCTTCGAATTTCATTGTTTGTTTATAAAATTATGATTAATAATACCTGATTTGGAGATTAATTTGAAATTTAAAAAAGTGTTTGTTGACCAGCTTTATATTACTTTCAATCGTTTTTGTAAATCAATCATCAATAACTAACCTTTCTTTTTACGGACAAAAAATAATTTTTACCTCTTTCATGACTACCCGACTGGCAGCCTGCCCTGCTTACAGTCAGGCAGGCTGGCGGTAGACAGGGCGGGTAGTCATAAAGAAAAGTTGAAAACTAAAACATTCCCTTTTCCCCTTCACTAAGGTAAAATTAGCAAAATTATCATAAATCTATGAGAATTCTTGTCACAGGAGGAGCAGGGTATATTGGCTCAATCACCGCAGCCAAATTGATACTTCGGGGACATGATGTAATTATCCTGGATAATCTAGAAAAAGGACATCAATCAACACTAGATCGAATAAAGCAGGAGGCAGGAGAATTTGAATTTATCAAAGTTGACTTAAGAGATAAAGGAAAACTTGATCTGGCACTTGGAGAAGTCTTTTTCGATGCAGTAATTCATTTCGCTGCATACATTGAAGTAGGTAGATCTGTCAAAGAACCTGAAGCTTTCATGGAAAATAACTATAAAGGCACAAGAAATCTTCTTGAGGTAATCACCAAAAGAAAAGTCCGCAAATTTATTTTTTCTTCAACTGCAGCAGTTTATGGGGATCCTGAGAGTGTCCCAATACCTGAAACAGCACAGCTCAAACCTATTAATCCATATGGGGAGTCCAAAGTCAAAGTAGAAAAAATGTTGCAAACTTATGCAGATCGTGGAAAACTTGATTCCATTCGTTTAAGGTACTTCAATCCTGCCGGATCCTTTAGGTCCCTTGGCGAAAGCCATTTGCCAGAAACCCATTTGATACCTTTGATCTTCAAAACAGCCAAAAAAGAAAGAGAAAAGTTATTTATTTTTGGCAATGATTATGACACTTCAGATGGTACTTGCGTGAGAGACTATATACATATCGAGGATTTAGTTGATGCGCACATTGTGGCACTTGATCACTTGATGGGTATCAAGGGAAGTCAAGTATTCAATGTGGGTACAGGGCGTGGATATAGCGTCAAAGAAGTTTTTGATACTGCCTCCCTTATAACAGGGCTGGAAATTGATTATGAAATAGTAGAAAGAAGAGAAGGTGATTCTGCGGAACTAGTCGCTGATCCGACCAAAATCAATTCAGTTATGGGCTGGAAAGCTCAGTATGGTTTGGAAGATATAATCCAAAGTGCATGGGATTATGAAAGGCAGGTTTAGCATACAGCTTCAAGCATTCAGTATTCAGCTTCCAGACTGGAACATCAAGCATTCAGTATTGTTTATCCGCCTTAAACGTCATTCTGAACTTGTTTCAGAATCTCAGTCTTTGATATTGGGGATTCTGAAACAAGTTCGGAATGACATCCCAAGTTCAGAATGACATCCCAAGTTCAGAATGACGCCCAAGTTCAGAATGACGTCGATATGATTTCTTGGATGCTTGATGCCTTCTTCATTATAGAGCTGAATACTGAATGCTGAATGCTTCCGCCAAAGGCGGACCCGCCTCTGGCGGGGAACACTGAACACTGAATACTGAATACTGAATACTGAATACTGAATACTTTGTCCTATCTACTGTCACCCTGAGCGAGGCTCGTTTTACGAGCCGAGTCGAAGGGTTGTCGTTTCAATGCATAAATAGTAGACTATATTCATGAATTTCTTGCAGTTAATCCAAAAAGCAAAAGCCCAGGGAGCCGATACACTCTCAGCTCCAACATTTCCATTTAATCCACCAGGACAACCTGTCGCGTCACCAACCCAGAATGCGCCACAGATTCGATTAGAAACTGACACCGTAAATGTCAAGACTGGTGATGAGATCAGAGTTAGAGTCTTGATAGATACCAAAGGAGAGAGGATAACTAGTTATACAGTAAATATCGTATACGATCCTGCATTCTTAAGAGTTATTGACGCAGATGAAGTAACTGGAGGTGTGCAGATCAATTTTCTTGATGAAACATTTGCAGAATCATTAAATCAAGTCAATTCATCAACTGGCATCATCAACCTAAGAGCTAATACTACTGAAGCAAGCACTGTAACACGTACGGTTGCCGAAGTAGAATTTATGGTCATAGGTACAGGTACAACAGAAATAGAGATCGTTCAGTCAAATAGCAACTTAGTCAATATATCTGGAGTGGATGTACTTGAATCAACTAATACAATAAATCTACAAATTGAGGCAAAGACACAGCAGGTAGTCACACCAACAACTCCTATAATACCTTCCACTTCTCTTAAAGATCATTTTGGGGTTGCGTTTACAACACTTGGAGCTATGCTACTTGTTGCGGGATTATATCTGATCAAAATCATTCGTGAAAACAACCACAAAGACTAAGGAGCTTCTTGGTACCACTATAATTATTGAAATAAATTCTACTTCACAAACTCATTTGGTGGAAAATTCAATTGAAGAGGCATTCAATTTCTTCCACAAGGTAGTAGATAGATTTTCAAGATTTAATAATAATAGTGAATTGTCAAAGTTAAACAGAAGTTCCGGCAAAAAAATAACAGTAAGCCCTGAATTATTTGATTTGATCAAATTTTCATTAGAGCTATATAAAATATCAAATGGTTTGTTTGATCCAACGATAATTACTTTACTTAAAGCATATGGATATGATAAATCATTCGATAGAGCAAGAATCGCCAAAAAGCTTGGTCAGGATCATGTGTTAGAAGAAATAATTGCGTTTAACAAAAATAGGCCCAAAGCATCCGAAATAGAAATAGATCCAGCAAAATTAGAAGTCAAATTGCAAAAAGGACAGGGAATAGATTTAGGGGCAATTGCCAAAGGATATGCAATAGATCTCGCAAAAGATTATTTAAATACCCAAGGATATGAAGATTACATTATAAATGCAGGTGGTGATATCTGGGCGCAGGGCCCCAAAAAAGTTGCCTTGTATGATGATGGCCATATGGATAGACGAATAGAAATTAATAATGAAGCACTGGCAGGATCTGGAAGTTTTGCAAGAAAGGTAGGCTTTTTCCATCATATAATAGATCCTCACACAGCAAAGCCTGTAGATCATGCACAAACCGTTTATGTAATAGCAAAAAGTGCGATGCAGGCTGATGCTTTTGCGACTTTGGCTTTTCTTATGGGTCAAAAGAGTATAAAATACATCCAAAATCAAGGGGCGAGGATAATTAATTAGTGCGCTTTTTAGTTATAGAATTAGATCTTTTATTATTTGAAATATATGAAATATGTAATATTTGCTGGAGGCCATGGAACCAGGCTTTGGCCATTGAGTAGAAAAAACAGTCCTAAACAGTTTGAAAAAGTCTTTGACGGCAAATCAACTTTACAATTAGCTATAGATAGGATAAGGCCAATTGCTGATTTTGAGGATATTTTTGTTAGTACAAATCAAAATTACAAAGAAATAATCCTTGAACAGATTCCAGAATTAAGACTAGAAAATATAATTTTGGAACCGGCCAAAAGAGATTTGGCAGCAGCTGTCGGATTAGCCTTCTTTTATCTTAATTCATTAGGTTTTAATGAACCCGTAGCGATACTTTGGGCGGATCATTTGATGGAGAGGGAGGATGAATTTAGGAAGGCTTTATTATCAGGTGAGCAGTTGATCAAAGATAATCCAAAGAGATTCGTATATCTCGGAGAGAAGCCACGATACGCTAATCATAACCTTGGTTGGATTACAGTTGGAGGAGAAATAAATAAAATAAATGAATTAAGCGTGGTCGAATTTTTGAGCTGGAAATATAGGCCAGATCTTGAGTTGTGTAAGAAGCTTTTTGAAGAAGGAAATTCTCTTTGGAATCCTGGCTATTGGATAACCTCTATTGATTTCGTCTTGGATCTTTATCATAGATTTAAACCTGAAATGTCGGATGTACTTGAAAAAATTACTACCGATATGTCCAAAATTACAGATTTATATCCTAAACTTGAGTCAATAAGTTTTGATGATGCTATTATTGAAAATACGAATTCAAATGATGCTGTAGTTATAAAAGTTGATTTGGGATGGAGCGATCCTGGGACTTTGTACGCTCTTAAAGAGGCTTTAGCAGAAAGTGAAGTGGAGAACATCACCCAGGGTTTGGTTGAAGAAATAGATACAAAAGATACGCTTGTGATAAACAAGGAAGCAGAAAAATTAGTATCAGTAATCGGGCTTGATGGTCATGTAGTTATCAATACAAAAGACACAATTCTTGTAGTGCATAAAGATAAAGTGCCAAAGGTCAAAGAAATGGTCAAGAAATTAGAAGAAGAAGGATTGGATAAGTATATTTAATTGATTTATTAAGTAATGAACAAATTAATTGATCTGTTATATAAAATTGCCTCCAAAATTCCAATTATCAATAAGTTTGTGAGTAAGGAATTATTGAAGTTCTTATTTATCGGTGGCACTTCATTTATTATTTTCTATAGTGTCAATAATTTGACGCTTTTGCTGATTGATTCCATCTTCGATTATGATAGCAAAAATATCAGAGCTTTGATTGTCGCATCGGTATATATTTTTGCCTATATCGTCGCCTTTATTTACAATTTCTGTCTCAGTAGATCATGGACTTTTGGAGAGCATCTAAAAACTATCAGAAGCACTACAAGTATCAATAATCACGTTATTAAATTTTTTATTGTCAATGCTACAAATGCGATAGTTGGGTCAATTGTGGTCACACTATTAGATAGAATCGGATTTCCTCCACATTTCACTCAGCCAGGTTTTATAGCACTTCAGACGATATGGACCTACTTTCTTTATAAATATTGGGTATTTAAGTAAGTATATTTTTTCGATATAGAGGGCACTTGACAAATAATTGCTTGTCGTTTATGCTCTAGGCGAATTAAGCATTAAGTTTCCCATTATGGAGATATCGTTAGCAGCAGAAAAACTGTTTAGTCTAGGTCCCGTAGAGGTTACGAATTCTTTGCTTTCAGCATTTATCATTGTGCTTGTCCTATCAGTTATTGCAATTAGGGCAGGTTCAAAAGTGAGTATAGACAATCCGGGTAAATTTCAACTTTTTCTAGAGTGGGTAGTTGGTGGATTTAAAGGAATCGCAGGAGATATTTTAGGAGAGACAAGGGCAAGAGCCCTTTTTAGTTTTCTTTTCACCTTTTTTGTATTTATTGTATTTTCCAATTGGTTCGGATTGTTGCCAATTGTAGGACCTATCGTGACATTGCATCACGAAGAACACGCAGAGGAATCATCACTTACTGAAGTAAATGGAGAAGAATACGACGAAGTTGCTGAAGAAAAACGCACTGAAGAAGAAGTCGATCACAGTGAAGAACCAAGTGTGGGTCATTGTATCAAAAAAAGAGATTGTATTTTGACCAAAGATGGTATACAAGTAGCAGAGGCATTTCCTGTCTTTAGAGCACCAACTTCAGATGTATCCAATACGTTAGCACTTGCATTAATTTCAGTTATAACTATTCATGGGCTAGGCTTAAGTACTCTTGGGATTGGCTATATCAAGAAATTCTTTAATTTTTCTGATCCAATAGCAGCTTTTGTAGGTATTTTGGAACTTATCTCAGAGATTGGAAAGATTATTTCATTTACATTCAGGTTATTTGGAAATATTTTTGCTGGGGAGGTACTGTTACTTGTTGTCACCTCAATCTCGTTCGGGTTAGCAACATTGCCGTTTTTGGCACTTGAAGTTTTTGTAGGATTTATTCAGGCATTTGTGTTCTTTATGTTAACCGTTGTGTTCATTTCATTGGCAGTTACACCACATGGACACGATTAATTTATTAAATATTAATTTATAAAAAATGGATATAGAAGCAGCAAAGTCACTTGGAATGGCAATAGCAATCGGATTAGGAGCTATTGGACCAGGCTTAGGTATCGGTATATTAGGAGGTAGCGCTATGAAAGCTATAGGAAGAAATCCAGAAGCAGAGGGCAAGATTAGAACATCTATGATTTTGGCAATTGCCTTTGCAGAAGCTATTGCAATTTATGCTTTGGTAGTCGCTTTGATTATCAAGTTTGTTTAATTATTAAAATCACGCGAATATGGAAGCTTTAGGAATAAATATCGTCAGCGTTGTGATTTATATTGCTTTGTTTTTGATGCTTTATTGGATTCTAGATAAATTCTTGATCTCCAAATTGATTGTGACAATGAGAAATAGACAAGAAGAATTACAAAAGGGCCTAGAAGTATCATCTACTGTTGAAGCCAAATTGTCACAAGCAGACAAAGATGCAGAGTCTAAATTATCTCAGGCTGATAAAAAAGCAGAAAACGTTTTGGAAGAAAGTAAGGTTCAAGCAAAGACGGAAGCTAAGAAAATTATCGAAGAAGCAAAGACTCAAGCAGCAGAAATCATTAAACAGGCTGAGAATCAGCAAAAATTAAACAAGGAAAAATTAGAAAAAGAATTTGATCAAAGAGTCAAAGCAGAAGCAGAAAGAATTGTAAATGAGGTGCTCAAAAAAGAGGCTGAGCTCGATAAGGCCTTGGTAGATAAAATTATTCAAAAGATCTAAACAATGAATGATCAAATAATAAAATTAAAGAAATTAAGCAAAAATCCTGAGCAGATTTTGTTGATACTTCAAGTATTAGAAATAATCCAGGATCAAAATCTATCGAAGATTGTTGAAACATATCAAAAGGTGATTCAAGGAGGTATTTCGATTGTAGAGGTTACATCAAGAGTTGCACTAGATGATGCTCAAAAAGTTGATTTAGAAAAGAAAGTCGTTGCGAAGTTCGATTCAAAACAACTGATTTTTGATTACGAAATTGATAAAAATTTAGGCGATCCATTGGTTATCAGAATTGAAGATAAGGAGTATAGATATAGTGTTGCATAAAGAAACGTTATTATTTTAAGACATATTAACTTAATTAATTATGGAGTTTAGAAGCACAGGCAAAGTCAAACAAATTAGAGATGGTATAGTTATTGCCGATGGCTTGAGCGGAGCAGGGTATAACGAGTTTGTGATTGTCAAAGATACAAAAGGAAGAGAAATCCCAGGGCTTGCATTAAATATAGAAAAAGACAATGTAGGTATTGTAGTTCTTGGCAATAGCCAATCGATTAGACAAAACGATTTGGTATATTCAACTGGCAAAGGGTTATCGATTCAGGTAGGCAAAGAGATAATGGGCAACGTCATAGATGCATTGGGAAATAGCTTGGAAGGCAAGGAATTCGACTTCAAAACTTCAATGTTTTTAGAAAAAATTGCTCCTGGAGTTGCAGAAAGACAAGATGTTTATCGTCCATTACCTACAGGTATCAAAGCAATAGATTCAATGATTCCTGTTGGGAAAGGTCAAAGAGAGCTGATTATTGGAGACAGGCAAACTGGCAAAACTGCAATTGGAATAGACACGATTATCAATCAAAAAGGCAAAAACGTATTTTGCATTTATGTAGGTATTGGACAAAAATCTTCAAAGATTGCTCAAATCAGGGCAAAGCTTGATGCCAAAGGTGCTATGGACTACACCGTGATTGTTGCAGCAAATGCTTCTGATCCGGCGGCCATGCAATATTTGGCGCCATATACAGGGACTGCAATTGGAGAATTTTTTGCACAAGATGGCAAGGATGCACTTATAGTTTACGATGATTTGACCAAGCATGCGTGGGCATATAGAGAGATTTCATTGTTACTTGGACGGCCGCCGGGAAGAGAAGCCTATCCTGGAGACGTTTTCTATCTTCATTCAAGATTATTGGAACGATCTGTCCAATATAGTGAAGATCAAAAAGGTGGATCACTTACAGCACTGCCAGTGATTGAAACCCAAGCTGGTGATATTTCAGCATATATCCCTACAAATGTAATTTCAATTACAGATGGACAGATATATTTAGAATCTGATTTGTTTAATGCTGGCCAAAGACCAGCAGTCAATATTGGGTTGTCAGTTTCTCGTGTTGGAGGTTCTGCTCAAGTAAAAGCTATGAAGCAAGTTGCAGGAGACTTGAGGCTTGATTTAGCTCAATACAGAGAACTTGCAGCTTTTGCTCAATTTGGATCTGATTTAGACGAAGAAACACAAAACAAATTGGACAGAGGCAAGAGGATGTATGAGTTATTGAAGCAACCTCAATACGATCCAATTCGAACAGGTGTTCAGGTAATGACCCTTTATGCTGGAGTAAATGGATATCTGGATAATATCGAAGTTGAAGATGTATTGAAATTTGAGGCGAAACTCAGTTCATTGCTAGAAACAAAATACGAAAAATTGCTTGAGCAAATAGAATCAGGCACCAAAATTGAAGGCAAGGTTGAAGAAGAAATCAAAAAGATCCTTGAAGAAATAAGGCAGTGATAATTATTAATAGTTTGTCTTGGCGAATAACACCAGAGAAATAAAAAGAAGGATTAACTCAGTATCAAGTACCTCTCAAATCACAAAGGCTTTGCAGATGGTGAGTGCATCTAAAATGAACAAAGCCCAGGAGCATGCAAAAGGGATAGAGACATATGCACAAGGTTTATATGATATTGTAGGCTTGATGGGAAATATCGATGATTATGAGAGTATTTATACAAAAAAAATTGATGAAACAAAAAACATAGTCTTACTTATAATTGGTCCAGATCGAGGTTTTGTGGGATCACTAGTATCAGCTCAGACAATATTGATTAATGATTTTGTAGATAATTATAGGCTCAAACATTCTGGTGTTAGCATCAAATCGATAACAAAGCATAGGGTTGCCAAAAGGATCTCTGATGTACTCAATTTTGATAATCTATATCATTTTGAAGAATATCAAGACAATCCAACTCCATCAGATTTATCTTCTTTAAATACTGTTTTATTGGATGGCTTTAAAAAAGGGAAATTTGATGAAATATATGTATCTTACAATCATTTTGTAAATACAATAATTCAAAAACCAATTATAAAGAAATTGTTGCCAATTGAATTTGAAAAAGCAGAAGAGTCTAAAAATGTCACAACTGACATGACATTTGAACCAACGAAATCAGAAGTTTTAGACACTTTATTGCCGGAATATTTTCAGACACAGGTATTAGATGCAATAGTAGAATCAATAGCAAGTGAACACTCTGCAAGGATGGTCGCTATGCAAAATGCAACTGATAATGCGAATGAATTAAGAAATGAGCTTGAATTGTCATTTAATAGATCAAGACAGGCCAAAGTAACAAGTGAAATACTTGATATAGTAGGTGGCAGTAGAATTATTAATCAAAATTAATTTAGATAAAATTTAAGATTATGAAAAATACTGGAAAAATCGCAAAAATTATGGGAGTTGTCGTGGATGTCCTTTTCGACAAAGATATCCCCGAGTTATTAGAAGCTCTCGAGGTAATCGTCAATGACAAAAAACTAGTTCTCGAAGTTGAACAGCACATTGGAGATGGCATGGTCCGAACCGTCGCTATGGGCAGTACAGATGGTCTTAAGCTTGATCAAGAGGTCATAGCTACTGGTGAGCCGATCAAAGTGCCAGTTGGAACCAAGACATTAGGTAGGATGGTCAATGTCCTAGGAGATCCTATAGATGGACAAGGCAAAGTTGAAGCCAAAGATAGATGGAGTATTCACAGAGATGCCCCTGATTTTACTGAACAATCGACAAGGCAAGAAGTTTTTGAAACAGGTATCAAAGTTATCGACCTTATCTGTCCTTTTATCAAAGGGGGCAAGATTGGAGCATTTGGTGGTGCTGGTACCGGCAAGACGGTTATTATCCAGGAATTGATTTATAACTTGGCTACAGAACATAGTGGATACTCGGTTTTTGCTGGAGTTGGAGAAAGAACTAGAGAGGGAAGTGCTTTGTATCGAGAAATGAAGGAATCTGGAGTATTGAAAAATACTGCGCTTGTTTTTGGGCAAATGAATGAACCACCAGGGGTTAGAATGAGAGTTGCATTATCTGGTCTTACGATGGCTGAGTATTTTAGAGAATCAGAGAATAAAGATTTGCTATTATTTATAGATAATATTTTTAGATTCACTCAAGCAGGAGCTGAAGTGTCGACCCTATTAGGGAGATTGCCATCTGCGGTGGGTTATCAACCAACGCTTGCAGAAGAACTTGGTATCTTGCAAGAAAGAATTACATCAACTACAAGAGGTTCGATTACGTCTATGCAAGCTGTTTACGTTCCAGCTGATGATTATACAGACCCAGCTCCAGCTACTACTTTTGCTCATCTTGATTCAACAATTGTACTTGATAGATCACTTGTTGAGCAGGGGCTTTATCCTGCGGTTGATCCATTATCTTCTACTTCAACAGCACTTCAAAAAGATACAGTTGGAGAAGAGCATTATGAAGTAGCCCGTGGAGTGCAAAATGTTTTGCAAAGGTACAGAGAACTACAAGATATTATTGCAATTCTTGGTGTTGAGGAATTGTCTCAAGAGGATAAGTTGATTGTCGCAAGAGCAAGAAAGATACAAAGATTTCTAACTCAACCATTTAACGTAGCCCAGCAATTTACCGGTCGAGAAGGGGTGTATGTACCTGTAGAAGAGACAGTCAAAGGCTTTAAGAAGATTTTAGATGGTGAACTAGATGATATCCCTGAAGGCAGGTTCTATATGGTTGGCAAAATCGAAGACGTCAAAAAGTAATATTTAACCAAATAATCAAATGAAAACATTTGTTATCAAACTTGGAGGATCGATGCTTAGCAAAAGCGATGAAGTTATGTTTGATTTTGAGTATGTCAGAAATCTAGGCAAGGCACTATCAGAGTTTTCTCAAGAGGATTATAGATTTTTTATTATCACAGGTGGTGGATATTTGATGCGAAAGTATCGAGATATGGCTAAATTATCTGGAGTTAATAAAACTGATGATTTGCATTGGATTGGTACAACTGTCAATGTCCTTCATGCAGAAATGGCCAGAGCTACTTTATCCGATATATCAAATGAGAGAATCTTTGCTTATGAAGATTATTTTGAAAAGGAGATAGAATTTGAAAAAAAATTGATCTTTGGTGGAGGAGCTAGGGCTGGTTGTAGTGGGGATTATGACGCCTTGATTGTAGCAAATAGGATTGATGCTGAAGCAATAATTAGTTTGAAAAACATTGATGGAGTTTATACCGCAGATCCCAAGATTGAACCAACGGCCAAAAGATTGGAAAGTATAAGCTGGGATGAGTATTTTAAGATAATCAATTTTCAAGAAGTTCATCTACCGGGAGGGAATTTTCCAATTGATCCAGTAACTAGTAAACAAGCAAATATTGATAAAAAGAAATTTATAATTATCGCTGGAGACGATTTAGATAATCTAAAAAACCTTCTTGCGAATAAGAAATATATAGGTACAATTGTAGGCTAAAAATGAAATTAAAAGTAACATCTACAACAAAACAACTTCTTGAAGTGGATAATATCAAAAGTCTAAGTGTTCCAACTCAAGCAGGTAGGATCCAGATACTACCTGGTCATATCGATCTTGTTGTCCCAATCGATTTAGGCAAAGCTTGGTATGAAGGAGATTCAGGAAGAGAAGAATTTTATTTAATGGGGGGATTTTTGGTGCTTAAGTCTGATGAAATTATGATACTTGCAGATGAAGCTGATAGAAGTGACAATCTAGTAGCCCTTGAGATAGAAAAGGCTATTGAAGATGCTGAATCATTGAGATCTTCTAGTTTGCCTCCTGCTGAACTAATTCAATTAGAAAAGAAACTTCGATACGAGAAATTCAAAAAATCTCAATTATGAGGTCAAACTCATTTAAGTTAATCACAAGTTTTGATAAAATGATAAGTATTTTTAAATTAATATCATGCGTGTAGTCTTTAAGCTTCTCTTGCAGATTCTTGTTTTTTCTTTCGTAGTTACATCAGTCGCAGCAGTAACTCCACAGGAAGGAGTGTTTTCACTTATTATCGGTGGCTTGCTTTTTGCTTTTGTGATGTATTTGGTCAATCCAATATTGGATTTTTTCAGATTTCCAAGAAACTTTTGGGGATATCTGGTTATAGGTACTCTTTTTAGCGTTTTATTCTTTGTAATTTTAGATTCACTGGTATTTGGGATTTTGACATTTGGAATAGGTAATATCGGAGGTGGCTTTGGACCAATTAGTCTACCTGTGATCAGTCTTTCAACTAAATTCTTGACAGTTTTATTTACAGCTATTTATGCTGCCCTATTAAGTATTATTTTGGAATTTTTATCAGAAACTAAATAATGGATACAGTAGAAATAATGCAGATCGCACAAATTGTAATGGCAGTTTTGATTGCAGGTGTTATCCTGTTACAACAAGGTGGAGGTGGATTGGGTACTATGTTTGGTGGGGGTGGTGGTGAGAGTTATAGATCCAAGAGGGGGGCTGAGAATTTTATGTACAAGTTTACCATCATTCTTGTTGTCCTATTTGTCGTCAATGCTTTGGCAATAGCCGTTTTAAGCTCAAAATAGAATGTTTATCATCAAGTTATATCAAAGAATTGAAAAATTTTTGGTAAATGTAAGAGATGTTGTTTGGAACTACCCTGACTCGGTTTTTTTTGATAAGGATTCTTTAATTAGATCATTCAATCGTTTCTACTTCAAGTCCAGACCTTTTAGTCATGTAGCTTTGATATTGCTTACCTTCTTGTTGATAGGTGGAATGGCAATAAATGATATCACGGCTGTCCTTAGGATCCATACTGATACTCTCAAAGAAGGGGTTGTCGTAGGTCAAGATGAGGATGGCGAACTCCTTAGGGTGGTCTCACTTAACCCTTTGATTATAACAAATGTCCAACTCAAAAGAGATATTGCTGAATTGGTATACGAGCCATTATTAAGGGTCAATCAAGAAGGAGAGAGAAAGTTGGTTCTTGCAGAAAGCTATGCTGATATTGGGGAGGGCAAGTCATATAGATTTAAATTGAAAGAAGGGGTTTTGTGGCATGATGGACAGGAATTCAATGCCGATGATGTGATAGCCACATTCGAATTATTGAAAACTCTGGAATTTGCAAGTCAGACATCAAGTGTATACTCAAAAGCAGCTACCAAAATCAATGCGACGAAAATCGATGATTATCGAGTTGAGTTTAGTCTTATTGATCAGAACTCAGTCATTCCGAATTTCTTCGAGGTGTTGGCATTTAAGATTTTGCCTGAACACTTGATGTCTGACTTGGACGCTACCAATATCATTTATCCCGTGCCTAAGTTAAATAGAAATCCTGTAGGTACAGGCAAATTTACTGTAGGCTCTCTTAATTCCGATAAAGTAATACTAAAAAGATTTGAGCAGTATCACTCTGATAAACCTCTATTACATGTTGTCGAATTCAAATTATTCAAAGATCAGCATCAGGCAGTATCAGAATTACAATCTGGCCAAATTCATTCACTTATTGGAATTAATTCAGAAAATATAAAGAATTTGAGTGTAGTGCCCAATTTAAGAATCAACAAAAGCAATGTTATTTACAATCAATATTGGGCAATGTATTTCAATATGTCTGATCAAGGAACTTTTATCTTAAAAGATGACAAGGTCAGAAGGGCCATAGCATATGCTATAAACAAGAAATTTATGATTGAAGGATTGGTTGGCTCAGCACTTGAAGCAGATGGCCCGATCCCTAAGACTTCCTTTGCATATGCAGACGATATAGCTAGATTAAACTTTGATCAAGAAGCTGCCAATAAGTTATTGGATGAAGCAGGATGGGTGATGCAAGAGAATGGGATACGAGCAAAAGCTGAAGATACACTAAGTTTAAATATTGTATATGTGCACAACCCCGATCGAGACAAATTGGTTGAACTTATCAAAGATGATCTTAAAAGTGTTGGGATAGAGATAGTGCCAACTCCAAAGACAATAAATGAAGTGAATAATGACCACTTATTGCCTTCAAGGTTCGATATCTTGCTCTATGGGGTAAGTACATTTATCGATCCAGATAGATTTGAGCTATTTCATAGTTCGCAAATTGGTTATCCAAATCTAAATATATCAAGCTATGTCTCACAAGATGAGACAACTGTCATTAGGCAAGGTGTGACAGCTAGAGTCCCAAGGATAGATTTGGCACTTGAAAAGGGAAGATCAATCATAGACCAACAAGCTAGAAAAAAGGAGTATCACACTTTCCAAGATATTGTGATGAAAGAAATGCCTGTAGTATACCTATATCATCCAATTTATACATATATTACAAACAAAAGAGTGCAAAACGTCATATTGCAAGACATGACATCACTTGAAGATCGTTTTAATAATATACACCAATGGTATATTGAGATATAATATTTTTTGTATCTATTAATTAATTTATTTTTTTATTTAATTATTATGAGTTTAATAGTATTAATTTGTCTTGGGATCTTTGGCCTTGGATTTCTTGGGTTCTTTGGATATCTTTTCACTTTGTACAATGGTCTTGTAAGACTTAGAGTCTTAGTAGAAGAGGCTTGGAGTGGTATTGATGTGCAACTAAAGAAAAGGTTTGACCTGATTCCAAATTTAGTTGAGACAGTCAAAGGTTATGCAAAACACGAAAAAGACACATTTGAAAAAGTTACAGAACTGAGGACTAGAGCTATAGATACAAATAGTCCAAAAGAATTAGCTGAAATAGAAGGGGAACTTAAATCAACTCTAAAAAGTCTTTTTGCTGTAGCAGAGAATTATCCAGAGCTTAAAGCTAATCAAAATTTCATCCAGTTACAAACAACGTTACAAGAGATTGAAACTGAAATTGAAAGTGCTAGAAGATATTATAATGGTGCAGTTAGAGATTACAATATGAAACTACAAGTCTTCCCAGCAAATTTGATTGCCTCAATGCTAGGATTTATTGTGAAAGAATTTTTTGAAGCAAAAGAATCCGAGAAAGAAAATGTCAAAGTTAGCTTCTCTCAAGAAGAATCAAAGACAGAGGTTAATAAAGAAAGTAAATAAAATTATAAACACTTATGTTTTTATTAAGGAGATTGTTTTTTGTTTTGCCTGTATTTGCATTGTTTTTTGTTGCAAATACTGTCTATGCGCAAGAAACGAAGAGTTATTCTATTGAGAGGTTTGATGTCGAGATAAAGGTTAATGAAGACTCGACAATGGATGTGACTGAGAGGGTTACATATAATTTCACTGGTGAGTTCAGTTATGTCACAAGGGGGTTGACCTTGCAAGATTATGAAAATACCAGGGCATGCCAGCAAAATGCTTTTTTGCAGTGTGGTGGATTTGATGCAGTCAATCTAGTATCTTCGAAATTTGAAGGAGAGGAAATTGATATAAGTGATGTGGATACTTTTGTGACAGACAATTACTATAATAGGACTTTCAACATTGAATATAAATTTGGCCCAGAGAAGCTTGATAATGACAAAAGAATCTGGGAAATTACTTATAAGGTGTATGGAGGTTTAGGATTTTTCAATTATGAAGGGTACTCACTTTTTTATTGGAATATGCTTCCAGAGATGAGGGATAATGATATTCAAGTATCTTCCATGAAGGTCGTATATCCTGATTCTACTTTGTTGCTTGATGATTCTGATATTGCGATACAGTCCACAAATATTGGTTTTACTTTGGATAATCATGAAGGGGCACTAAATATTCAAGCTCAAAATATATCGGCTTATCAAGATTTCACTGTTCTTATTAAATTTCCTATTGATTTGATCAAACAGCCTGGGACAATTGCGTTGCAATTGAAGCCAACCAATATGACCGTCAAATATCTGGATTTGGAAAGAGAGATGAGAAGTGGAGATGTGATATTGGGGTTGCCATCTGGAAAATACGATTTTGAATTTAAAAAATTTGGTTACAAAGACGAAAAACTGGAAGTAAACGTCGGGAATGGTGAAGATAAAGAAATCGAAATAAATTTAGAAAAGCAGCTTTGGTTGGAGGTTTTAGGTTCATTGTCTATAATTATCAATTTGATATTTGCTTGTGCATTGCCTTTGACTTTTGTGATTGTTTTTAGAAATTGGTACAAAAATGGAAGAGATAAAGGTGGCAAAAAGACAATTATTCCATGGTATAAACCTCCTGAGAATATTAAGCCATATTTATTGGGGTCTCTAAAAGATGAGAAAGTCGATATGGTAGATATCTCTTCTGTCCTTGTAGATACAGCATATAGAGGATTTATCAAGATCAAGGAAATAGAAAGGAAAAAGTATGAATTTATCAAACTAAAGGATTTTGCCGATTTGGATCATATAGAGAAAGAAATTCTTGAAGCAGTATTTAATAAGAAAGAATCTGTGACAACTGATGATTTGAAAAACCGTTTTTATGCTCATATTTATGATATTAGATCTAAAATCTTTGATAAAATGGTTTCTGAAAAATTTTTTGAAAAAAGACCAGATAGCATTCGAGAATCAAATGTCGCAGTTGGGATTACGCTTATCGTCTTATCTATAGTAGGTACGATAATTATGGGTTCTTTTGGGATGGGATTACTAGATTATGGCGTGTTTTTGCCATGTTCATTAGGCGTTTGGCTTGGGGTATTAGGCTTCTTTATTATGATATTTTCTCCTTTCATGCCTGCTAAGACTCCAAGAGGTACAATTATTTATGAGAAAGCACAGGGATTTAGGATGTTTTTGTATACTGCAGACAGGTATCGTTTAGCTCAAAATTCTCCAGAAGTCATCAAGCATCTCACTCCAGCAAATTTTGAGAAATTTTTAAGTTATGCTATGGTCTTTGGGGTAGAGAAGGAGTGGGCGAAAGCTTTTAAAGATATTTACAAAGGTAAGCCTAGCTGGTTTGAATCAGAAAGTAGTACTTTTGATACAATTTATCTGGCCAGTTCTCTCTCTAGATTAAATACAAGTACAGTAAGTGCAATGACAACTTCGCCACAATCTCAGGGTAATTGGTCATCAGGCTCACATGCTGGTGGTGGAGGTTGGTCAGGAGGAGGTGGTTTCTCCGGAGGCTTCTCAGGTGGTGGTGGCGGTGGCGGTAGCATAGGGGCTAGGTAGGGTTGTATTTATAGGCTGAATACGGTATTTTTTTGGTTGCCAACCATTATATTCAGGCTTTTGTCCTATAAATGCTCTCTGAAACTCATGACCGATATAACCATCGACTGCTTGCATTGTCACTGTCCGGGTGATAGACCATCCAAAATTTCGAAGGTTCGCTTTTTTTCTCTCGAAAAAATTTAGTTTTTCTGCGAGGCTACCTGGAACACGGGGATCTTCAAGATCAAGTGATCCTGGTGTTGCATGCATATATAATATTCTCTGTTCAAGTATTCGTTCTTTTGTATAAGGATCTTTTATATATCTTGCTGCACTTGCTAAATATATTTTGCAAGGTCCGGTTGCATCTAATGTTACATATGTCTCAGGATCAAGTAAATAGAAGATGTCATCCTCTATTGGTTGAACTTCTCCATTTGGATGAGCAAATGATGGCGTCCATTCAGTCCTTTGGGTCAAATGATATTGATGATCTCTTTTTTGAACTATTTCGGGTGAATTTATCATTATGAAACTTGATAACTATTCTTACTAGTAGACAATGGAGGGGTTTGTCCAAAAAGCCTGAGTACTTCATCCATTGTTGCTGTTTGCAAAATTGATTCGCCTTTTCTAAATCTTTCTCCACGTTTATATATTTCCTTCATTCTTAAGATAATCTGCCATTTGTAATCTATAATTTCTTGGTCTTGGACGCTTATTGTGTTTGTTTCCTCATTGGTATTAGAATTAGCATTTTGTACTCTAATCATATTTCCAAATTCTCCAAGCGATCCTTTGGCTTTATAAAAGATATGATGTGCAAGTTCCCTTTGGTTGACTTGGTCTGCACTTTTTGTCGTAACTTGTATTTCTATCCCAATTCCATCAGCTGGATCTCCAAAAGACATATTTATATGCATTGCTTGATATTCAGAGCGTCTTTTCGGCCCTACTTTACATAAGACTTTATGATTACCAATGTCTAAATGAAAATTACTTTCCTTCCAATCGGCGAAGTTGATTTCTATTGTTGGCTCATCCGGATTTTTCACCCATCTTGTGTGATATGGTTCTATTTCAGGAAATTGTTCTTGAAGAGCGATAATTATATTATGAGCATATATCAATGCTTCTTGAGGAGACTTTAAATTACCATCTTCTAAGATAACCCTCATACCTATTGCATCTGGTGCTGAACCTTTTTCTATAATGCTTCCAATAGTCTTGATTCTAGGAGGAAGAATATCTTCTACTTTTGTCGCAAGATTTTGATCTTTATCAATATATTGGAAAACTTTCCTTAGGCATTCATCAAATAGTTGTGAACCAGTTATTCTTCTATTATTTAATAGATAATCTGTATTAACTATTGAATCAGCTCTTTGGTTGACACTCGTTGCAAAATAATCGGCTTGAATTTGTTCTCCAGGGACCTCATATTGATATCTTTCTCGGATTGTCTTTGGCAATCTTCCATTTAGAAATTCCAATGCCAATCCCCTTGCCTCCGTTGCCAAATCATCAAATCCAGCGATCGATAAAGCAGGGCTATAGAAAGATAAAAGTTCTTGAGCATCTCTCCAAGCGCTTGCGGGTCTATTTGGATTTGGATGATACAAATTATCCATTACTTCAATAGCTTTGATCAATAATCCTTCGATATCAGATGTCTCAAGAGTATGGATCATTGATTCAATATCGGCCATTGGAGCTCTCCACTTCATTGTTTCAGGTGTGATGCCATTTTTGCTATCATTAATCATCGACATTATTTGCTCTCCAAAATCTTCTTGATTTGATATTGCTTTAAGCCCATCTTTGACAAAATTTGTTTCTGAGTCGTTTATCATTTTTTGAATTTGTACTCTCCAGAGTTCTGCTGCCTGTTCAAACTTCATAGCAGAAAGTCCAATTCCAATGGCATATGTATTTTCATTATTGGATCCCAAGTAATCCTGAATAATCTCTCTTGAATTCGAAAATTTCTGATCAGTGCGCGTTGCGTCTTCAACTAGATCGTGAATTACTATTGCATCAGAAATTTGAGCGTATTTTTTGTCAGGAAAGACATTGTTCCAGATTCGTTGCATCCTTTCCGTATGATCGAGCCAGGTAGTGCCATCGATTCGAATCCTCTCCATAAGTGTTTGTTGAGGACTTCGGATCTCTCTAAATTGTTCTGTCTGAGCAGGTGGTTGAATTGCCATCATAAAAAAACCTCCCTTTTTTAGGGAGGTTTGTAGTTTTAAAAAATTTATTATTTAGTTAGTTTTTTTTTACTTATACCTCCCTGTAAGCAAAATCCCAGACATATCCTCTGGTGAAAATTGCTCTCAGTTGTAGCATAAATAAATGATTCACTTTGCTTATTGTTATATATCAAATATATCTTAACTTCTATAACTCCAAAATCATACATTATTTTGGTTAGTTTTGTCAATATTTCATTAGATAAATTTTTATCTTGAATTGATCAGTTATCAAGGCTATAATCATGACATGAAATTCAATTTACTCTTAAAAGTTTTATTAGTACTCAGTACTTTGGCAATCATCCCGTTTATTTGGCCAGCAACGGATATAGAACTTCTTGGCAAAAAGATTGATTGGAATGGCTTGAATTTAGCAACAGTTACAAATGATAGATATCAAGGAGAGTTGCAGTTTGAAGATAGTTTAGATTTAAGAGGGGGAGAACAGTATATCCTTGAGGCAGATCTTTCTTCATTTGCAGAAGACAAAGAGAAGCAGGCAGAAATTATCGCTGAGAAATTTCAAAAAAGACTTAATGACTATGGATATTTCGATCATAGACTGAAATGGTGGATAGAGTCAGATAGATTGAACATGGAATTATTGTTGCCTCAAAATACCTCAAATGCTTATGTGATAGTTCAGCTTTTTGCCAGCAGGGGACAGATAGCTTTGTGGACGCAAGATGCGACCTATGACCCAACAGTCGAAGCTCAGATAGTTGAAGGCGAAGAACAAACAATCGATCAAGGATTATATGAAGGCATGACAATGGCTTCAGTACAGTCAGATGATTTATTGTATTTAAAATCAAATTACGGAACCGCAAGTGGTGGATATGGGTTTAAATTGAAGTTCAAAGAAGATGCGGCATTCCCCGTACTCATGTTGGCACAGACAGAGACCTATAGAGGCACCATGCTTACTGTTGATGGTCAGCCTATCGCCCAAAGAAGTAGTGCGATTGAATCTCCAGCAACACTAGATGGTTATGAGCCAGTTGTATACATGAAATCAATGATAGATGAATCATTTGAGTTAAATGATGCTGTTGTAGCCGTATACAAATCTGGAGAATTGCCATTGGACTTATCTCTAGTTTCTACACAATCTGTAACCCCACTTCTAGGGTCAAATTTTGAAGCAAATTTCAAAGGAGCCTTATTTATTCTCTTTGGGATAATTAGTATTTATGTCATTTATAAATACAAGTGGATGGGTATTTTAGAAATTGGGATGAATATTTCTGCGATTGTCTGGTATATATTTGTATTAAAATTATCTGAAATTAGTATTACTTTGCCAGCCTTGATGGGTGTTTTGATTGCATTTCTGATTCTGTTTGTTTCAAATAGATTGTTCGTTAATGATTTGATAGCAAATCTCAAAAACCTATCTCAGGAATATATAAAAATCAAAAATACCTTATTGAATAAATTCTTCTTTGTATTGATAGCTTTTGGGTTATTGTCATCTATATCTCCTGTCAATCAATTTCAACAAATTGGAGCCGCTATTGGGATGATGGGACTAGTATTGCTTGCAGTTACAAATGCTTCGATATTACTCTTTATTGAATATATCATTAATCTACACAAAAAGTATGAGAATCAAAAAACGAGAACTTAT
>CAYUFB010000020.1:0-21556 GCA_964444125.1 uncultured Candidatus Saccharibacteria bacterium
TCAAGAGTAGATCAGCTTTTTGTGCAAAAAGAGAACTTGACTAAGAAATTGGATGAATTTCTTGAATTTAAAAATAATGACACTCTATCTGATGCTGATAAAATTATAAATTTAGATGCTCAGATAAGAGCCAAAAGAACGATGTTACAAAATTTATCTTCTTACAAGAATGTACCAGATAAATACAATTATAATTTATTGATGTTCATTTCTGTTCTTTTCATTATAGCTTCCATACTTGGGGCATTGGTTAATCCATTATTATTTCTTGCGGTGCTTGTCCCAATAATTATTTTGTATACTTACAAAGACAGTATAAAAATAAAAGGGACAAGTAATATTGTCCAGTTAGAACAAATCAAAAATACACTTTCAATTGATGAAAATAAACTTCAATCGGTATTTAAAAAATATAATGTAGAGAACAAAGATGCTTTCTATACTAGGAAGCTTAAATTTACAAGCGTCAATGAAGAAATAAAAAAAATTGAAGCCGAAATTAAAGGAATTCTTGGTGGAGTAGAGTTAAAAGTTATTAAACAAGAACAAATAGTCTTAATGACACGAAAAAGAGAGATAGAGACAACGAAATTAACTGATGAGGTAAAGGAATCAAAAATGACTCCACAGGAATATCTTGCAAAAAGAAGGGAATTGGATGATCTAAATATCAGAAAAAGAATGTTAGAAAGACAAAATATTGAATCAGAGGTTAGGATAGAAGATACTCCAGTAAATTATGAGGACATCGTAAATATTGAAGAACAAATTGAGAACACCAAACAACTTCAGAAACAAGCTGAAAAAGAGCTTGAAGTCACAAGGCTTGTCTATGAAGGCTTGGAAGGAGCGATCAACGAATTATCAAACGATATTGAATCTCATGTAGTTAGAAGTATAGAAAAGGATTTATCGGCTATAACAGATGATAGATACCAAGACGCAAAAATTGATAATGATTTTGGGATCAAGGTGTTTTCTAGAGAAAAAAACGACTGGGTCGATCCAAGTAGTGGATTGTCATCAGGCACAATTGATCAGATATATTTTGTATATAGATTGGCTTTGCTCAAAATTATTGAAGGCGACAAAAGTGCACCGTTGTTGTTAGACGATCCTTTTGTGACTTATGATCAAAAAAGACTTGAGTACGCTCATAAGATTCTTGAACGTGAATCTGAGGGTAGGCAGATTTTGCTTTTTACTCATGATGACAGATATCGAAACTGGGGCAATACAATAAATGTATAGGTGAATATATGAGTCAAACTACGTTATAATGTTCGAAAATGAGAAGAATGATGTATAAAAAATTACTATTTGCGGTTTGTATACTTTTTGTAAGTGTAACATTTGCTGGTCCTCTAGTTCAGGCGAGGAGCTTGTCAGAAATAGAAAAAGAAATAGCTGAAAATGAAAAAGAGTTAGCAAGTTTGAAGGCGGAACTTGCCAGTAAACAAAAAGATTTAAATCTAGCAACAGAACGTACAAGGTCATCTTCAAGTGAACTTGAAATGACTAAATCTGAGATCGCTCAGATGTCTATTGAACTAGAAGTGATCGAGCTGGAGCTAGCAGAAAAAGAATCAACTTACCAGAACATGAAGCTTAACCAAGAGGCAGAAGAAAAGAAGCAAATTCAACAATTAAGCGCTTTATATATCAACTGGAAAGATTCTGATGATTTTGGGAGGCTGGTTATGGGCAATGAGAATCCACTAAAGCACAGTTATTATATGGAGATAATTACTGAAACTGATCAAGAAGGGTTGAATGCTACATACAAAAAGCTTGCTGATCTAAAAGCAGCAATTGAGGAGATTGAGGCTACAAAAGTCTCCTTGGATGAGAAAAGGGCTGAATTATTAAATAGACAAAAAGATCTTGAAAAGCTAATAGTAACTCTTAAGGCTCAAGAAGGTTCCTATGCCACAGGTATAAAGCAAATTTCGCCAAAGATAACCGCAACTCAAGCAGAATTGGAATTTTTGTCTTCTGAGCAAAAAGCTTTGCAAAACTATGAGCAATCAATAATTGGTGGCAATGCATCTGGAGGGACAATTGACTTAGTTGAAGGAGAATACTATTTTGCAGGAACTGGCAGAGATTTGTATCAGGGCCATGGAGTTGGAATGTCTCAGTGGGGAGCCTTTGGGGCAGCTAATAGAGGTTGGTCTGCTGCACAGATTTTGACTCATTATTATTCAGGTGTCACAATCGGTCAAGCTACAGGGTCTGTAAATATTATTGGTGGTAGGCAAGGTATACCATTAGAAGAATATGTTGCAGGCGCAGGCGAAGTTCCTAACAAAGCTTGTGGTACTGTAGCTCAAGCGAGTGAAAGGCCGGATAAATATGTTGTAGATAATCCATCTACATTGTGGGATTGTTGGCCGGAAGAAGCAATTAAAGCACAGATGGTTGCATATAGGACGTATGGCCTTAGAAACGTAAATGTTTATCCAGATGCAAGAAGCCAGGTATATACTGGTACTACCCTAAAGCAATGGGCTGCAGATGAGACAAGGGGGCAGGTTTTATATTATAACGGTCAATTAATTAGTGCAGTCTATTCAAGTGATAATAATCAAGGATGGGGAACTGCAAATAATGACACCGTATGGAGCAATTACTCAGGTGATGGCACAGCATACGCATATTTGAGAGCAAAAAGAGATGTGGATTTTGCATACCGTACCTCTTGGAGCCAATGGACATATAGAACCAATAGTTATAATATAAATAAACTAAATGATATGATAGTCTTTTCTTCCACTGCTTCACAGGTTGATAGTGGTGCAAGAAATTTTATGGCTGGAGTGAGGTCTTCGATTGGAACACTAAGGAGTATTGATTTTGAAAGAGATCCATCAGGGAGAGTCAAAAAAGTGAAACTTATTGGAGATAATGGCACAAGATATATAGCAGGATGGTTATATAAGTCGTTATGGAATATTTGGGTGGACGTAGCTAGGCCATCAGGGCAAGCTGATTATATATATTCGCTTACTTTTTATTTGAACAAGAGATAGTCAATCAACAAGAACAAAAAAAAGTATTAAGAAGAATTTTTCCCAGGCGAGAGAGCAGAGCGTTTGGTTCTATTGAGGTCTATCCCAGAAAAATTAGATTCGAGAATCAAAACCCCGGAGAAAGGGTGTATGTACTTGCCAGAGCTCATGTAGTTACTAATCTTGGTTGGATTATTAGATTGGCAATGTCTTCGACAATCCCGTTATTTATTTTTGCGTTTATTGATTATTTTAGTGTCAGGATTGATTTTGTTCCTACAAATATCATCGTGTTATTGTTACTGGCATATTATTTAACTCTTGCCACTATGGCGATAATGTATTTGTCTGCATGGTATTTCAATATTTATCTAGTAACTAGCGAGAGAATTCTTCATTATAAATTTTCCCCATTATCTTCGTACAAGGTTTCTGAGGCGGAGATAGAAAATATTCAAGATGTTAGTCAGATCAGTATTGGATTTTTACCAAATTTGGTAGGTTACGGAGATATCCTTGTACAAACTGCCGCAACAAGGAATAAATTTTATTTTCGAGCTGTATCAAGGCCAGTGTGGTTTCGAGATGTGATTACAGATCTAGCTAAATTAGTTAGGACAAATGAACCATGAGTGAGCAAGAAATAACCGATTTATTTTATTTAATAGTCAAAATTGCAGGAATAGTAGTATTAGTATTTAATGCCGGTGTTGTGTTGATACTCTTAAGACAGATTTCTGTGATGAGCACAGTTGTAAAAGTTGGAAGCAGCTTATTTGGGATGGTGATTTCAATGTTTTTGTTTGTCGTAGTTTTGGCATTAGTGTATTCTATATTGGTGTAATTATTTGTTAATTTAGCTGCCTTAAATCACATGGATTTACAAAAAAAGTATTTTGTAGGCAAAAATAAACCCGGTGTCTGGGCAAGTGTGTATGCTTACAAACCAAATAATCCTGAGGTATTTGCAAAAAAAGGCGAAATATTTGCTTCGATAATAATTTCTGGTCCAAAAGAGTTTGATTCTTCTGTAGCTGGAAATCTGTTATTGGATATTCTTCATGAGACATATTTTGAAGCAGAAAGTGACCAAGTACTTGAGGCACTAGAGGAAGCAGTTAGATATACCAAGAGCAGGCTGATTTCATTAGTAGAAAATGATGAAAATGCTGCTATTTCCGGTATTGAATTTGATTTGGTTACACTTGTAATCAAGGATAACTATTTTTTCTCAGTAAGGATAGGAGATGCCAGTATAAAGATATATAGAAATGGTTCTTTGCAGGATTTGGCTGCAGGATACAAGGATCCAGTCGGAGAAGAAAACTATCAAGTTTTATCTGGGATCTTGCAAAAAGGAGATGTGTTTTTGGTACACACTCCGGCAGTGGATGAAGCTTATACAGTTGAAGAATTGTTAGAATCAGTAAGCGATTATAGTGAGCTTGCGATAAAGAATAAAATGATCGAAGATGATTCCAAAATTGGAGCATTGCTTGTTGGAGTAGGAATTACTAGAAAACACGAAGATAATATTCCTATAGAGGATGAGAATATTACTAATCTGGGTGATGAGAAAGAAGAAGCTGAGATTGAAGAATTCGATAATAGTGGAGAGACAAAATTTAGTAATAGGAAAGAGGGTGTTCAAAAAATATTGGGAAATATCAAAGAAAAAGGACTGTCTGGAGTTGATGTAATTCGAGATATTTGGAATTCGAAGTTTTTGAAGCCCAAAGAGGAAGAGGGAGAAGATATCAGACAAGAAGAAGCCAATATCAAAGAAAAATCGACAATTGTTTTTTGGTTTTATCGGATCCTATCAAAATTAAAAATCTGGCTTATAAAGCTGGGACTATTTATCAAAGAAGATGTACTAGCAATTGAGCCAAATTCCAGTATTTATCTAAAAGGTCGAGAAAGGAAATTAAACTATAGAGTTTTTATTGCTGTTTTTATCGTTCTTTTAATCTTTGGATACGTCTTTATAAATATCAGGCAAAATGCAGTTGAGTCGAAAAGGATCAAAACAGAAAATCAAAAATTAGTCACAGACATTCAATCTCAACTTAAGACAATAGAAAATAGTAGTGTTTTTACGATTAATACTCCTGACAATATCTCTGGACGTAACAATGTGCTGACCACAATTGAATCTCTTGAATCAAAACTTTCGTCAACCAAAATAGCCGATGAATACAAGGAAGATATAAATGAGGTATCTAACAAATTGTTTAGCCTAAAGAGCAAATTATTGCGGGAAATAAATAAAGATAGTATTGATTTGGTCGCAGATATTGGCGCAAATTATGAAGGGGCCAATTTGACTGATATAACTCTAACTGGAGGAAGTCTTTATGTCTCTGATAGTGCGAGAAATGTTATATATCAAGTAAGTCCGCAAGGGAATGTGAAAGAGTTCATAACAGGCAATATGGAGTCGCCAAGATTCTTAGATGCTGATCCAGGAACATCGAATGTTATATTTATCGATGAAAGTGCGACAGCTTTAGGTGTTTTTAATACCCAAACAGGCCAGGTCACAAGGTTTCCTGGAATGACGAGTTCGAAATTTGCTTCTACTGTAGAGATTGATGCTTATCAAGTTGGTCCAAATGATGTTAGACTTTATCTTGCTATGCAGACAACTCCTCAGATACAACAGATCAGTCGAAATGGAGAGGCGTACAGTGCAAGCCCAAAGAGCAGATGGTCGGGGGATGGTTTTAATGGAATCAAAGATTTGACTGTATTAGATGGCAAATTTATTGTAATTAAAGAAGGCGCAGGCCTTGAAAGATATTATGTTAATTCAGCCATCACAACAAATGTCTCAGGTTTACTTGGCTCTGATAATTTGTCCTCAGCAAACGCACTTACAAGCGACGGTTTATATATTTATTTAGCAGATAGTGCAAATAAAAGGATTCTGGTATTTACAAAGAGCAGAGGAGAGAATGTGGACTTTGTTGATTTGGTCGCACAATATAGATATACCGGAAATCAAGACGCCTTCTCACGTATAAAAGATATTGTTGTTGATAATGTAAATATCTATGTGCTAGATGGTGCAAGAATTTATAAACTTCCTAAATCTGATTTCCAAGGGTTCGTGTATTAATCAAGGCTTTGTGATATTATTCTTGGAAAGATGCTTATAAGTATATATCATGGCTTATCTGAATAATAAAAAAGCTTATTTTGATTATGAAATCTTAGAGAAATTCTCTGCAGGTATTGTTTTGGAAGGTTGGGAGGTCAAATCCATACGTAGTTCTATGGGCAACTTGAAAGGAAGTTTTGTAAAAATTGATAAAACTAATAACGTGTTTTTATCAGGTATGCATATTTCTAGATGGAAAACACAGGCAGATAGCCAATATATTGAAGAAACTAGAGATAGGAAGCTTCTCCTGAAAAAATCGGAAATTAACAAATTGAATCAATTTAGAAATAATTCCGGAGTGACGATTGTCCCGCTCAAAATCTATTCTGACAAGAATTTATTAAAAGTAGAAATAGGAGTGGCTAGAGGAAAGAAGAAATATGACAAAAGAGAAGCACTTAAGAAGAAGGATATTCAAAGAGATATCAAATCGAAAGGAAATGTTTGGTAGTTTGCACGTAATTATATTATTATGATAGGAGTGTAATAAAATAATGCCTCAAGACGATCGAAGCCAAAACCAACAGAATCAACAGCTAGATCCTAATCAGGGTTATATAAGTAGCCCAACTCCTGAGGCTCCAATGGTAGCTCCGACAAATGCTGAGGCATCGAAAACTCAAGAAGGTGGATATGAACAAATAAAACAAATTGAGCAACAGGCACAAAAAATTGAAAAGAGAGAAGGGCAGCTCGAGCGTACTCCGCAAAAGCCTACTCCCCAAAAACCGCAGGCTAAAACTGTTGAAAAGAAAGAACCTCAAGTAGAGAAACCAAAAGTATTTGGTTACAATCCACCTCCACAACTAATTAATAATCCATCTTTGGTCAAAAAAAACGTGGGCAAAGGCAATAGTCATGACTCAAAGACCTGGCTTATCATGTTGCTCGATAGGATTTTCAAACAACAAAACAGTTAGCTTTGAACAATCTGGTGTTTACAACTGATGACAGTTCATCTTCTTTAATGTATCATATGTTTTAGCAAGGTTAATTATCCTATATGGATTTTTTTGTACAGACAACCACAAGAAGAACTACAGATTATGGAGCTAGTGACAGTACGAGTATCAGTCTGGATAGTGGATTATTACTAAAATATTTTTTGATATTTGTAGTTTCTATTGTGCTTGTTTTATTAGTAGCTTTCTTGGTTTATTATTTATTTAGAGAGTTTAGAAAAGCGGTACAAAGAAACTCTCAAGAAAAGAAAGCACTAGATACAGTGCTGTACGAGGTAAGAATTCCACGAAGCAATGAGATAGAAATTCAAGCAGCTGATCAGTTATTTTCTGCTCTAACAGGTATAGAGGGTAAACTGGGAAAATTGAAGAAAATGTTTGGAGCCAGAAATTTTGTAAGTTTCGAGATAGTGGCTTTTCCGGAATTGATTAAGTTCTATGTCTGCACAAACAAAAAGATCGCATCAACTGTCGAAAAGCAGATAAATGCAGTTTATCCTGAGGCTGAAATTATGATTGCTTCTGAATATAATATATTCCCAGTCAATGCGAGGGTTGCTTACACGAGTCTGGTACTAGACAAAGATAGCTATAAAGGGATCAGAACTTATGAAGAGCTTCCCAATGATTTGATTTCTAGTTTGACCTCTGCGATGTCAAAAGTTAAAAAGGGAGAGGCTATGGTCTTTCAGATGGTTTTGACTCCTGCAGGTAGTGATTGGAGAAATGATGGCAAAAAATATGTCAATAAAGTTAGAGAGAATAATGCAGATCCAGAGAAGAAAAAAATGGATGTCGATGATGATGTCTTAGCAGGGATAGAAAAGAAATGTGAAAAACCTGGATTCTATACGGATATTAGAATCGTTTCAGTAGCAAAGACTGATACGGATGCTGTTTCCAATTTAAGTTCGTTTATGAGCTCTTTTGATCAGCTTGCCAAAGAAGGAAGCAATAAACTTAAAAAAGTAGGGGATAGCGACAAGAAGGCGTTTATCAAGGATTTCCTCTATAGAATGCCTACCTCAGGTAGTATTTTAAATACTGCAGAGTTGGCAACTTTGTATCATTTCCCAAATCAGACCATTAAGACACCACATATTAATTGGTTGTTGTCTAAACGTGCGCCTGCTTCAAGTAATGTTCCAGATAAGCCAAGTGAAGATTCTATCTGGCTTGGGGTATCAAAGTATAGAGATTCTATAAAACCGGTCTATCTTCAGCTTGAAGATAGGCGTAGACATTTTTATTATGTAGGAAAGACTGGTACTGGTAAATCGTACTTTTTGCAACAAATGATTTTGCAAGACATCCGTAATGGCAATGGCGTAGCGTTTCTTGATCCTCATGGAGATGCAGTAGATTGGATATTGCAAAGAATCCCGCCCGAAAGAGCAGAGGATGTAATATATTTCAATCCAGCAGATACTGAAAGACCCGTTGGATTGAATATAATTGAGTATCAAAACGAAACTGATAAACATCTTGTAACAAACTCTTTTATTAACCTTCTATACAAGATGTTTGATCCAAACAAACAAGGTATAGTAGGTCCTAGGCTTGAACAAGCTGTGCGTAATGCTATGCTTACTGCCATGTCTGTCGAAGAAACTTCTTTGCTTGAAGTTATGCGTATTATTACAGACGAGAAATTTATGAAAAGTCTTTTGCCCAAACTTAAAGATGATGTTGTTAGGCGTTATTGGACTGATCAGATGGCCCAGACCTCTGATTTTCATAAATCAGAGGTATTAGGTTATATTGTTTCAAAGTTTGATAGGTTTATCACAAACAAGACTATGCGTAATATTATTGGCCAAGGACGTTCAGGGTTTAATATCCGAGATGTGATGGACAATGAAAAGATACTACTTGTAAATCTTTCCAAAGGACTTATTGGAGAAGAGAACTCACAATTCTTGGGACTGTTGTTAATCCCCAAGATACTATCTGCGGCTATGACTAGAGCAGATATGGCGGAAGAAAGTAGAAAGGACTTTTTCTTGTATGTTGACGAGTTTCAAAATTTTGCGACAGAAGACTTTGCTCAGATTCTTTCTGAGGCTAGAAAATATAGATTGAATTTGATAGTTGCTAATCAGTATATTTCTCAAATTGATGAAAAGATTCGTGATGCTGTATTTGGCAATGTTGGTACTATGGCTAGTTTCAAAGTAGGGGTAGACGATGCAGCATATTTGCAAAACTGGTTCTCACCAATATTTAATCAAGATGATCTTATAAATTTAGAAAATCGTAATTTGTACATCAAGTTGTTGGTTGATGGTGAATATCCCGCTCCTTTTTCATTAACGGCAGATTTGAATTATGCTCCATTTGAGTGGAAGCAGGGTAATCCTGAGATGGGACAATTAGTCAAAGAACTATCAAGGTTGCGATATGGTAGAGATAGGGCGCTTGTTGAAGCAGAAATGAATAAAAGAGCAGCACTAAGTGCTGATTCGATGAGTGACCAAAGCGGTGCTGCTTCTCCGCCGCCACCTGCTTTTGGTGGGGGTATGGGTTCACCTCTTAAGCCTACTACATAAAAGGCTTGTTATAGGTTGCTTACAAGTGCTAAAATTCTTCGTACAAGTTCGTACAAGTTGGCTCCAGTAGCTCAGTTGGTTAGAGCACGGTTCTTATAAAGCCGGGGTCGATGGTTCAAGTCCATCCTGGAGCACTTAACTTTCGTTACCGAGCAAAGTGAGGTTAGAAAGTTAGTGTCCCGTAATACTCGAAGAGTTTATACGGGACAGGGTGCTTCAAATAGTGATTTCTACGCAGAAGAATTTTGCTAAAAGATTGCAAAGGTTCTTTATAATGGCACGATTCTATGCTTTTTGCCGGTTTTCTTTCTGTTGGTGCATTTTATGTACTTTTGGGTTGTTGCTTTGCGTCTATGTCCAACAATTTCTGCAATCTTATCTACATCAAGCCCGTTTTCTAGTTGGTAGATAATAAAAGTATTTCGAAGGTCATTGACATGCGCATCCTTGAGTCCAGATTTGTGAAAAACTCTATCAATTGCAGTACGAATATTTCTTACCTGAACTTGTTTGCCTGTTCTGGTGATAAATAAGTACTTTTTATCATTTGGTACTGACTTTCTGTTTTGAATGTATTTTTTTAAATCTTCTTGGATTGTCTTATTTAGTTCAACAATTCTATTGTCGGTGTTTGAATTTTTTATATTCAAAAATGCTGGTTGTGTCAAGATTACATCATCAATTTTTAAATTCGATATTTCACTGATTTTGATGCCTGTTTGAAGTAGTAGCTCGATCATTGTATAGACTCTATTGTTTTTTCTAGCAGTATCCCTTATTGCTTTGTATTCAATTGGTGTTAGAAATCTGGGTGGGTTGTTGTCAAGTTGTGGATATTTTAGATCTTTGGCTATGTTTGATTTAAGATAACCTTTTTGCATGAGGAAATTGAAAAAGGTACTAATACTATTGAGTTTCCTGGATACTGTTTTTTTTGTATAGCCTAAATCGTCAATAGTATATTTGATAAATTTATTTAAGGTTTTCGTATTGATTTGATCGAAAGAAGGGTGGTTAAGATATTTTAGTAATTGCGAAATATCCTGTGTATAAGCAGTGATAGTAGCAATGGTCCTCTTCTTTGAAAGCAAGTACTCTTTGAATTCATTAATTATTTGTTGTATATCCATTCCTATTTGCTGTTATAATAATATGAGAAATTGGTCGGAGCATTGGAGGATTTTAACAAATGTTGATATTTATATCAAACTACAGGATACTTTTTTTATTAAATAAGATGAAAAAGCTTGGAATTAAAATATCTGAACCCTATTACAGATTTTCTACCTTCTTAAAGAGAAGGGGAATTAGTTTTAATTATCTGTTTGTTTCATTTTTGGTTTTAGGGATGATGTTTTTTTTGGGTTATAATATCTATCTTACAATTCAGCAAGCTGAAAAAACCCTACAGGCAAGAGAAGTCGCTCAGGAAAAAAGAGATAAGCTCCTTCAAGAAAGCTATGATTTAGATCAAAGACTCGCCTATTTTGAGTCGGTTGAGGGCAAAAGGACGTTGGCTGTCGAAGGTTATAAATATGCCGATCCAGGCGAAACACTTTACAAGATAGAAAGAGAAAATGATGATATTATTTTTATCGAAGAGCAATATGTGGAACCAGTAAATTTGAACAACAATGTGTTCTGGTGGAAGTTTCTTCTTGGTATCAATTAGCCTCCAAATCTGTTAATATTCAGTCTATTTGTTAATTGTTTATAATGGCACAGACCAATAAAATTTATAAAGGAATGTTTATATTGTTCCGTAATGAACCCCATGTTGTATTGGATAATGTATTTAGCACCCAAGGTAGAGTGTCTGCTTTTAATAAAACGAGGTTGAAATCATTAATCAGCGGCAAGGTAATAAATCAGGTTTTTAAGGCATCAGAGAGCGTAGAAGAGGTTGAAGTTACTTCTAAGACAATGCAGTTTTTGTATGTAGATGGGGAAGTCGCTTATTTCATGGACCCTGGAACATATGAGCAAATTTCTGTATCACTCGAGAATATTGATGGCAAGGATAGTTATCTACATCCTGATGCAAAATATGTGATGATGTTTTATGATGAAAATCCAATAATGGTGAAATTACCTCCAGCTATAACGCTTGAGGTAATTGAGACTTCTAGCGCGGTTAAAGGAAATACCAGCGGCAATGCCACAAAAGAAGCAAAATTAGAAACTGGAGCGATGGTTCAAGTGCCTCTATTTATCTCGCAAGGAGATAAGGTCGTAGTCAATACTGAAACTAAAAATTATATTGAGAAGGCTTAGTCGCATTTTGTAATTGGAAAATTGTTGTGATTTGTAATATAATCATAGTGATTAAATAAAGATGCGGGGTGGAGCAGTGGCAGCTCGTCAGGCTCACCTGCCTGACTGCGTCACGCAGGCAGGTAACCTGAAGGTTTGAAGAAACAAAAAGAAAGATTTTTAACAAAAATAAATAACGCGGGGTGGAGCAGTGGCAGCTCGTCAGGCTCATAACCTGAAGGTCGCTAGTTCGAATCTAGCCCCCGCAACCAAATTTCATCAATCCCAACATGTATTATGTCTATTGTCTTGTTTCTGAAAAGAGGCCCAGATTCCATTATTATGGTTTTACTGCCAATCTTGAAAAGCGTATGAAGGCGCATCAAGCAGGGAAGGTTAGGACAACTCATAGGTTCGCACCAGTGGTATTATTGGGATACAAGGAATTTGTAAGTAAGCAGGAAGCTTTGAATTTTGAGAAAGTATTAAAGTCAAAGGCAAGTATGAGAAAAAGTTTTATTGCAGAGTTGAAGTTAGGCTCACCTGCCTGACTGCGTCACACAGGCAGGTAGCCTGAAGGTCGCTAGCCTGCCTGCCCGCTGGCAGGTTCGAATCTAGCCCCCGCAACCAATATAAAAAAATATTCTCACCACGTCTTCGTAAATCTACTTTCATATGTTAAAATAATCAGTATTCTAAACTTGAATGTCTAGGCCGGGATAGCTCAGAAGGTTAGAGCGTGGGATTCATAAACCCAAGGTCGCGAGTTCGATTCTCGCTCCCGGCATTTATTACTTAACAAATATTTTCTGATCAAACAATGAATCCCACAAAAAGAAATAAACCAATGAATATACAAAAAGGACTTCCCAAAAGAAGAACATTCACTATTAAGTTCACTTTTACAAACATACTGATTATGTTCATGATCGTTATGTTTGGATATTACGCGTTTGCGTCTTTGTTAGCAGAAAACAAAGGTCAGGAAATCACTGTGGACCAGTTTGTCTCAAATATCAAAGAAAATCGATACGCTCAAGTAAACATTAATTTTAGCGGTGATGCAGTCGGCTTTGGAAAATATCTTTCCAAGACTGATAAGATCGAACTGAAAGATCTTGATGACACAAAGGGGGTTTACGTTTATTCTGAAAATGATTTAGAGAAATTAACTATCGAGGAATTTGTTTCGAAATTATCAAACAGAGATTATAAGACAAAGATCAAGGATTTCTTTTTGGGTACAACAGCCGGTATTAATGAGATAATATTTTTAGAAAACTCAATTGTTGCCAAGACCTATGATAATTCCGATTCTGGTTTTATCATCCACGACGCAACAGAGACCCAGTTTGATAGAGAATTGAAAAATCAAGGATTTCAGAAATCTTCAATTGCTTCAACCTTCACTTACTATCGTGCAGCAGGAGAGGAGATCAAAAGTGATGATTTTTCTTCAGCCTACGAGGATGGAAACTTCAATTATGTTTGGCAATTAGGTGATTACGTGTATGCCAAAGAAAAGACCTCAGAAATCGATAGAAGTTATGTTAATTGGAAATCGTTTACTGGAGATTTTTCAAAATTTCTTCAACAGGAAGGGGTAGATTTTGGGGCTGGCAATGTTGAAATTCTGTCTGTCTATGATCCTCCAATTTCAATTGATTCGATAATAATGATCGGAGGGATAATCGCCTTGATTTTTGCAGTAACACTTCTTGCCAAAGCAATGCAGGGGCAAGGTAGTGGTTTGATGCAATTTGGGCAAACAAAGGCAAGATTATTCTGGGGCAAAAAACCAGAGATTACATTTGATTCTGTAGCAGGGGTCAATGAAGCAAAGGAAGAATTGAGAGAGGTTGTGATGTTTCTAAAAAATCCAAAGAAATTTACAGATTTGGGTGCTAGAATTCCTAAGGGGATGCTTATGGTAGGTCCTCCAGGTACTGGCAAAACATTATTAGCCAAGGCAATTGCCGGCGAAGCTGGAGTACCATTTTTCCATACCTCAGGATCTGAATTTGAAGAAATGTTGGTTGGTGCTGGGGCATCAAGGGTGAGAGATCTTTTTGATAAAGCGAAAAAAGCTGCTCCATCATTGATATTTATTGATGAAATAGATGCTATAGCAAGAAAGCGTGGTACCACAGTTCAATCCAGTCATACAGAGCAGACATTAAATCAGATATTGGTCGAGATGGATGGATTTGACACAAATCAAAATGTAATTGTTATTGCTGCAACCAATAGACCTGATGTTTTAGATCCTGCAATACTTAGACCGGGCAGATTTGATAGGAGGTTAGTACTTGATTTGCCTGATATTGAAGGCAGGAGGGAGATATTGATTATTCATTCAAAGAACAAACCATTATCTTCTGAGGTTGATTTGGACAAGGTTGCAAAACGCACTGTTGGTTTTTCAGGGGCTGATTTAGAAAACATGCTCAATGAATCAGCGATAATTGCTGCAAAAGACGATAGAAAGCAGATAACTCCATTGGATATTGAAGAAGCTGCAACAAAAGTAGTAGCAGGGCCTGAGAAGAGAATCAAAAGAACAGAGGATGAACTTAAAATGACAGCATATCACGAGGCGGGCCATGCTGTTGTTGCTAAACTCAGTCCTTTGACCGATCCAGTGCATAGAGTTACTATCGTTTCTAGGGGTATGGCACTAGGTTGGACTATGCAGCTTCCAGAGCGTGATAAATACCAGCAAAGTAAGGAAGAATTAATTTCCAGACTTAAGGTACTTATGGGAGGAAGAGCTGCTGAAGAGATCGTTTTTGGTGATATTACATCTGGAGCTAGCAATGATATTGAAAAAGCCACCTCAATTGCAAGAAAGATGGTCAAAAATTTTGGAATGAGCGATAAATTAGGATTGGTTAAATATGGAGAATCAAATGAATTACAGTATTTGGGATATGGATATGGCGAACAACGAGATTATTCTGACAATACAGCTGACGAGATTGATGATGAAGTCAAAAGATTAATTGATGAAAGTTATCGTGAGGCAAAGAAGATCTTACAAGAGAACAAAAATGTATTGGACAAATTGGCGTTGATGTTACTGGAGAAAGAAGTTGTAGAGGCAGATGAGTTTGAAAAATTATTTTAATAATTGAAAAAGTTATGGTCAAGAGTTTTAAACAGGTTTTTGACAACACTGTTTGGATTCTAGTGATTATTGGCCTTATTTTGGCGCTTGTTGTATTTCTTTTATTCTCATTTGCAAATAGAAAAGATGTCATAACCGTAATCAATTCTCCAGATTACGGAATTATAACTTCCCATTTTCCCCAGACAATTAACTACATTAGAATTGGTGATAAAGAAAATTTGCTAGATTGTAGAAAGCTTTCTGATAACTATAGAAATGAAAGACAGAAACAAGGCTCTGTTTGTTATGGCATTGAAATTCCAGTTGCTGATAATAGAAGAATGGTCGTATTAACAGGTAATGGAGTTGATACTAGTATTTCTCATGATGAGAAAATTCAGTTGTATTCTGATCAAATTATGTATAATCTACCACTTGAAAGATTTAGAGTTGATAATTTTCCCGTAAATTTCCATGGCACCAGGGTAGTTGAAGAGGGAAAAGAAGATTATGTTTATTATTCTGGACTTGTATACAAAGGTGCAAATGTCTATTCTATAACCTTTGAAGGTTATTTTGATGATGATATAAAGAATATCTTGAATATCCTAGACTTCGAATAACTATAGGGGATTCTGTAGCTAGCATTGCCTTATTATTCGGAATTATTATACTAATGTAGTATATTTTGGAGTGGGTATTATATAGAAAGGGTGATAAAATAAAGCATGAAACTAGATAAATCCAAGAAAAAATTAGTCCTAATTGATGTCAACGCGCTCTTGCATAGGGCATATCATGCTTTCCCTGCAACTTTGAGTGCGAATGGCATTCAGACAAATGCAATCTACGGATTTTCTGTCCTTTTGTTAGAGATAATTGAAAAATTTTCTCCCGAATACTTAGTGGCCTGTATAGATGTGGGCAAGGCTGAAAATAGATTGAAGATCTATAAAGAATACAAGGCAACTAGAAAGCCAATTGACCAAGAATTGTTAGACCAAATTCCTATAGCGCATGAAGTGATAAATGCTTTTGGGATCCCAATATTTTCGAAAAAAGGCTATGAAGCGGATGATCTAATTGGTACAGTTGTCAATTTGAAAAACATCGAAAATAGGCCTGATTTAGATACTATTATAGTTACTGGAGATAAGGATATCTTCCAGTTAGTTGACCATAACACTTTTGTTTATCTTTCTGGTTCAAGTTTCAGTAAATCGAAGTTGTATGGAACCAAGGAGGTTGAAGAAAAGATGGGATTTGGTCCTGAAAAAATAATAGATTATAAAGCTTTAAGAGGAGATCCTTCGGATAATATTCCTGGAGTGAAAGGCATAGGAGAGAAAGGGGCATTGGATCTACTTGGTCAATTTGATTCATTGGAGGAGATGTTGGGAAATATCACAAAAATTGAAAGTAATAGGATACGTACAGCTCTTGAAAAAGACATAGATAATGCCAAACTCAGCAAAGTTCTTGCAACGATTGATAAAAAAGTAGATGTTGATTTCGATATTGAAAAAACAGCTTTTGTTGGGCTGCAAAAATCCGAAGTCAAAGACATTTTTCATAAATACAACTTCAGATCACTAATTCGAAAGATTGATCAATTAAATGGGGACTTGATGACAAAACCTGTGGAACTGAAAGAGGCTCGAAAGATGGATAAACAGCTTGGTTTTTTTGAGAAGGCGGTTGAGACAAATCGGGGCGAAATCTTTGCTAAAATGGAATATAACATGCTTGATACTAATAGTGCATTAGATTATTTAGATAATTTATCTAAACAAGAAAGATTTGCTTTTGATACTGAAACTGACTCCTTGGTCGAAAGAAGGACAAATTTGATAGGCATTTCCTTTTCGTATAGTAGCAATTCCGCTTGTTTTTTGCCTGTAGGTGTAATCGACAAGAAGGTCAAAAAGTCACTAATTGAACTATTTGGCAATCCAAAAATTGAAAAGATCGGTCATAATATAAAATTCGATATACACGTACTAGGTGGCTTTGGAATTAAGGTGGTGGGCGAGTTGTTTGATACGATGATTGCAGCTTTTTTGTTAAATGGAGGCACAGGGAGAATAGGGTTGAAATTTTTGGCGAAAGAATATTACCAAATAGAGACAATGGAATATGGGGAGTTAATGAAGTCGGCTGTTAACAAGAATGATATTTTGACAGTACCCAAGAAGTTGCTTTCTGATTATGCTTGCCAGGATGCGGACTTAACTTGGCGATTATATCTGAAATATAAAGAAGAATTTGCGAAAAAAGACCATAGAAAGGTATTTGAGCTATTCGAAACGATAGAAATGCCCTTGATTAACGTGCTTCTATCCATGGAGGGCAGCGGGATTGGATTAGATACAAAATATCTTAAGAGTCTGTCTGCTGAATTAAAGAAAAGGGTGGATGAATTGGAGCGTCAAGTATATGAACAGGCCGGTGTAGTGTTTAATTTGAATTCTCCAAGACAGTTGTCAGAAGTTTTGATTAATAAATTTGGCTTAAGTCTTTCCAAGAAAACCAAAACTGGCTTCTATTCAACGGATGAAAAAGTTTTGTACGGGTTGAAAGATCAGCATAAGGTTATTCGATTAATATTGGAGTATAGGGAGTTGACCAAGCTTCGAAGTACATATGCAGAAGCGTTATTAGGGCAGATTGATGAAGATACAAAAAGAGTTCATACATCTTTTTCACAGTCGATTGCTAGAACTGGAAGGTTGAGTTCAAGTAATCCAAATTTGCAAAATATCCCAATATCTTCTGAGATGGGGAATAAAATTAGACGAGCTTTTGTACCGGAAAAGGGAAAAATATTCGTATCTTTTGACTACTCACAACAGGAATTGAGAATATTAGCAAGTGTTTCACGCGATGAGGAGTTGGTGCGTAGTTACAGGGAAGGGGTAGATGTTCACACTCTTACAGCATCTAAAATTTTTGGATGCCAGATGGATGCTGTTACAAAAGAGCAGAGGTCTGTTGGTAAAACTGTTAATTTTTCTGTAATTTATGGAATTTCATCTTTTGGATTAGCAAATAGGCTTGAAGTAGATAGGTCTGATGCCCAGGATTTCATTGATAAGTATTTTGAGACCTATCCTGGGGTGAAAATTTATTTTGATAGTATCTTGGAAGATTCTAGGAAGATGGGATACATTGAAACTTTATATGGAAGAAGGCGCGAGACGTCGGGGTTATTGTCAAATAATAGAATTATAAGATCTAGGACAGAAAGAGAAGTTATTAATTTTCCATTGCAGGGAGGTGCTGCAGATATGGCGAAGGTTGCAATGATAGGTGTTAATGATTTGATAAGTAAGAAATATAAGGAGTATAGTTTATTGTTGCAGATACATGATGAAGTGCTTTTGGAAATGCCATACAATCAAGGTGGGGTGGAGGATATCCTAAAAAATCCCGAGTTTCAAAGTTTTGTAAATGATATTAGGGATGTTATGTTGCGAGCAAATAAATACGATGTACCAATGAAGGTAGATGTCGGTGTGGGGAAAAACTGGGCGGATATGACTGAGTTGACTATTTAATTATCCACCAGATATACTAAAATGTGACGATTATTATCAATCATGAAACACTGTTTCACATATAATAAAAATTAAGACTAATTCATGCTGTTTAGTGAATTTGCAAAACTACTTCAAAAACTAGAGAATACTCCTTCGAGAAATGAGATGGTGAAGTTGATGGCTGATTTTTTGAAATTACTTAAGCCTGAAGAAGTCGCTCCAGCGATGTATATGCTGAAAGGTAGGGTTTCCCCGGGATTTGTGCCATTAGAATTTAACTTTTCTACAAATTTATTAATAAAAGCGATCTCAGAAGGTTTTAAAAGAGATTTGTCTGAGATTAAGATGCAAAATGCTAATCTTGGTGATATCGGATTGGTGTTAGAGACAATTGTAGATAAATCTTCAAGTGATGTGTCTCTTTTGTCTGTTTACGAACATTTGGTCGCTATTGCTCAAGTTGAGGGTAAAGGTGCACAAAAAATAAAATCAAAGATGTTTGTAGAAATAGTTAAAAATCTTGACAAAGTATCTTCAAAGTTTGTTTGTAGAATTGTAGTTGGAGGTCTTCGTATAGGAATGAGCGATAAGACTATACTTGAGGCATTGTCTTGGGTATCTTCTGGCGATAAGTCCCTGAAAAAGGAAATCGAAAAAGCATTTGGTCTAAGGTCTGATTTAGGTGAGATTGCCAAGATAATACTAATCGATGGAGTATCGGGCCTTGAATCTATAACGATTCGCCCCGGTGTTCCCGTTGCTTCGAAATTAGTTCAAAGAGAAAAGTCCTCCAGGTCTGCACTTGAGCGAATGGAGGTTGCTTTAGTCCAACCTAAATATGATGGATTGAGGCTTCAAGCTCATTTCGATAATGATGGTTTTGATAATAATATGAATCGATTCTCAGGAGATTTATTAAATTTGGGGTTTGAATTTAAAGAAGACCAGATAGAAAAGGTAAGGTTGTTTAGTAGAAATATGGAGTCGTTGACCGAAATGTTCCCTGATGTGGTTTCGGAAATCTCAAAATTGGGAGTTGACTCTATCGTTCTAGATTGTGAAGCGATTGGTGTGGATCCAAAAACGGGTAGTTTTATATCCTTTCAGGAAACAGTCAAAAGAAAAAGGAAGTATGATATCAAGGCCAAATCCGAAGATACACCCATAAAAGTGTTTGTCTTTGATATTTTGTATCTAAATTCCAAAGATGTTAGTCAACTCAAATTATCAGAGAGGATGGGGTTGTTAGAAGAACTTTTCAAAAAAGATCAATTTAGGAAGTCGGCAATATTTGAGTTTTCTAAAACAGAAGTCTTTGATGACTTTAAAAAGCTGGAGTCAACATTTAGGGGATACTTAAAAGAAGGCCTAGAAGGTGTAATTATTAAAGATCCAAATAGTAAATATCTCCCTGGAACAAGGAATTATGACTGGATAAAAATTAAAGCAAACACATATTCAGAGCTTGTCGATGATATAGATTGTGTGATTTTGGGTTATTATAAGGGAAGAGGTGCAAGGGCCAAATTTGGAGTAGGGGCATTTTTGGTGGGTGTTTATAATCAAAATACTGAAAAGTTTGAATCTGTTGCAAAGGTGGGAAGTGGTGTAAAAGATGATGAGTGGGAGAGGTTTGCCAAAGAAGTTGATAAGATCAAGGTAGAGAAATTACCTCAAAATGTAAGTCTTGATAAAAGTCTTATGCCGGATGTAATTTGTGAACCACAAATTGTGGTTGTCGTTAATGCTGACGAGATCTCAAAAAGTAAGGTCCATAGTGCCGGTAGGGATGATTCGGGGCAGGGCTATTCTTTGAGATTTCCTAGATTGAAAGAATGGAGAAGGATGGATAAATCTCCAGTAGATATCACTACAGTTGAGGAGATTAGCCAGATATATGAATTAAAGTATAAGAGATAGTTGGGATTTTTTTTGCTTGGCTTGATACGGTTTATCAAAAATCCGTCGAAGATAGTTTACATATTGAATTTTAAAGTATATACTTAGGTATTATATTTTAATTCATAATTATGGCAGCAGAAGCAGTTAGCTCAAGCAACAAGACCAATGCAATTCTTGCATGGATCTTCGCTCCTATCACCAGTATCATCTGGATGAATGATGCGGATGAGTTCTTGAAATACCATGCAAAGCAATCACTAAGCTGGAGTTTGGTAGCAATCGGTGGACATTTCGTATGTTTCGTTTTGAGTTTCTTGTTGATTGGTATGTGTCTATGGCCATTGTGGGGTTTGTTGGATGTTATCGTTAGAGTATATGGATTGGTACAAGCAAATAATGGTGTGAAATGGGAAGTTCCAGTTGTTGGTGGATTAATAAAGTAAAAGTATTTAAAGAAAAATTTAAATTTAAATGCTAAATGCTTTACTAAATCAGATCTTTTTAGTAAAATACATTTGTATTTGAAAAGATATATTAGAGTTATGCTCGGGGGGGGAAGTTAAAATGGTTGGCTTTCCTTTCGAGCATGCTCTTTTTGCTCATTGAGAATTTAATAGTGATAGGGTAACGATAAAAAACATTCTTTTGAGACAGATTTTGCCCCTGTATCAATTTGATTTGATGCGGGGAGTTAAACAAACTTTTTAATGGAGAGTTTGATCCTGGCTCAGGATGAACGCTAGCGATGTGCCTAAGGTATGCAAGTCGAACGATTTTTTCGGACTTCGGTTTGAAAAAATAGTGGCAGACGGCTGAGTAACGCGTAGATACCTTCCCTTAACTCAAGAATAGCTCGCCGAAAGGCGAATTAATACTTGATGGTCCCTGCAGTATTTGTACTACAGGGTAAAGCTTTTGCGGTTAAGGATGGATCTGCGTCCTATCAGGTAGTTGGTGAGGTAATTGCTCACCAAGCCGATGACGGGTAGGGGGCCTGAGAGGGCGAACCCCCAGACTGGGACTGTGACACGGCCCAGACTCCTACGGGAGGCAGCAATTAGGAAT
>CAYUFB010000021.1:0-21058 GCA_964444125.1 uncultured Candidatus Saccharibacteria bacterium
GTCGGTCAGCTCTCGCTTATCACAATCTAAAACTCATTTTTATGGGACAGGAGTGCTTGGATACTATATACTTTCTGTATTAGTCAACACTCATGCCTTCGCTACAGCTACGGCAAAGCAAGTAAAGCTCATTGCTCTAAAAAAGGATCCTATAGCTAGCCAAATTCGCCGTATTTCGGTATAATTGGTGTATATTCTAAGTGAAGTCTATGGCCCGAATAATTATATCTGCAGGACATACAAACAAAGACCCAGGCACAATCGTTGAAAATATACGAGAGGTGGATCTTACACGCAATATTGCCAAAGAAGTAACAAAATTGCTACGAGATGATGATATCATCACACTTGCAGTCCCTCCCGATCTAGATTTAGCAAGAAGGATTGAATGGATTAATCAAACTGGATACACTGAAGCCAATAATGACCTTGCTATAGAAATTCATATTAATGACGGTGGAGAACAAGGAATTGAAGGATGGTATCAAGCTGATAGATCAAATTCCAAAAATTTGACAGAAAAAATTGTCAGTTCTGTTACAAAGGGACTAAATTGGAAAAATCAAGGTGTACAAGAAGAATACAAACATCCACTAGGTTCTCTTGCCTTTTTGCACAACACTCACCCTATCGCATCATTGATCGAATGTGGCTATTTAGATAATGAAAATGACAGAAAGTTTTTGACTAGTGAAGATGGTATCAAAAAACTTGCAAAGCAAATTGTAGAAGGAATCAAGGATTACCTTAACCCAAAGACAGAAAGTCAGCCAAAAGTTACAAATGATACCCAAACTGCAACACCACAAGTGAATATCCAGACACCAATTTCAACTCCTACACCAGTAAATAATTTCAATATATCATCTGGTTTTGGTACTCCTTATACTCCACAGCTAGCAAATACGAGTCCAATGGGAAGTTTTGGCGGAGGTTATAATCCACCTCAAACTAATCAGGCTGGATTCATGACAAGAGAACAAAGAAAAGAGATGATTGTCAAAAATTATGTAAAAATACTTGGTCGTGAGCCAAATCAAACTGATTTGAATTACTTTCTTAATACTGGAATTAATGAGGAACAATTGATCAGAAAAATGGTGGATTCTCAAGAGCACGTGGATCTTGTCAAAGCTAGACAAGAAGTGATCCAAACAAAAAAACAATTTGTGGATCAACAAAACGAACTTTTGCGCCTAAGAGCCAGGGTCAACGATCAAAGAGGTATTATTGAGAATCTAAACAAGCTTCTAGTTCAAAAGAATCGTGCGATTTTTGGAATGCAGCAAAAACTTAAATCTCTTGGGCTCATGAAAAAACCTCTGACCAAAAAGGCCAAAATCGACTACAAAAAAACTACTTCAGAGAAATTCCTTGATTTCTTCAGTGAAAAACTTGGTAAATAAACTTCTCCCTCACAAGCTGATATAAAAACTATTGACTTCTTTTGTATATACAGCTAGATCTATCATAGATAATTATACTTTTTATTAAATTTATCTATGGATCCACAAGACAATACAAGAGGGCGTTTGTTTCTCTATCTTTTCGGAGGTTTGGTAATTGTTCTGGCAATTGCCCTAGGGGTTGTGTATTTTTACAAATCCTCAAAAGTAGTTAAACCTTCAGAATTAGTCTATACAAATATCACTGATTCTGGCCTGTCTGTCGTATGGCGTACTGATGAGGAGTCAAATTCTAAACTCTATATACGAGAAAAAGGTGGCAAATGGATAAAAGATGCTTTTTATGATGATCGTGATACAGAACTTGATGATGAAGGCAAAGTAATTTTGAAAGAAGGTGGAGAAACCGCAAGATACACTCATCATGTCTCAGTTGGAGGCTTGAAGCCAGAGACAGAATACGAGATAGCCCTAAATGGTTTCTTGATGAAAGTGACCAAAGATAAAGATGGTCATGATCTTGCTTCAGTCAAGACAGGCAAAATGCTTGAAGAACTTTATACCCCAGATCCTGCCTATGGAAAAGTTCTTTATGAAGATTCAAAAGTCCCAAATGAGGGAATTGTATTTTTGACTGTCACAAATAGTGCAAACGATACAGAAAAATCAAATATGCTCTCAACTTATCTATCTGATATAGCAACATGGTCGATAGATGTAAATAACTTTAGAACACCATCACTTGATAATAGAATAATTATCAATAATCAAAACGATCGAGAAAAAATAACTTTCTGGAATCAGGATGGTTCAAAATATTCTCAAATAGAATTGCCAGATTATGACAAGCCCGCTGCTGATTTGTTATTGACCGAAGAGAAAAAGGTATCTTTCTTAAACGAATCCTTGTTTTCAAAAGTATCAGCCGGTTGTAGAGAAGTTCCGTCATGTAGATGCGACACTGGTACTGCTTGTATAGATGATAGTAATTGGCAACGATTCATTGATGATGGGACTAGTTGTGCAGCAGCAAGAGGGAATTACCTTGTTTGCCCAGAAGCACCAAAACCAAATACTGCACACCCTGGAGAGGTATATGTCATACCGTCGGAACCAATAAAAGTTAATGAATACTATGATTCTGAATTGCAATCAAGAGATCAAGCATGCGAATACTATTCGAATAGAGAGCAATTACTGTATTATGAAAAAGATGGAAGCCCATCTGCACACGCCAATTACAACAATGGAAGATATAGGAAACAAGAACCAGGATGCTGTATTTCGTCCGGTAAGTGTGTATCAGCACCAGATGTAGCTGCTAATACCCGCCAAGAAGTAGCCCAAGCCCAATCACAGGTTGTTAAATTCACGGTTGGACAAATTGTTGATCCAACATTTAGGACAGTTACTACTTCCTCTGGTAACCAAATTAGTAATCTCGGCAATACACGAGTAGTTGTTACAAATGATGGACAAGGCAATATTTCTAGTAGACCTCTTTTAGAACATTTTAATATGACAAATTATGGTTACTGTAAAGATGGCACAGAGATTGGATCGCCTTGTCTATGTCTTACAGGGCAATACAGTGGGTCAGCATTTGTAATTGACAGCTGGGATGGAACGTCCTGCAATCTAGCACAAAGTGCAAATTTAATCCTGCAAAATCAATGCAAAATAGGTACTGATTGGTATCTCCCAGGTCCTGCCTATGAAGAAGTTAGGGTTGATACATTTAAAGTATATACATTGCAAAGAAATCTAGGAAATAATGATTGTATAAAAAACGGTGAACAAATTGTAAATTCTAGACCAGATTATCCAAAGCTCGAAGAAAGAAAAACAAATTATGTAGCACCACCATCATCAAGACAACTACTGAATGTACTGGGTAGAGTAAACGCACAATCGACCACAAATACTGACTCTATCAAAATCAGTAGTTCCGGTAAATATGTCACCTATATGGGAAATGAAGTACTTAGTGAGTTTACAGTTGTAGTAAACGAAGGACAAACTGCAAACGTCAAATTGTTTGCGGATCTAAATGCAAACGGAGTCAAAGATGCAGATGAACCAGAGATTGAAGATTATACTCAGATACAAATAGAACAAGAGGCATCTGCTGTAGGATACAATCTACAAAGTGGCTGGAATCTGATAAATTTCCCACTCGTATCCAATAAAGGCATTGTCACAGCAAGTGATTTGATTGAATACTTCAATGCACAAGGAGCAAATATCGTACATGTAGCCAAATATACTGATGCAGGGTTTGTGATGTATTCAAAACGAGAAGATGGAGTACAATACGCAAACGATTTCAATTTATTGCCTGGACAATCATATTTCGTCCTTAATTACACAGCCAAAGCAGTAGCTTTTGAAGGCAATAAATTTGCAGAACCTGTACCATTGAAGTTTAACAACGGCTGGAACTTGGTTGGAGTTATCTCCCCAGGCAAAAGTTACACAGCAAATTCTCTACTTGATGCTATAAACAATGCAGGATTTAAGGCTTCGACAGTATCTAATTATGAAGCAGGAAGATATACTTCCGTCATCAAAGAATCCGGTACTCTATATGGCAACGACTATAAAGTACTTGATACAAAAGGTTACTTTATCAGAGTTGAAGAAGGTGGTGGAAGTAGTTTCACACCGTGATATGAGTATTGAGTTATGAGTGTTGAGTATTGAGTTTTGAGTTTCAAGCTTTAAGTAGTGAGTAATAAGAAAAAAGAGAGAGAGGCGGCCGAATGGTCGCCTTTTTGCTGTTTCTTTTCCCTTCTCTTTTTACTAGTCAATCTATGACATAAGTAGATGTTTTGTGGTATCATTATCATGTTTAGTTAAGTTAAATTGATAAAGTTGGGAATTTTTGAAGCTATAAAGCTTTTTATAAAAAATTTAGAAATCTTTGAAGTAATAATGTTACAAAGACATGATGATATTGGCTTGATACAAACACATCAGCAATCATATCTTTTGCTAAATTATACAAATCATAAGATCCCCTATCCTTCTTATCAATAAACTTAAACTGACAAGTTTATAATTTTTAACCAATATAAATAATGGAAGTATTAGTAATAGTATTACTCATTGTACTTTCTGCAAGTTTGGTTGGTTTGGGAATTTTTTGGTCTACAAACAAAGACCTTAAAACCAAACTAAAAGATAAGACAACTATCAAACTTAGCGAGGAAGAGGCAATCAAGAAAGCAAGCGATAAAGCACAAACCATATTACTTGACGCACAAAATGAGGCACTCAAGATAATCAACAGATCCAAGGAAGAATCAACTACTTTACTTAAAAAAGTTGAGGAAAGAGAGAGACAGTTAGATGATAGGGAGGCCAAAATTATCACAAGATCAAACACACTTGATCAAAGATTTGATAAATTAGAACAAAGGGAGAAATCTCTTGAACAAGCCAAGAAAGATGTCAAAGGCTTAAGAGATCAGATAGTCCAAAAACTTGAATCTGTAGCCCAGATGAGCAGGAAAGAGGCTGAAAAAGTATTAAGAGACGAGATCGAAGTAGAACTCAAAGAATGGACTGCCAAAAAAGTCAAAGAAGCTGAGTTTGAGATCAATTCCAAGGCAGACGAAAAAGCCAAAGAGATCCTAGTCGATGTGATGCAAAAAAGTGCTACAGATTATGTTGCTGAGACCACATCAACCACAATTGATATAGAAAATGAGGATCTAAAAGGCAAAATCATTGGAAAAGAAGGTAGAAACATCAGAACGTTTGAAAGACTTACAGGAGTAGATATCATCGTTGATGAAGCTCCTGGACAAGTTACTCTTTCTTCTTTTGATCCAATCAGACGAGAAGTCGCTGCGATCACTCTACAAAAGCTACTTAAAGATGGTAGAGTTCATCCAGGAAGCATCGAGAAGACTATCCTTGATGTCAAAAAAGATATTGCAAGAGAAATTCGCAAAAATGGGGAGAGAATAGCCTATGATTCAGGATTTAATGATCTACCTCCAGAAATTATCAAATTACTTGGAAGATTTAAATATAGATTTAGTTATGGACAAAACTTGGCCAAGCATACCCTAGAAATGGTCAAAATTGGAGAGCAGATAGCCTCAGAACTAGGTGCAGATGTCAAAATGGTCAAGAAGGCATGTTTGCTCCATGATCTAGGCAAGGTACTCACCCATGAGATCGAAGGCAAACCGCATCATCACATTTCTGGAGATATTGTCCGTAAATATATCAAAGATGAGAAGCTTGCAAATGCAGTAGAATCTCATCATGGAGATATCGAATCACAATCGATCGAAGCAGAGATAGTCAAGATTGCAGATGCGATTTCTGGTGCAAGACCTGGAGCTAGAAAGAACACATATGAAGAATATATCCAAAGAGTCAAAGCCCTAGAAGATATTGCAAATCAGTATCAGTCAGTACAAGAAGCTTACGCTGTACATGCTGGCCGTGAAGTTCGTGTAATCATCAAGCCAAAAGAAGCAAGCGATGAAGATACATCGACCTTAGCTCACAAAATTGCGAAAGAAATTGAGGATACACAAAACTATCCTGGTACTGTCAAAGTAACTGTGATCAGAGAGTTTAGAGCTCAAGCAGAAGCGAAATAAGCGCAGAGCGTTGAGCCATGAGTCGTGAGTTATGAGTCAAAAAACAAAATGAAAAATAGCGTTTATTATCAAGTAAGAAGTGATTTCGTAATCCGTATTTGTGATTCGCCCTCCGCAATCCGTAATCTGCACTGTATTGGATTACTCACAACTCAAAGCTCATTGCTCAATACTAGTTACTTGGTATATAGTTCCCTGCCCTCGGCAAGGGCTGATTCAAGGAACGAGTCGCCCTCCTCCTCTGTCATCACTTCAAATTCTTCTGGGGTATATATCAGAGGCTCAATAACTGGATCTTTGCCACGAGTAAGTTCACGGGCAAGCTTGATTCTTTCAATAAACGGAATATCCATATCTGCAATCACTAGCAAATCAATTGTAGACATATCCTGTGGCAAAGGCCTTCTGGCATAACTTCCGAATAATACGATTTTTTCAGGATGGAAATGAGTAACTAATATATCTTTGACCTCTTCGAGCCTCACATTCAATTCTGCCTCAGAAATAGACATGAATTTATGTTCTTCGTGTTCAAGTTTTATCTTCTTGCCCAAGATTACTTCAATTTTTTCAACAATAGCTGTCGCCTGCTTGATACTAACTTCAGCATCTTGCTTTGTTATTAATTCATGAGGACATTTATCACGACCGGGCAATAGAAATGGATATCTGGATATAAAAGTGAAAGATTCTAAATGTCTAAATTCAAATTTAGTTTTTCGAAATTCTGGATTTACGCTATTGCAGAATCCAAACAATACAGCAAGTTTGTGCATCTTAGGAGAGTTTTCTCCTGCATGTACAATAACTGATTTCAAGGCTTTTTCTACAGATTGTTCAGCCTGGTAAGTTGCCCATTCATTAAATCCGTTTTGATAGGAAATACTAGATGCCTGTAAGTCATGTTTAGCTTGTTTGAGCCATACTCTGTATCTTGTTGCTCTAGGCGACATAAGTTATGACTGAGAATTTAACAGTAATCAGTTTATAGCAATGCAAAAAATAACGCAAAATTATGCTACAAATTCCGTAGGATTACCTAGCAAAAGTACATGATTGATAGAAAGCAATTGCAATACAAATGCATCACGTCTCTTTTTTCTCACTTCAAACTCCTGTAGTGGCAAAACAGTATAGTTTACTTCTTTGCCAATTCTTTTTTCTGCATTTGAAATAATTTCACTCAAAAATGCTAAATCTACCTCTCCTACAATTACCAAATCAACATCATGAGGCTCAAGCGGCACTCCTTGTGTGAAGGAACTTGTAAGAAGTGCGAATTTTACTTCTCCAAGTTTTTTTGAAGAGCTTACAATATCTCCACCAAGCCCAAAGACTTTGTGCATCATGCTAAGCATATCGCCATAAAATGGATGTTCTTTGTTCAATTTATAATATTTTCTGTTGCCTCTTTTTTCTGTTATAAGCAATTTTATTTCTTCCAGTCTATTTAATTCTCGTCTTACTGCATTTATCTCCTCGTTTAATTCTCTTACTGCTCCTCTTAAATGAATCGGTACTTCAGGATGAAAGAAAAAATACTTTAGAGCTTTGACTCTGACCTTGCTGATCATAATACTATCGATGGACTTTCGCATATTTGGCATGAAGAACATATATAATAATTGAAAATAATTACTGGGTTTTGTATATGAATTGTACTAAATTATTCAACGTTAGTTCAAGAGGAAAAGGGAAGAAAATCAGTAGACTGTGTTCAGCATACAGCATTCAGCTTTCAGCTTACAGTATCTAGTATTGCCTGCCAGACTTTGTCTGAAGTTTTGAGTAGTGAGCCTTGAGTTATGAGTAAAACAATACAACGCAGAATACTCATTGTGGAAGGCGAATTACGAAGTTCGTATAACGGGTATCGAAAGGCGATTCACGAAATACAGATTACGAAATCACTTCTTACCTGATAATAAACACTATTTTTTATTTTATTTTTTGATTCATAAATCAAGACTTATGGCTCATAGCTCAACGCTCAACACTCGTTACTCAAGACTCATTACTCATCACTCAAAACTCGATACTACTTTATATTTGCCCTCTTGCGGACCTCGTCATAAATTTCTTTGATCAGCTTTTTGTCAGTTTTTAGAACTTCTTTGGTAGATTCTAGACCCTGTGCCAATTGCATATCACCTTTTCGATACCAAGCACCGGATCTTTGGATAACATCAAATTTAAGAGCAGCATCTATCAATGAACTAACTCTATCAATCCCTGTTGGGTATATGATTTCAAAAGTCGCTTCCTTAAATGGAGGAGCAACTTTGTTTTTGACAACTTTGACTCTAACCACATGACCTTTTACATCTTCTCCTTCTGCAATTTTTTCTTTCTTCCTGATTTCCATTCTAATTGAGGAATAAAATTTCAAAGCATTGCCACCTGTTGTAGTCTCTGGATTGCCAAACATAACTCCGATTTTCATTCTGATCTGATTGATAAAAATAACCGTAGTATTTGTTTTTCCGGCAATTGCTGTAATCTTTCTAAGTGCCTGACTCATCAATCTTGCCTGTAACCCCATATGAGAATCTCCCATTTCTCCTTCTATCTCGGCTCTTGGTGTAAGTGCCGCTACAGAATCAACTACTACAACATCTACTGCACCTGATCTAACAAGTGTCTCTAATATTTCAAGTGCCTGTTCTCCATAATCAGGCTGTGAGACATATAGGTTTTCTGTATCGATCCCAATCCTATCAGCGTAAGTTGGGTCAAAAGCATGTTCAGCATCAATAAATGCAGCAGTACCTCCAGCAGCTTGTGCTTCAGCTAAGATATGTAGTGCCAAGGTAGTTTTTCCACTAGACTCCGGTCCATATATTTCAATAATTCTGCCTCTTGGTACGCCACCAACTCCAAGTGCAATATCAAGTGACAATGCTCCAGTTGATATTGTTTCAATATTCTTGGTCGGTTGCTCCCCTAGTTTCATAATCGAACCCTTGCCAAATTGCTTTTCAATTTGTTGTATTGCAATATTAATTGCTTTTTCTTTACCCTCTGAAACTACAGTTGTTGTCTCTTTTTTTGCCATTAGAAGAAATTATTAAGAAAATAAATATATCTAAATTGAATTTCAGTATAACATACCGGGGCAGAATGTTATTTTTTATATTTCTCTAGAGAATACTCCAGAAATATTAAAAAAGTTTGAATAATTTATCAAAAAATCATGAAATCATCTAACAACTCTTACATAATTTTGAGAAACCCATCCGGACTGACCGTCTCCTAACAATATTTCTACATAACCAAATTGTCCTCTTGTTTTCAATATATATCTTTCACCTGGAGATACTTTCGTAATCACACTAGCATTGCCACTATCTCTATCTCTGACGTTTAAGAAACCTGTGCCTGTTTCAAGAATCTCAACTACTGTTTTATCAATTGATGCTACGTCTAATTCAACCTTGACATCGACATCAGATAATCTTGATCCGTATGCATTTTGCAATACAAAGCTTTCAGATTGTTTTCCAAAATACAAAGGGACATTAAATTTCACCTGGTAGGTCATCTCCTGCCTTGGCTTGAGTATTTCACCCTCTTGCATGATATATACCTGAGACTGACTTGCCCATGATCCATTTAGATAAAACTTACTTAAACTTCTATCTTCTTTGGACAATATCAATGCACTCTCATCATCGGCATAGATACTGAAATCAGAGTTGTTCTTTAGAGAAATCTCTACGATAACGGTTTCTCCTGGAGTTACCTGAGCTTGAGGCAACTTGACCGCCAATATCTCTACATTGTATTTCTTTTGTGAAGGATTATAATTAGCATCAACGTATGCGGTGATATCTTTCATTGATTGGGTCCAGCCTGACACAATATCTCTAGCTTCAATTTGAACAATTTTAGTATCTTGATTCAATTTATATCTTAATGATTTTGAGATGATATTGTTTGATTTGATCCCATGCAAATTTGCTAATTGCGAAGTTAATTCCTGCAAAGATTTGACCCCCCTGTTACTAAAATTGGTACTACCCGTCTCGGCAAGATAACCTACTATAATATAGTCATCGCCTAGATTTTCAATATCTACCTTCATCTCATCACCACTGCTTGAAGTCTTGATCACCCTTCCATCATCAAATACTACGTAATGGAAAGGAACATCAGGATATCCCAATCTAACAGTAGAATAATAATGAATACCTTTTACCCATTCTTCAGGATTGATGAATGAACCAGCTGGACTTAAAATTGGAGTGATAACAATATTTTTGGCTGGCGAAAACTCTATTTCTTCGAAATTTGGTTGCTCAAGTTTAAGTACATCTCTAGATTCAATAGTCATAGAAAACACAGATCCTACAATCGAGGTGGCAAAAAATACAAGAACTGTGACAATGATGAACTTCTTCAATTAAAATCCAATTACAATTAAATCTAATGCAATTTCTTTCTCCAGTTTACCAGTTTTGACCGCAATTTCAATATCTACAAGCTTTTGATAGAACTTTAATATTCTTTCCTTGTTATATTTGTGGATGTATTTGATTACTTTTGATGCTACAAAGGGATGAATCCCATATTGTGAAAGAGATCCTGGAATACTTGAATTCAAGGCAAGATAAATAATCCGCATTTGGCTGACAATGGATCCAATAATCATCTCGTACTCTATATCTTTCAATAATAAATCTATCAATTCGAAACTTCTGATGTGATTTTTGGTTGTCAAACTATCTACTAAATCCCAAATTTTGGCATCGGCACTCTTGATAACTATGCTTTCTATAACTTCACTTGTTATTATTACTCCCTCGTCCTGAAGAGCTTGAAGCTTAGAAACTTCAGAATTTATAATATTTATATCATTTGGGAGCATTTTCTCTAGTTGAACTAATTGTTCTGCTGACAGGTCTAAATTAGATTTTTTAGCTATATCTCTTATGGTTCTCGGTAACTCCCTAATTGTCAAATTTTGTGATTCAATTAACTGACCGTTTGCTTTGACATGTTTATAAATTTTAGAGCGTTTATCTATTTTTTTGTTTGAATACAAAACTATATCTACATTCTGTTCAAAGAGCTTTAGTAATTCTTCACTTTGCGCTGCAGTGATTTTATCCATTGACTTTATAATCAATAGAATTTTGCTTGAAAAGAATCCAACGGTAAGTGCTTTTGATGCCAAATTCGCAAAATCGATTACTTCGTCTATATGTTGGACCAATGTCTGATACTTCTTTGATTCAAAAGATTTGGTTATCTTTTCAAGCTCTAGCTTGTTTTGATAAGTATTATCGCCTCCGATATAGAAAATCATTTTGTTGTAATTGTTATTTTATCTTTATCGAATCTTACTTTCGCTACAGAATCTGCGTCCAGATCAAGTGCGAAATTGATAATAGTGATAGTATCGTCTTGTGTTTTATCTCCACTCAACCTCAAAGCATTGACGATTGAATCAGATACAGCATCTCTCATAAATCCAGGCACATTTACACGCTCAAAGCCCAATTTGGTGACTTTGACATTGTCACTACTTCCTTGTCCAAATTCCAATATTATCCATAATGGCTGCTTTGGGTTACTATCTATATCTCTTGCAAGTCTTAGATAATTTGGCTCAATATCAATTCTATAATTGGTAGATTTTATTTTATCGTTGAGAAGCGATTGTAATTCGGCTTCGGTGACCTCAACAACTGGATTTGTCTCGACCAGGCTTTGAATCCTCTCCCTTGTTTCAATTTGTGATCTTTGTTCTACTACTGGAGGATTATAACCAGCATTTAGTGTGTCTTTTATAACATTCCAAACAAATGGAGGTCTGAAATACAAAACTAATCCAAAAAACACAATCAAAAAAATGATGGCCAAACATCCAAAACAACTACATGATCTGCAACTACATCCCGGCAACAATTTCCTAGATTTTTTGTCTTTGTATACTACCTTTTCGACAACTTTTTCTTCGAATTCTTCTCTATCTTTTTGCTGCTCTTCTTTTGACAGTTCTTCTTCCTCTATCTTTTCTTCATCATTTTCTACTTTCTCTGTTTCTTTCCTTTCATTTATTTCGCTTTCGTTGACATGATCTTGCTCAGACTCCACCACGGGCTTCTCTTGCGTGGGTAGCGGAGGCAAGCTATTTGTCCTTGACTTTGATAAGTCTCCATATGTAACCGGCTGGTCGATGTCGACTACTGCTTCCTTGTCGCTTTCTACATCCAAAGTATCTAAAGCAACCTTTTTGCCACCCATTGCCTCTGCTGAATCAATTTTTTGGGCGTCTTTCAATTCGCCTCCCAATTTTGGTAGTGCCATAATTATTTGAATAATAACAAAAACAGTATAACCTTTGTTATACTATTTCTTCAAATTAATTATTTTTCTTTTTGAAGAGGTAGATAAATTTGTCGACAATAATGTCCACAATCTCTACTTCTTTGACTTTGAACTCATAACTAAGTAGAAGATAGAAAGAAGATGCAGCAATCACCGTAGAAGTTGTCAAAAAGAATATTTGCCAAGTCTTGGAAGTATCCAGTATATCGTTATAGAAAGCGTACATGAAATAAGCGAAGATAGTTGTAAGCAAGGCAATAAACAGTTTTTTGCTGATAGGAAATATCATTTCAGAATATTTTAGCTTCAAATATTTGAAATTAAGAAATAATGATAGGACAATAACTTCAACTGTATAAATCAAGCTTGAGCTCAAAGCCAAACCTCCAATACCTGCCAATCCATCGCTTTTTTCAAGGAAATATTTCGGATTCCACTCGAGATTGAAGACTGAGAGATCATTGAAGTGACTAAAGTAATTAGTAAATAATATCCCAGTTGTGATCCCTCCGATCACTACAAAGATTGCAGATACAAGCGGAATTGTAGAATTATGCAATGCATAATATGTCCTGTAAATAAATGACCTTAGAGCTTCAAAAGTGATACCAAGAGCAAAAAACATTACTCCCCAAGCAACAAGTTTTGTATATTCCCAAGTGAAGTTTCCACCAAATATTCCATAAAACAACCTAGTTATTGGCAGCCTTAATACCAATAACATGCTTGTCACCGGAAGAGCCAAAAAGAATATCTGGTTGAGAACTCTCAAGAAAACTTCCTTAAATCTGACCATGTCATGCTTTATATACGCTCTTGATAATGCAGGAAATGCGGCTGTCGCAAATGTCATACCGAACAACGAAATTGGAATAACTACAAGTCTAATTGATAGCTCATAAGCAGTAAGCGAATAACCGATAAGTCCGTAAGCAATAAATCTATCTGCCCCATAAGCAATCTGCTCAGCAGACAAACCTGCTATTCGAGGTAGTCCTAATTTCAATACTGAATGGAAGTATTTGTTTTTGAGATCGATAACTGGCAGATATTTTATATTTAATTTGATTGCCAGTGGCAGTTGAATTAGTAAATGAAAAACTGCGCCTAATAGTGTACCCCAAACTAAGACCCATGGACTTCTTCCCAAGACTGGGACTAATGCAATTATGGCAAGAATCCTACCAAAGTTATAAAAAAGTGGTGCAAGTTGAGGCACCACAAATCTTTGCATTACATTTAGAGAACTACTTATGTACGTACTTATTCCCAAGATAATTTGTGGAATCATCAAAACCCTCATCATCAAGATAATATTTGACAACTCTTCAGAAGAAGGTGGGTCAACTGGTCTAATAACTTTCTCAATCATCCACGGCATTAGTTCACCCGCTGTCACCGCAATAATAATCGCAATTACAGAAAATAAGAGTAATGATGTATTGACTAATGTACTAAATACATTTAAAAAGACGCTATGCCCTTTCTCTTCTCTTGCCTCTACCAAAGCAGGAATAATAGAAGCACTTATCGCTCCTAAAAGAATTGAAGCCGAGATAATTTCAGGGATATTTGAAGCAAAAAGAAATTCGTTATAAGGTCCAGCACCAAGAAACCCTGCTGACATAGAATTGAACAAAAGTCCTGCCACTTTCGTAATCAGTACCAGGACCATCAATATGAATGCAGCATTAACAATGCCATTTTCTTCTCTTATGAGCAAATTCTTGACTCTATTTACAGAGACATCAGTAACTCTTAATGCCCTATTAAGTGAAGCTATAAATGTTTTCTTGAGTATCTGTACCATTTATTTATTGATTAATTTCTTCTTTTTTCGTCAATATTCTTCCTTGCTTCAAACTTTTTGTCAATTTCTGGATTTAATCCTTTCATTGTTAATTTGACCCTATTTAGTTCATCAATAGCAACAACTTTGACTTTGACCTTGTCACCTTCTTTGAAATACTGGTTTAAATCTTTGACAAATCCTTGAGTAATTTCTGAAATATGTACTAACCCAGATAGATTCCCCATCTTTACAAATAGTCCATAATTCTCAATCCCATCAACTGTTCCATCATATTCCTTGCCAACTTCAGCTTCTTCAAAAAGTGCATTGATCATTGAGATTGCTTTATCTCTTGATTCTTTGCTAACTGAAGTTATATTGACTTTGCCGTCATCTTGGATGTCTATATCTATTGCACCAAACACCTCTGCTTCTTCAATAATATTCTTGATCACTTTGCCTCCTGGACCTATCAATTCTCCAATTTTGTCCTGCTTAATTCTCAAAATATCTACCTTTGGAGCATGTTCGCTTACTTCAGGCTTTGGTTTGGAGATTATTTTGTTCATTGATTCAAGAATAAACAATCTACCCTCTTTGCTTTGTCTGAAAGCTTTTTTGAGTATTTCTACTGGAACACCCTTGAGCTTATTGTCTAATTGGATTGCAGTCACTCCTTTTTCGGTCCCAACAACTTTGAAATCCATGTCTCCATAAAAATCTTCGACATCCTCCATGTCAGTCAATAATTTATAATTTTTGACGTCCTCATCATCTGTGACTAATCCAACTGCAATACCGGCCACTGCCTTTTTGACTGGAACTCCTGCATCCATCAATGCCAAACTTGTAGCACAAGCAGCTGCCATTGATGAAGAACCGTTTTGAGCTAGTATTTCTGATACTACTCTAATTGTATATGGGAATTCTTCTTCAGAGGGCAATATTGCATGAAAAGCATTTTCTGTTATATGCCCATGACCGATTTCCCTTCTACCTGGATAATACGAAAATCTACCAGCATCACCAAATGAATAACTTGGACCATTGTAATGATGCATAAATCGCTTTTCTTCCTCTCCTTCGAAACTTTCTAGTGTTTGACTCAATCTAGTTGAACCTAATGTAACAATTGCCATTGCTTGAGTGATTCCTCTTGTAAATAGTGAAGAACCGTGAACTCTAGGTAATACGGAAGTTTGAATATCTAATTTCCTAATTTCAGTTAAATCTCTACCGCTTGTTCTTTTATTTTCTTTCAATACGCCCTCTCGCATTATCTTTCTTGCTACATATTCTACAGCAGCTTTTGCATCATCTTTTGAGACCTCACCATTACCTTCTTCAACTAAAGTATTTACAACATCAAGAAATGCCTCTTCTCTGTCTTGTTTATTGTATAGTCCATCCGAGATATTTTGTGTATAAGCATCCTTAACTGCATTAATCAAATCTTCATTAACCGGTAATTCACTGTATTTCATTTTTTCTTTTCCAGCTTTTTGAGCAAGTTCTTTTTGAATTTCGTACAATGGTCTAATTTCTTTTGCAGCCATATCCATAATCTGATCCATAGTTTCTTCTGGAAGCTCATCTCCCCAACCCTCGATATTTAATACTCTATCTGCAGTCAAACCAAGTATGAAATGTCCTTTTAGATTTTCTTTATCACCATTTCTTGGATTGACCAACAACGAATTATCCTCTGCGACTCCAATTGATAATGCCGCACTTGGGCCATCAAATGGAACTGATGAAATCATTAATGCAGCTGAAGCTGCAGTAACTGCAAGATCTGTTGGATCATGCTCATCATCATATGATAAAACTGTGATTACGATACTGACTGCATTTTTGAACCCCTTTGGGAAAAGTGATCTGATGGAATGGTCTATCTGTCTTGCCTTTAAGACTGCTTCATCAGATGGTCTTCTTTCTCTTTTGACAAATCTTGAACTTGAGATGATACCCCCGGCATAAAATTTCTCAATATATTCTACCGAAAGAGGGAAATAATCTAAAGAACTCTCATGCTTATCGACTGTAACAATGGCTAAAACCACTGTCTCTCCAATTTGCACTCTTACTGATGCATCAGCGCGAAATGCTAGATCTCCTGTGGTAAATGATAATTCTTCACCTTGGAAATCTCTACTTACTGTAATTTTCTGCATATTTTTGTACCTATAATTAGGCCTTTCTGCTGGAGATTTTTTTTTGTAATACAAGGAGGTTCTCGTCTCTACTTTCTAAATTTGAAAAATCAACTTCAAAAACTAGAAACCAGTCACCGCCAATACAAATTGTCAAATCCCAAGCCAATTAATTAAACTAAGTAATTATATAGTATTGAGTATTGAGTGTCTAGCTTTGAATTAAAGAAAAGAAGATAGCGTTGAGTATTGAGTCTCTAGTTTTGAGTTAAAGAAAAGAAGATAGCGTTGAGTATTGAGTCCCTAGTTTTGAGTTAAAGAAAAGAAGATAGCGTTAAGCGTTGGGTCTCAAGTTTTGAGTCAAAACAAACTACGGAATAAGAATACTCAATACTCATCACTCACAACTCAACACTCAATACTAGATACTCAACACTCTATATTGTATACTGTCCTCATGAAAATACTATCAATTGACTATGGAACTAGAAATATCGGTCTTGCTTTAAGCGATGAAACTGAAATCGTTGCAGCAAAATTGCCACATCTAAAGGTTCGCAACCAAAAAGAACTAGAAGATGGTATCCTTTCTATTATTAAAAATATTAATCCAGGTAAGATTCTACTTGGAAAACCACAAGATGGCGCAATCACACAAGCAATCGAGGGATTCGCAGAGTTCTTGAGAACCAGCACAAATCTCGAAGTTAGATTCTGGAATGAAGATAATAGTTCGAAACAGGCTGAGAAGGGCCGTAGCAAAAAATTTAAGAAAAATAAATCTCACTCAGAAGCAGCTAGAATAATTTTGCAGGAATACCTAGATTCCAAGCAAGATAAATTTTTTGCTGCATGAAACTACTCTCTTATCCCCGAAGTTAAGATCTTTGGTAATTTGATATGCGCAATAAAGTATGCTGCTAATATCCCGCCTACCACATCTATTGAATAATGAGAATGCGATAGAAGCACGGAAGCTCCTACAATACATGCTGTAACGAACTTGACCCATTTCATTTTGTCATTTTCCTTGTGTAAGAAAAATAGCAAAAATGCTACACCAGTATGTCCGGAGAAAAACATTCCTTTATAGAATAATTCAGCAAGCACAGGATTGCTACCATTTGAAGCAGCATCTTGCATTTGTGCAAGAGGATTTAGGATAATCGTAAAAGCTCTCAAGATATAGAATAACCCAACTCGAGATAGATATTCTCCCGATCTTCGAAAATTATGTTGAGTCACAGTTATAACAACCCAAATCATCTGCATCCAGCCCGCGATCTCACCTACTTTAACAAAAATACTATACTCGTCAATTCTATCTAGGATTAAATCGTCTGGAGTAACCGGGTTTGGGTAGTATTTGTCCAAAAACTGTCCTGCAAGGTAATTTCCCAACATACCAAGCGCAATCATCATAAGCCCCACTAGTATGTATTTATATGGTTCTTTACCAAAAAGCTTTCTTTTCTTAAATACATTCATTCTTTCTTATTTAAAATATTTATTATATATAGTATTAATTTGTTCAATCAAGAACTGCTCATCTTTGATATTTTGAATGATTTCTTCTGCAAGTTCAAGGCATTTTGCGACATTTTGCTCATTTGGTTTATTACTTAATCCCATATCTCTTTTGTTAATTTTCTCGAATTCTTCATATGTTAATTTCTGCTCTTTGTACTGTCCCTGCCTTTTGACTACCCTATCATAACGAATCCTGATATCAGCATCAATTGCCAATATCAAAAGATCATCTCCAAGATAATTTTTTAGACACATAAGCTCATGATGATTTCTGATACTATCTATTACATAATTATTTTCTGGATTTCTCTTAATAATTTCAACTGCCTTTTTGGCCAAAACATCATAACCACCTTTATTCCTCATTTCATCCCCCAGATCTTGCAATGTCGTACGATCTTCTTTATCCAAACCTCTTTTCTCTGCTTCATCATAAATTGCGAAAGATAGTTTATACAAAGTAAACCCTTTAGAGACAAAATAATTTGCTACTGTAGTTTTGCCCGCTCCAATTGGAGCAACTATTGCGAGATATTTTTTCATAAAGACAATATACAGCAATCAGCGTACAGCTTCCAGTATCCAGCATTGAGTATTGAGTATTCTTATTCCGTAGTTTTTTCTTTAACTCAAAACTAGAGACTCAATACTCAACACTATCTTCTGTTCTTTAACTCAAAGCTAGACGCTCAAGACTCAAAGCTATAAGCTCTCTTTACTTTAACCCGCCAAAGAGATATCATCACAAAAGCTTACATTAAAGTGATGCTACAAGTAGAGGGACTACAAATACATGCAAAAGAGAAATATGATTATGATTATTTCTTTGAATTACTATTAAATAGCCCTACTGAAACACTAAGTTATCCATTCATCGCCACCAATTTTCCAGAGATTGCTCGGGATTCTGAAGGGTTAAATTTACTTGTCAGAAATCTAAATAATATGGCTAATCATCAGGGTTTAAAGGTAAATAGGGTTAACAGATCTAGTGTTTATTTCGGTTTTGGAATTACAGAAAATGATTCAGAAAAAGCGCAAGAAGACCTTGAACGGCGTTGCAAGACCCAAGCAACCAACGACTTGACTTATTTGTACGAAACTCAAGATATCTTAAATCTGACGGGACAAACAGAACCATCTGTTCCAGGAAAAATTATTGGTGATAAATATGTATGCATCCCGGATATTATTGATTATGGACATCTCCCAAAACCATTTCATGTGGTCATTTATGACCCAATTGAAGAACAAATGTCATTGGAGTTTTTTAGTTCAGAATTACAATTTGTTGTTTTAAAAAGATTATTGGAAACAGGTTACATTGACTCTAATATCGCACAGCAATTAGGAATTAATCCTGAGTCTTTTCCCAAGATAATCCAGCAAATCAACGAACTAGTATCTAACCATATAGAAAAACCTTTCAAAAGAGCCGGAAATCTTGTAGGGATAGCACTAAATGGGGATTACGAATATCGACAGGAATATCTCAAGGGTATTATCCCTGAACTATATATTAAGCATCCTGCATTGGCTACAAAGTTGATTGACGAACAATACGAAGGTTGGCACCCTTCGATTATTTATAGGGAAGATCAGCCAAATGGCATCCAGTTATTTGCTATGCATAAGGATTTTTTAGATCAAGTGCCTGAATTTATAGATGTCCTAATGCATTCTGATAATCCTCATATTTTAATTATTAAATTTGAGTTTGAACAGGATTTGCACACATTGATTCTTGAAGTACCAGATACAACATATGAATTAATTAAACAACTTGAGATAGTTGTTAATGAAGAAAAGTCAGAACTGTATCTAAATAGGTGGGATGGCAGAAACTCTTTCACTAATGGCAAAAAGAGTCTTAGAAGAGCTATCGAAAGATTAAAATCTTTAGGAATAACGTTAGAAGACTTTGAAGAGCATACCCTGACAAGGTCAAGATTTCCTAGAATCGTGAGAAATCATGTAGCTTGATCGACGAAAAATTTTTCTGCAGGAATTTCAAACCTACCTATTGTTGGTGCTTGACCTGTGATTATATAGTTTATGAAATTATTAGGAGTTGCATTGATATTTAATAAAGCAACAGTAATGCCCTCATAATCAGGTGGATCATGTTTGAGCATCTCCTCTACTGTTAAACCTGTTTGAAGAACAATATCATCTCCAAACATAGTTTTTAATGATCTTGCAGATTTTTCTCTAATCAGCCATGATATTCCTACAATCTTTTCCACTTCAGAAAATTCACTTCTCCTTTTGCGAAAGTCTTTCAGTTGCTCGTTTAATTTATGCCACCATTTTGCAGGATGATCAGCAGTACGATGGACATGGAGAGATAATCTTTGACGCTGATCATCAACTTCACCAACCAATACTTCTTCCTGATCAAATCTCGGAGAAAGACCGGTGATTATTCGCAAATTTAATAAATCGTATACTTTTGCATCTATATCATAATAAGGCTTATCATGAAGATCATCGCCATCTTGCACCACAAACATTCTATCCATGATACTCTCTGGATCTACTTCAGTATCAAAAATGAGTTGTTTCAACTGCTCAGCTAATAATTTTAATTCTAATTCGTATTTATCATCATTTGAATTCGTATCCTGTAATATTTTTCCAACCATTATTTCTTCTAACAATATTCCCCTTGGCTTTACATTGTCAATAAATCCTTTAATATTTGACTCTTTTAATAGATAACTTGCTCCAACTAAGAACATATCCTCAAATCTTTTTTGACACAAATCTATCTCCTCTGGATTTATACCCTCTAGCCTACTTCGCAATTCGACGACAAAATCCACAATCTCCTGTGCCTGCTTATCATAATACCCTCCACAAAACTCTCTAGTAGGATTACTGCCTGTTTCTGGGATTGTTGGCACATTCTCTAAATGACCATCTATAGGCGCTAATAACATTATTGAACAATAAATAACGTCGAAATTATATCATATAGCAGTGTATGATTTGGAAAACGGAAAGTATATATTGTATAATTGGCATGCATCTGTGGTGTTCCGGTTTAGCTTCCTCCTTCGTCTCGTAAACGAGACTTCGAAGGACAAGCAATAGTGGAGCAATCTGTCTGATGCCAGGCAGATCGGCTAGAAAAAAGTAAACAAAGCTCCGGGTTAGCTCAATGGTGGAGCAATCGGCTGTTAACCGACAGGTTGCAGGTTCGAGTCCTGCACCCGGAGC
>CAYUFB010000022.1:0-20175 GCA_964444125.1 uncultured Candidatus Saccharibacteria bacterium
ATTTAAAATCTTTGATAATTGCCTGTTTCTCGATTTCTTTCATTTTGCCATGCAAAGTTTGAATTTTTGTGTCAGCAAGATTTGTTTTCAGATTCTTCTCTAGTTCTTGTATAGATTTGATTTGTGATTTCTCGTCGCTTTCGATGAGCGGTGCGATCCAAAATACTTGAATTCCTTCATTAATTTTGTCTTTGATCCATTTGTATGAATTTGTGCGCTTTTTTTCTGGAACTAGAAAAGATTTAACAATTTTTCTTTTTTTTGGTTTTGATTTAATTGTATTTACTTTCATATCTCCAAAAAGAGTGAGAGCCAGTGTTCTTGGGATTGGTGTAGCTGTCATGCTTAAAGTATGGACGGTTCTTTTGTCTTTCGTGAAAAACTTTTTTAATTCCTGTCTTTGCTCTACCCCAAATCTATGCTGTTCATCGATTATTACAAGACCCAAACGATCAAATGCTTTGGCTTTCTGAAATAGTATTGAATGTGTCCCAATAACGATATCTGATTTTGAAGGTGTTTTCTGGTCTTTGGTCAGTAGCTCGCATTTGATGTCAAATGGCAAGAGAGTTTTGGAAAATGTGTCAAAATGTTGTTTTGCAAGTACGGTTGTGGGGGCCAAAATTGCTGTTTGATAGCTCGAAGTGGCAGCGGCAAGACTACTAATTATTGCAATAATTGTCTTGCCGCTGCCCACATCTCCACTGATTAGATTAGAAGTCGGGGTTTCTTTTGATAAATCTTCAAGTAAATCTTTATAAACTTTTTGCTGGTCAGGTGTTAGTTCAAATTCAAGGCTATTTAATAATTTGTCTAAAGATTTCTTGCTTAGTTTGATTTTTGGCGCAATGAATTTTTCTTGCTCTTTTCGTGCTTTGACAATTTTTAGTTGTATCTCAAGTAGTTCTTCAAACCCTAGTCTGTGTCTCGCTTTTTTTAGTAATTTATCGTTCTTTGGGAAGTGGATGTTTCGTAGGGCGGTTCTGATATCTAACAATTCGTATTGTTTGATTATCTTGGGAGGCAAGTTTTCTGTAATATCTGTGACAAACTCAAAATTTTTTATAAGCCATTTGATTCTGCTTCTTAGCCATTTGTTTGAGAGGCTTTCTGTGAGCGGATACGATGGAGTAATTATACCTACATGAGTTTGTTCTTCTTTGATTTCTTCAAAGACGGGAGATTGTACTTGTGGATTGTAACTTTTGGGATTTAGTTTCCCTGAGAAAATGTATTTCTGTCCTTCTTTTAGGGAATTTTTTAGAAATGGTTGGTTAAACCAGACTAGTTCTACTTCGTCATTTTCATCTTCGACAAGTGCAGTTTGTATTGTGAAGTTTCTCTTTCTGGTTCGAACTGATTTTATGGATTTGACTTGCGCTATAAATGATTTTTTTTCTTGATGATTTAATGATGAGATTTTGTGTAATTTCGACGAATCGAAATAATTTCTTGGGAAATAGTACAAAAGATCTTGGATATTATGAATGGCAAGATTCGCTAGATTCTTTTGATATTTGGGACCTATTAATGGAATTGTTGATATAGGATCTTGTAATTTCAAGTTAATGATGGGATTAAGCTAAGTATTGGCAGTACGACAATACTAAATACTACGATTATTGTGATAAACCACCAGACAATTTTCTTTGTTTTTTTTGTAAGTTGCATGTTTTTTTATCTCTTAATTATTTCTGATTTTCTCTTATTTTGGTTTTGTTGTCCAGTTTTATCTTTCCTATCTAATAAAATTGATACTTCCTACTGGGATAGAGTTAGCTATTTCTTGAAAATCGTGCTCAGAGGCCAGAAATCTTTTTTACTAAGTTCTTTTTAGAAAGGATTTTTTGAGTTTGAAAACTGTGAATATCAAAATTAGGATCGTAATGAGAGTAAGAACTGCAATCAATAATGGATTGATATAGTACACATAAGAAGTTTGAGTGTATCTATCATCCTGGCCAGCGACTATTACATCAATTTTGAATTTTTCAATAGATTTGTCGAATAATCCCTTGATTGGTAAGTGGTAAGTAGTTTTTAAGTTGATTGCTTCTGTCGGAGAAAGATTCTTGTGTATTTGTGGCGTAATTGGAATGGTTTTTTCAAGTTTGTTGAAGCTATTGTATATTTGAATTTCACCGGTTGGTTTTGAGATGTATTCGCCAACGTTCGTGATATCAATTTGTAGGGTGTTATTTGGTTTTATTGTCCAGGTAGGTTTGGTTTCGCTATGGACAACAATAGACTCTCCCTTCACGTTGCCTCGATTAAGTATAACTATAGTGCCATTGATTTGGGTATTGATTTTACCCTCGTTTATGCTTGACGCATTGACTAGTACTCCTGATAAATAGCCTTGAATGAAATTTTCTTTTTTTGTAATGACTTCTATCGTTTTTAATGAATTTGCTTCGAGTTCGAAATCTCTAGGTTCAATAATTAAGTAGGACAAATCGTATTCATTTACCTGATTAAATGTAAGTGGGATAATTCTGTTTTCTTCTAGCTTGAAAAGCCAGGGAGTCAATTTAATAGTTATGCTATGTGCATTATTGTTGGAAATTGTTGTCGTTAATTCGTTTGTTGCATCTATTTCAAGAACTGCTGGGCTTATAGATAACCCCTTGTCGTTGGCACTTACTGGTAAGCTAATAGTCCAAAGACAAATGAAAATTAATATTGTATTTAGTAGGCGCTTCATAAGTTTGATGTGACATAAAAATCTATTTGGTCGGTATAAGAATTTGAAATCGATCCTTCCCCTGCTCTAGCTTTTACTGCAATTTGCCCTCTTCCGTTTTGGATATGCCCTTTATTGGTTGAAAGTGAATTTGTATAGAAGACAAGATTCATGACTGAGTTTTCAAGTTTCCCTACTTCGTTGAGGTTTGTTGTGTTGTATATTGATGATGAATATAACAATGGCCCAAGTGATGATTGATTTGCTTGGATAATCTTGAGTCCATATCCTCCATCGATGTTGCTTATATCGTCAAGATCTTCACTTTGTGATGGGATTACAGTCGACTGTGAGGTCTCGTATAGGCCTGAATTTAAGTCTTTGGCAAACACACTAATTCCTTGTTGGTAGTTAGTATTTATATCTAGCCAGATATGATTTTTTGAAGTTGATGTCGATGCGGAGGTTATTACTCCAAGGTCTATTAAATATGGCGGTGTGCTCTCTATGTCTGTTTCTGCTATGTCTATATCAAATATTATTTCAATGTCTGTTGTAGTGGTAGTAGAGATTGGACTAAATTGTGATTGAGTAAAATCTCCGTGTAATGCGCTTGCGCTTATTTCGTATTGGGTATTTGGTTTAAGCCCGTAGATATTGGTCTCTTGCAGAGAAGTGTTTTCTCTTGATCCGCTAATATCACAGTCTGGTTCAGTTGGATCAAGTCCTTCTAGGTCGCATTTATCCATAAAATCATTGATTGTATATGTAGTGGCTATACTATGATCTGCTTGAAGATAGTACGTAACAGAGTTTGTTATATCAACAATTTTGACTAAATATAACGTGTCGTATGGATTATTAGCTGAATCAATTTCGAATTTTGCTCTATCGTAGCAGCCTGGTGTCCCGCACACACTTTGCATGCCATTTGGTGGATATGCGCAGTTTGTATCCAGACTGTTTGTGTCGGTCTCAAAACAAGAGATGGTCGGGACATTTGCTTGGAAAGAACTTGGGGTACCGGAACTCATTTTATAATTGAGTGACTCCAATTTGGCAAAACTTGTTGGATCTGCAATTGAGGCAAGTAGTGAGTAGTTTGTGCTCTCCTCAATGCCGCCAGATTCTATTGCTGGATTGATAATCTGGTATTTATCTGATACTAAGGTTTCTGCTTGAACTAGTGGAATGAATATACATAGGATTGTGAAAAATATTTTGGTCTTCATTATTACAAAATAGTATACATTCTATGGGTTTAGGTGTACAGATAAATAGTTTTTTAAAAATCGGTGCCGTGAAACATTTGTTGCGTGTACGGGGTCGCTTTAGAATATATGCGAAGAATACTTGGGGTGTCCCCCCTGTTTCGGTTTTTGAAAATCGAAAAAATTTGAAGTCTTTTGTTTAAAGAAATACTATATGTATAGCACTTTTACTATTACTTACTGTCTTCTTAATTTGGATTTGATAGTAAGTGGAGGTCTTTGCAGGCACTGTCCCAGGGGTTAAATTTTCGTGAGTTTCGCGGGAATTTAACCCTTTTTTTGTAAGAATAAATTTTCTTGCATGTTATAATTGCTATCATTTATTATAGATAATTAATGAATAATACTCTCAAAGAGCAGGCCCCATTGTTGATCACTATTGTTGTCACTACAGTTATTCTAGTTGCAGGTATAAGTTTGTTATCTTTAACTTCAACGGACTCACTTTCCAAAGAAGCGAAACAAGAAATACTGATTCGAGATCATAGTCAGCTATTTGGCAATAAAGAAAGTCAGATAGAATTAGTTGAATTTAGTGATTTTCAGTGTCCGGCATGTGCTTATTATTTTGATGAGATCCAAAAAGTGAAGAGTAAGTACAAAGATGATATCAAACTAGTTTTTAGACACTTTCCGCTTTCAAATATTCACCCATTTGCTATACCTGCCGCTGAAGCGGCTGAAGCAGCTGGAGCACAAGGCAAATTTTGGGAGTATCATGAATTATTATTTCAAAACCAAAAAACCTGGTCAGGTATGACAAGGGACAAATTTAATGAAGAATTGATCAAATACGCCCAAGAAGTCGAGGTAGAAGATATGGTCAAATTTGAGGAAGATATTAATAACAGAACTTATAAATCGAAGGTAGAAAAAGATCTACTTGATGCTGAGACTTTAAATTTGAGAGGTACTCCCACATTTTTCTTGAATGGAGATAGGGTAGCTAATCCTACATTTGATAATCTCTCTAAGGAAATTGATAAGTTGATTTCAAAATAAAACGAAGGATGTGATATAATGGCTATGTAGTTAACCATGTTGTGCATTTAAACGAGTTCTAGAAATAGGGCTCGTTTTTTTATATCACCGTAAGATAAATTCCTATAATAATCAAAATAGACGCGAGAATTTTTTGTATCTTGAAGTGAGTTTCTTTATGTACAAAAAATGCAACAATTACATTTAATAATACGCTTGTGGCTACAAGCGGTGCGATGGTTGTCACTTCCCCATTTTGGTATGCGCCAAGCAAAAAATAAATCAATAATCCCCAAAATATTCCAGTTAAGGCAATATTTTTTTTATTGGTTTGTTTATATTCTTCTTTTATTGAATTAATTGAAATTTTCTCCCCAATTAAGATAAATAATGCTGGTACTACTAAGGTAATTGAGATATAAATTGGGAGATTGAAATTCTCTGAGATACCAACATCAATTGATAATGCAGTTGCAAATAACAATGAAGTAAATACTGCAAGTAATGAATATCTGTTGAAATTAAAGTGTTTATGTCTATACAGTATTAATATGTTGCCAAGAATGATAAACAGCGCTCCAGCAATCTTGGTTAGGATAATTTCTTCTTTAAAAATTGTAATCCCATAAAGTATCACAAAAACATTTGATAATTGCGCAATAATTGATATCTCACAGACTTCAAGATTTTTCCTGGCTGTTGTTTGTAACCTGTCGTTTAAGGCATAGAAAATCAAGGCAATAAATAACAATATATATAATTTCGGATCTGTTGCAAAGGTGATTTTGTGTAAAGGAATTAGTACAAGAATACTAACTCCTGCTATCAATTGTAATAATATGGTCAGTGATCCATCGCTTTTCGTATTTTTGAGTGTTGCTTTGTATGCTTGGTTGAAAATCACAACTGAGATCAAATAAAACACAAGATTTGTAATCCAGGAATCAAACATTTCGCTATTTTAATTTGTAACTAACTCAAATGATATATTAGAAGATGTTTTATGTCTAATTATTGGCAATTCCCCTACTCTTTGCAATTGCTAATAGTAGATAAATTAAGGTAAAATGTATCTGTTCTAAGCGAATGGAATGAGCGTTAGAGTCCCTAAGTCCGCCGTAGTCAGACGAAGGCGGAAGTGGTCGAATGAGTTAGGCTTGTTCGAAATATAAAGGTCTTTAAAAGTATAAATATATGGAGAGATGTCAGAGTGGTCGAATGAGACGGTCTTGAAAACCGTTATCCGCCCTAGGTGGATCGTGGGTTCGAATCCCACTCTCTCCGCCAGTTGTTTGTTATTCGGACTTCCCGAATCTTTGTAAGTTGAGCAATCACAGGAGTGTATTCAACTCGTACGATTTCTTTGTTATCAACGTATATTCCCTCAAAAAACATTCTCAAATATTTTCGTTTGAGAATTGAGTCTGCTCTTGTGTAGCTTGTATAGATGTTTTCTGAAAGTGATAATAAATCGTTAAGGATTTTAACCTTGTCGGTATGGTCATTTTGAATACTCGATAAATCACTCATAGCAACGGACAACTCCTCTTTTAACCTTGTGTAAATATCCGTAAACTCATCACTTGATACTATTCTGTCCATTCTGTCATCTTCTGCGTTTTTCATGCGTGTTTTAATCTTTGTAATTCTGTTTTTGATGATTTTTTCTTCCTCTGATTCAGTTTCTCGTACTTCCGCAAGAATAGATTTTGCAGTTTTAATAACGTCTTTCTTAAATTCTTCTGTAAATTCAATTTTTTTGAATTCCTCCGCAACCATCTGTTCTAAAGATTCCATGCGGACATAGTTTTTTGAGCAGTTTTTACTCTTTTTTCTACTTTTACACCCAAAGTAAAAGAATTCCTGTTGTTTTCCATTAAGGTATTTCTTGATTTTCTGCTCTCCAACTAGCCTTGAGCCACAATTACAGTAAACATGACCTCTAAGCATGAAATTATGCGTTCTATCACGAGTTCCCTTGACTTTGCGAATATCTAGTAATTGCTGAACAGTATCAAATAACTGTTTTGCAATTATCGGTTCATGCTTTCCTTTGTGTAGTTCTCCTTTCCAGTCAAAATCTCCATAATAGATTGGATTTCTAAGCATCCGAGATATCGCACTTCTTGATATTGGCTTTCCCTCTGTTGAGAGCATACCTTTCTTTTGCAATGTTTCCGTTAATGAGGTTATGGAATGGTCACCACTTGCAAAGAGCTGAAAGGCATATAAAACGAGTTTTGCAACCTCTGGTACTGGTCTTATATATCTTTTGTGTTTTTCTCCATAATTTTCATAACCAATTGGTGCAAATGTCGGCCACCAACCGTTCTTTATCTTTTGCGAAACACCTTTTTTAACTTCAAACCCAAGATTAGCAGAATAAAACTGTGCTTGTGCTGACATTATCCCCATTAAAAACTGGTCGGCTGGATTATCATCATTGAAATTCTCTGATACTGACATGAGTTTCACTTTCTTATCAGTAAGTATCTTTTTTATAGTCCAAAAATCAGCCATATCACGAGATAACCTATCAGATTTATGGATAATTAAGCCGTCAACATCATGTTCTGAAATAAAAGAGATCATTTCAAGTAGTGCGGGTCTATCTGCTGTTCGTGCTGATTTCCCTGCATCTTCAAATTCTTTGATGACTACATATCCATTAGCTTTTGCAAACTCACTACACTTTTCACGCTGAAAAGGTAGCGATAAATCATGCTTAGCTTGTTCTTCTGTAGATACTCTCGTGTATATGACTGCAGTTTTCATTCTTAGGCTTTGTTTAGCTGTAATTTAGATTTCTTCTTTGCTTTCATCTCCTTTAACAACTGGTAATAGCAATCTTTCTGAGTTTTAACAAAGTTCTGAATAAATACATCTACTGGTTTTAATTTCTTTTTCATTGTTTTAGTTTTAATAAATAAAAAAAGGGCTACTCGTTGGACACAAATCTACATAGTAGAATTGTACGAATAGCCCTTAACATCATTTAATCCTAAATGACTAAGGTCTACTATGTAATTAATTTGTGTCCAGTTATATTTTAGCATTGTTTTGTTTTTCTGTTAATTTTTCTACCTCCTTTTTTATAAAATTAAGTAAATTGAAGTTTTCGGCATTCATGTTCATAAGTTCCGTATCAAGTCCACCTTGCTCAAATGTTGCATAGTCAATAAAAAGAAATCTATCCGTTTGTAAAAAGTCAGCAACAACATAATCTGACATACTGCGAATATCATCTGCCATTGTTACGCCTTTTAATACAACATTTTTGAAATTCTTACTTGCATGACTCCAACTCCACGCACCTGTATATTCAGGCTCAAAAACAACAAGGTTTTTCAATCTTTCTTTTGTACTTTCTGTAATAAATAGGATTATTGGGAAAGTCGTTTCTTTTTGTTGCTTTAGCTGATCAAAATATTCAAAGTATTTCATATATTTAACCGCAACATCTTTTGAATATTCCGTTCCTCTGTCGTATTCAATCCAAAATTGGAAAACTATATTTTCCTGTTGTATTTCAACCTCTGCATCAGGCATTACAAAGCGTTTGATAATCCTACCCGATGAAGTATTGCGAAATTGATATTCATACCTTGTAAAATGGTCGCCTTTAAACTTACGAAGTATTAAATTATGCTTTTGACATTCACGAAGCAGTAATAAATACAAATTCGCCACTTTTACTGTATGTTCTAATGCAAAGAAATTCACACCAGTTAGCCTTTCAGGGCAATTGATACTATCTTCATTCACACCAGTACCAGTTGCGAGTTGCTTTGCCCCAATTCGTGATAGAAATATGATTTTGGCATTGTTGGTATAGTAGGTCGTTCTAATTAGTCCATGCTCCCTTAACCGATTCACACATCTACTAACTGCTTGATAACTTCCATATAATTTCTTCTCTAACAAAATCTTAGTCAAAACTTGAAGTGGTAAAAATCTAAAACTATTAACTATCCCTAAGATCTGAATATCATTGTACTTTGCTATATAACTATCTTTCATAATAAATAACTACTAAAAAATTAAATAAAGTAAGGTCTGTCGATCATACACTTTTCACAGAACTTAATGTGTAATACACACACATTAATCGTTGTCGAGGGAGTGATTGGGTGGAAGGCATTAGGAAACGTAGTTTCGCCTTCCACCCAATCAGTCACGAGGTTCTGTAAAAGTGCGACAGACCGTAACTTTCGTATTTGACAACATGGTGAGAAACTGGATTCATAGTTTTGCCCTTTTGAGTGGGGTACATTCAACATTAAATCAATCATGGTTTTTCATAGTTAAAATTTAGATTTTTCTAAGAATTTAGCTCTCATTGTCTCAAGTTTTGACAGTTGGTCTTTGCGTTTCCGCTTCTCCTGTAAATCCTTTAGCGTTTTCACAAATAGTCCTGCTGGATTAGAAAGTGGTTTTGTTCCGTCAACTTGTGCTGTTCTAATTTGTATTCTCACAAAATCAAGAGAATCGGTAATATCCTTATAATTAACAATTCCTTTGTTCTTTTGGCTGATTAGCTTCTGATAGTATTTGATACTTTTAAGGTCGTTTAGCTCTTTGGCGATTTCTACTGCTTCCCCCGAAAAAGATTTAAAATCATCGTTTAACGTTAACTTATTATTCTTATTCTTTTTTTCTTCAACTTTATATTCTTTGTAGGTCAAATTTGACTCACCTTGATGTGTCAATTCTGAAACATCTGGTTGTTGCAAATCTGACACATCCGCAAGACTATCGAGTTTTTTAGCATATATTTCTGATATTGGCTCAAGAATATACAAATTTGTTTTATTAAGTCCTCTTGTTTTCCAAGACACAAGCCCTCGATTTCTAAGTTCATTTAAACCTCTAAATATGGAACTTCTACTTTTACCGATTGTTTTAGCTAGTTTATCTTGTCCTGGAAAACAGTAGTTTTTGTTCATAGCGTACTTGAGAAGTGCTAAATATACCCTTACTGCAAGATCTGAAAGTAATCTATCTTCTGTTATTAAATGGCTAATCTGAGCAAATCCGTATTGCTTTTCTAAATCTCTGAATATTACTTTGTCTTGCTTATCGGTCATTTTCATTTGCTTTTTGTTTTTGTAAATAACTTGTTCTTTCGTAGTAGCTCGATTGCCGATTTTGATTTCTCTTGCTTTCCAATTAGTCGGCTATATCCCAATTGCTCAAAACAAAGCAAAACCCATTCACGAATGAATACTTCTCTTGCGGTCATAGGTTTTATTTTTTGCTTTTCCTTTGCCATTTTTAAAACAAAAAAAGAGGTCTAAATCAAAAAGGCTGTAAGCGTAATGCTTAACAAATGACCTTTAAGACTTAGACCTCTCTACAACTCAACTAAGGGTAGCTGAGGGCTAATATCTAAATTATTTACTTATTCTTTCGTTTTTCTTTTACCTGTTTTTATATGCAATATCGTGCTATCTATTCTTTTGTTTGATATTTTAATTTCGTAAGTTCCAAACTCGAATTTTACGAATTCTTCAATAATCTTTTTGAGATCTTCCAAGTGGATATTAAATATCTGTGGGTTTGAAAGTAACTCAAGATATTGTTTTTTCAATTCTGTTGATACTTTAGATTGTGTCATAAGAGATGTTTTTATCTAATAAATCTAAATAATCGGTATTATCCTTATCTGTTCTCATTGCGTAGTTCTTATAAATCATTAATGGTTCAAGGTATTCAATACTTGAAACGCCATCAACAATTGAAACTCTTTTAAATCCCTCTTGCTTGAGATATTCATTATCAGTCCGCAAAACTGAAAGAATGTTAGCTTCTTGAGTAGTTAAATTCTTTTTAGGGATTAAAACGACATAGAATGGGTCAAGTTTTGAATGGTAATAGTCAAAAACTGTTAATTTCCAACAAGGAATATTTACCTTTTGGGTATATACAGTCATTTCTTCAATAACTGGAAGTGCTACAAATAGCTTTTTATTAAGTCTAAGGTTATAAAGGACTCTTTCTTCCATTGGAGTATTTTCAACTGGTTTTGGGGGCAATTGGCTTGAAAAATAGTTATATACATGGAGTCGTATTTCATCATGTTTATACCCTCGTTTATATAATTGGTGAATGTACCAAATCATCATAGGAACTTTGATTTTATGATAACCTACAGTTCCACCAAGTGCAGAAGTTAAGCCCATTTTTTTAGCGGAAGGTAGAAAGCTATGTCGGGAATAGTAAATGAGTTTCTTTCTATCAAATTCGATATTCCAACTGCTTTTTGAAATTAAATCGACAACCGTATCAGAGGAGAGGTCGTATCTATTTGTTGTATCTGAAACTAAACCCCATTCATACATTTGTTTTACAAAGTTACTTATTGTTTTATCTAGGATATTCATAGTATCGAGTTAAATATATTAATGTTTGTCACTATACCAATATATACCACTCGAAATAGTTTGTCAACAAGTATTAAGTATTTTGCACTCAAGCCCGAAACTAAGTAAAAATTTAAAGCTTCGCTTTCTTATTAATGTTGTTTCAGGTAAAATTGGGTAATGTATAAGTCCAGTTTTGTATATGAATAAATACGATATAAAAAGAGATAAATATAAATCTGCACGTGGAGGCTATTCTAGAATAGTAAATATTCATTGTCGTAAATGCGAGAATGTTGTAGCTATTTATCAAAAAGATGGACCTGGAAATTTAAGACGAATGTATCTTGACCGCATTTTCGAGCCTACCGAGCTCAAAGACCTGCAATACAAAGAATTAAATGATATAAAACCATTCGTTTGTTCGAAATGTGGCGAATTACTGGGTATTCCTTATGTTTACGAAAAGGAAAAAAGAAAGGCGTACAAGTTATTTCAAGATTCAGTAATTAAGAGAATTGTTAAAAGTTAAAACAAAATGAACGAAGCTGTAAATAAGTACATTGAAAGTATTTCGAAAAAATACACTAATGAACACACAAGTGAATATGGATATCGAACCGATTTTGAGATTCTTCTAAGTGAAGTATTTGAAAAAATCAATGTTAAAGAAATTGAACATGACGCTAAAACTAAAGAAGGAAATAAACCCGACTTTATCGTAACGAAAAACTCTGTTCCAATTCTTTATATTGAAACAAAAGATATTGGTATTGATTTGGACAAAGTAGAAACATCAGGGCAAATGACAAGATATTATGGCTATACAAACCTTGTACTTACAGATTATGTTGAATTCAGATTTTATAGAAACGGTGAAAAATACGAAGAACCCATTGTAATTGGTACGTACAACAAAAAAGACAGAACTATTCAAGCACACCCTGAAAAGTACGAGCAGTTGCAAAAAACACTTATTGATTTTACTCTTTCACATAAAGAGCCTATTAAATCAGGTTTCCATCTATCAAAGATAATGGGTGGTAAGGCTCAGCGTATTAGAGATAATATTTTGCAATTATTTGACTCAAAATCCGAGTCTGCTAATGACTTAACGAAAGTATATGAAACTATCAAGCAACTACTTATCCATGACCTTTCATATACAGATTTTGCCGATATGTATGCTCAAACATTGGTTTATGGGCTATTCGTGGCTAGATTCCACGATGAGTCAAAAAACACTTTTTCAAGAACCGAAGCGAGAGATCTAATTCCTGCTTCAAACCCTTTTTTAAGGCATTTCTTTGACCATATTGCAGGGCCTGATTTTAACAAAAGACTTGAGTACATTGTTAATGAACTATGTGAAGTCTTTTCTCATGCAGATGTTGAGAAATTAATGGAAGACTACTATAGAAAAGAGAAGTATGGTGCAGATACCAAAGGCCCTGACCCAGTTATTCACTTTTACGAAGATTTCTTGAAAGAATATGACCCTGTACTTAGAAAGAAGATGGGTGCCTATTATACCCCTCAACCAGTAGTTCAGTTTATTATTCGTTCAGTTGATAAGATTCTAAAAAATGAGTTTGGTTTAAGCTCAGGTCTTTCTGATACATCAAAAACGGAACAAGGTATTCATAAAGTTCAAGTTTTAGACCCTGCGACAGGTACTGGAACATTTTATAGCGCTGTTATTGGTCATATTTACAAAGATTTAAAGCAAAAAGACCAATTAGGAAGATGGCCAAAATATGTTCATAATGATTTGCTCCCTCGTATTCATGGATTTGAATTAATGATGGCTCCATACACAATCGCACATTTGAAATTGAGCATGGCATTTAAAAAAACAGGTTTTATATACTTCAATGACAGATTGGGTATTTATCTTACAAACTCGCTTGAAGATGTAGAAACTCAGCAAGGTCTTTTTGCGTTTGGTTTTGCTGAAAGTATTGCTCAAGAGTTTAAAGAAGCGTCAAAGATTAAGAAAGAAACACCTATCATGGTAGTTGTAGGTAATCCTCCATATAGTGTAAGTTCTACTAATAAGGGGGATTGGATTACTAAACAACTTAATGTTTATAAGCAAGACCTAAACGAAAGAAATATTCAACCGCTTTCAGATGACTACATCAAATTTATTAGATATGCAGAACATTTCATTGAGAAAAACAAAAGTGGAATTGTTGCCATGATAACTAATAATTCATTTATTGATGGCTTAATACACAGACAAATGAGAAAACATCTACTTGAAACTTTTGATGACATTTACATTCTTGATTTGCATGGCAATTCAAAGAAAAAAGAGAAAGCGCCTGATGGAAGTAAAGATGAAAATGTATTTGATATCATGCAAGGCGTTTCAATTAATTTATTCATAAGAAAAACAGCCGAAAAGACCGAACTCGGTAAAGTTCACCACTTTGATTTGCATGGCTCTAGAGGGGAGAAGTTTAAATTTCTTGATAACAACCTAATTGATTCTGTCAATTGGAAAATTCTCGATTATGATAATCAATCGTACTATTTTGTACCTAAAGATTTTAGTTTACATGAGGAATATGATAAGGGCTTTAAATTGGATGAATTGTTTATTAAATCCTCAAGTGGAATAAAGACAGAAAGAGACTCATTATGCATTCATTACACCCCTGAAAGTTTAGATAGAGTAATCAAAGATTTAGTAGAGTTAGATACAGATATATTTAGAAGCAACTATTCTGAAAGAGCCGATGGTAGAGACTGGAAACTTTCTGAGGCACAAAAAGATATAAAAGTTTCAAAAAGTACAATGATAAGAATCGCTTATAAACCTTTCGATAATAGGTATTCAATTTATACTGGGAAAACTAAAGGCTTCATGGCATATCCAAGGCAAATGACGACAGAGCTTTTCATAAACAATTCTAATCCTGCACTTGCATTAATGCGAAAACAAGTAAATACTGAAAACTTTCAAACAGTTTTAGTTACGAAAAATCAAATAGACTTAAATTTCTACGGATTTCAATCTTATATATTTCCACTTTATGGCTTAGATAGATCTCCGAACATTAATAAAAGTATCTCAAATAGATTAGAAGAAGCTCTTGGTGAATTTTCTCCCGAGGAACTATTCGATTATATATACGCAACTCTTTATTCTCCCTCATATCGACAGCGTTATAAGGAATTCTTAAAAATCGACTTTCCCCGAATCCCTTACCCAACAAACAGAAAGGCATTCGATGAATACGCCAAATATGGAAAAGAATTAAGAGAATTACATTTACTGGAATCTCAAGTACTTCAAAATGCAAGTTTGCCATTCCCCGAATCAGGAAGCGATACTGTTGAAAATATTGTCTTAAAAGATAATAAGGTTTACATCAATGAAACTCAGTACTTCGGAAATGTCTCAGAAACTGCTTGGAATTTCTATATAGGAGGATATCAACCTGCTCAAAAATGGTTAAAAGATAGAAAAGGAAAGTCACTAAGCAACGAAGATATCGAACATTATCAAAAGATCATATTCGTTTTGGAAAATACAGATAGGATTATGAAAGAGATTGATAAACTACCTAAGGATTGGGAAAAAGAATAAATTATTTCAACTAAATAAGTAATATGGCAAATCAAAAATCAGGCTTAATAAAAATTGTGTATTTTGATGAATTGTCCGCAATTGACTACCTTGAAATTTCAAACAAAGGGAGTCAAAACAAATCATCAGAGAAGGTAACAGGGAAAAATGTTAAGGGTGAATTAAAAACGAAAGCAGGTATTAGTAGTGATAGTTTACTTTCTAAGATAATCAACCCGATCCTAAGCTTAAATCTTGGGGCGGAAACATCAGCAAGTATATCTGCATTGGGAGAGTCAGTTGTGAAAACTTCAATTTCTAATACTGTTTTGTCTGACTATATAGAAAAGGCAGATAAGGATAATAGAATTATAAAGTTAGAAGACTATACAATCACAACAAATTCAGAATCTTTCTCATATATAAAAATGCTGACTCCATACTTTGGAATGTTTAACATTCCCGAAAGCGGAATCAACATTCAAAACTTTGATCAAGTGCTTGAAGCAGGAAAAGGTTACTATGAATTAATAGCAAATAGCCTAATCAATAACGATACAAAGATTCTTAGATTCAATATTAAGGCTTTCCGAAATAATTACCATCTTGTCGACCTGACAAAAATGAAGATTAAATTATACGGAATAAAAGTCGGTGAAGCTACCCTTGAATCCGTCAAAGCAGGTCAAGAATTCTCACTACAAAAACAATCTGTACCTGATGTTAAAGAAATCGCAGAAGGAGTTTCAAGAAAGGAAACGTATTTCGATTTAATTGATGTCGTATTAGTAGGAATCAAGGAAAAGCCATGAGTCAAAATGTCTATATTTATAATGGTTCAAAGAATGGATTTACAAGATTTGTTGAGTCAAAACTAAGCAATCAACAATTCAAAGATCTTACTGATTTGGCTTACGCTCACGATGCAAACAGTCGTATTTTTACAGTAAAACAAGAGAATCAAGATACTAATAGTCAGCCAATAACCACTTTTCCTAAAATTAGTAATCTTGTTATTAGTGCAGATGAATACAGCGGAGTAAACGAAAGCTTACTTTTCAATATTGAAAAATATGTTGAATTATTTCAAGTTGAAAACTTGATAGTCCATAACCCACCGAAATTGCTAGAGTCAAACCTCGTGAGAGCGTATTCAGAAAAAATTAAAGTAGAAAATGAGCAATATAAACATATTGATGATAAAGAAATAAAAGAGATCAATACAACTCTTAACAATGAATTAGTTGGACAACCAGAAGCAATAGAGAAAATATTAATAAATCTCATTACACTCAAAAGGCAAGACTCCAAACACAAACCGCTGGTTATATTATTGTACGGACCATCTGGAGTAGGAAAAACAGAATCAGCGAAGTTAATAGCTACTTCACTCGGAGAAACTCTTTTTCGTAAGCAACTTTCAATGTTTCAAAATAGCGATTTTATGACATATCTGTTTGGCGGTAAACATAATGAAAAAAGTTTGGCAAGAGATCTATTAGAACGAGAAAGTAATGTAATACTATTCGACGAATTCGACAAAGCTAACCAAGTTGCTCACTCTGCTTTTTATCAACTTTTTGATGAAGGAATTTTTGAAGATAAAAACTATTCTGTCATACTAAATGATACCGTAATCTTTTGTACATCGAATTACTCCGATATTCCTACTATCCGAAAGGAGTTAGGAGATCCGATATTTTCTAGGTTTGATAGTCATATTCAATATAATGCTTTAAATAAAACAGATATTCAATTAATTGTTTCTAAATCGATCGATGTGGAATTATCTATGTTAAATAACAATACAACAATAAACAAAGTCGAAGTATTAAACAAATTTGAACCTTTTTTAAGTAAAATTAATAATGCAAGATTGGCAAGAAATCTTGTAAGGGAATACTTCTCAAAATTGCTTTTAGATGATGTTTTAAATAATAATAACCAATAGATATTTAATATAACTTTCAGAATACTTATGAAAACTAACGATGATTTGAAACTTCCTCAGAATCCAACACTTGCTAACTTTCAGCAGTATGTTAAAGATTTAGAAGAAGCTCGAGGGTTTTCAGAACAAACAATTTTGCAAAAATGCTTAATGCTCGGTGAAGAAGTCGGAGAGCTATTCAAAGCAATTAGAAAAACAGAAGGGGTAACAGTAGACGCTAATTCAAAATTTGGAACTATCACAGAAGAATTAGCAGATTGTTTAATATTCTTATGCTCAATTGCTAACAAATACGGAATTGATTTAGAAAAATCTTTTAGAGATAAAGAAGAAATCAATAAGAAACGAGTTTGGAAGGCGATTCAATAGCCCTGTAAGCAAGTATCTTACAAATATTTGTACGTTCTTGACTTACAGGTGTCTTTTTAGTATACTCTAAGCAAATAATTAACAAATATACTCAAATGATATATTCAATCAAATGTAAAAATTTTTATTCTTTTGCAGATGAATATTTGTTGAATTTTGAGGTAAACGATAAAGCTCCAAACAATAATGGCTACTTTACCTCTCCAAACGGAAAAAAACTTTCAAAAGTAGCTGTTGTTATCGGTGCTAATGCATCAGGAAAAACAAACCTACTTAAAATTCTACCTTTTTTGAAATGGTTAATAACTGATTCGTTTAATAGCAATCCTATTTCGCCAATTCCAATAAAACCGTTTTTATTCAGAAAGAATCAACAAGAGCCGTCAGAAGTGTCTGTAGTGTTTGAGTTAGACAAGCAAGTGTATATCTATGAGTTTTCACTTAACGAACAAAGAATTCTTGAAGAACGATTATTGATTAGGACTAAAACAGAAAAAAGAGAGACAAATAAAACTTTATTTTCACGTAAGTGGAACAATAAAACGAATCAATATGTCTTTTCGGAGGGACTTTTCGGACTTCCTAAAGAATTCTCCAACCTTTTAAGAGCAAATGCTAGCATTGTTAGTACTGCACTCAGATTGAATCACAAAACAAGTCAAGAAATTGGTGCTTATTGGAACAAAATCGCAACAAATGTTGTAGAAGCTGGTTGGATTGGTGATAAACTACTACCAAACTCAAATATTGACCTTTTTGACGCTTTGAACTTTTATGGAGATAATACTGAAATTAAAAATAAAGCAGAAGAAATATTATCAAGATTTGATCTAGGATTTAATGCTTTCAATATCATTAAAGAAAAGCAAGGCGATGGAATCTCGATAAATGTACAAGTCTCACACAGATTTAACAATACGGAATATTTGTTACCTTTCCAGTATGAATCAGCAGGTACAAAGCAATTATTTGTAATTTTAAAAACTATTTTACAAGTGCTCCTTTTCGGCGGTGTAGCTGTTCTTGACGAACTAGATGTAAACTTACACCCTGAAATGATAATTGCATTATATGACTTGTTTATAAATCCTGAAACCAACCCTACAAATGCACAAATTCTATTTAGTACCCACAGTCATAGAATTTTAAATGAGCTTGATAAGTATCAAATATTCTTAGTAGAAAAAGATCAAAATGGTTCAAGTAATGCATGGCGACTTGATGAAGTAAAAGGAGTTAGAGCTGACGATAATTACTATATGAAATATATTACAGGTGCTTATGGTGCAACACCTAAAATCAGCTAAATATGACAAGAATACATCGTAAAAGAAAATTCCAAAGAGTAAGTAAGAAAACAATTCTTTTGTATTGTGAGGGAAAAAACGATGAATATTTTTGTAAACATCTAAAAGCACTTTTTAATACTAATGTTAAAAAATCAATTACAATTCGTGGAGGACGGGGCGGAAGTCCATTTGATATCGTAAACAGTGCAAGTAGAATATTAGGTGCTTTCGATATTAGAGTTGTAATTTTGGATTCAGATAAAACACCTCCTGAAATTGAAAAAGCCAGAGTATATGCAAAAAAGAAAAAGATTACTTTGATTGAGAATGTACCATGTTTAGAAATGTTATTGCTACAGATTTTAGATTATAATTTGAAAGGTAAGCAAAAAGATTCACAAGCATTAAAAAAGCTTTTTGAGAATCAATATATTCCTGCAAATAGAAGGACTGATTTATCCAAGTACTCAGAAATATTTACAAAGGAGATTATCACGAACAAGTTAGATTCAATTTCAATACTGAAAACTTTAGTGGATTTATTAACCGATTAAATCAAAAATCCAATTTTATTTGATAAATCAGAATTTAATGATTTATACGTTGCGAATAGGCTAGATATTGCTTGACTATTCGATAATATCAAGGTGCGAATAAGCGACCTCATCGTCCGCCATTGCTTTCTTATTCGAACCCGATCAATTTCGATAAGTTGTGAAATCACCGGTGTAAAGGTGGTTCCGACTATCTTCCCGTCATCTACTTCAATCTTCTCAAAGAATAATTGTAGATATTTTCTCTTTAATTCTGGCGTTGCATCTTTGTAAGTTTGTTGAATATCTTCCGATAATGCCAGTACATCATTGAGAATGCTGATTGTTTTCGTGTGATCCTTTTGAATATCTAATAATCCCGAATGTGCCTGTTCAAGATCATCCTTCAATCTGTTGTGGATATCAGCGAATTCATCTCTATTGATTAGTCTATCAAGTCTATCATCTTCTGCGTTTTTCATTCTCTGCTTGGTTTTCGAGATAATCTGTTTCAAATGCTTTTCCTCTTTTGACTCAGTCTGTCTAACCTCTGAGATAATTTCTTTGGCGGTTTGCACAACATATTTTTTTTTAAGGGTCTTGCCCAGTTAACCAAGTATAAATAACTAGTTAACATTGGTATAATAGGCAAGAATGAACATACACTTTCGTCGACGAATCTCTAACCAAAAAATACTCCACAATTCTGAGGTCTTTCATTGCGGATATTCAGTCTTCCAAATCCGCTCAAATCGTTGGGGTTAATCGGAAAACTACCGATAGATACTTTAACTACTTCAGAGGTCTAATCCGACGTTCTGCCCTTGAAGAAAGACTCTCTCTTCATTTGGATAACGGGATAGAGGCTGATGAGAGCTACTTTGGACCCAGAAGGGGCAGAGGAAAGCGAGGACGAGGAGCAAGAGGTAAAATCATAGTATTTGGTCTTCTTAAGAGAAATGGAAAAGTATATTGTGAGATAATTAAAAATACTGAAAAGAAAGTCTTAATGCCGATAATCAGAAGAGTCGTACAATCTGGCTCAGATATATATTCGGATGGTTGGAAATCATATAATGCACTGGCGATATATGGATACAATCGCTCCTGTCCCATAAAAATGAGTTTTAGATTGTGATAAGCGAGAGCTGACCGACAT
>CAYUFB010000023.1:0-17403 GCA_964444125.1 uncultured Candidatus Saccharibacteria bacterium
TTATTCTTCTAAATACCCTCTTTCTAACTGTTCAACTTTTTATGGGACAGCAGTGATCTAAGAATATATTGTTAATTAAAATGTTATTTTTACATTTCATCATCTTCTTACTTTACTATCAAAAAGGAATAGCGAGAACTGTTTAGTATCAAATAATCATTTACTTCTTTTATGACTACCAAATTTATTACTAGCTACATTGAAGCGACAAAAAACGAATTACAATATTAGATTGAATTTAGACAATATTCTATATTGACTATAAATATTTACCTCCAAGTTATATAATCTATCATTAATTTGATAAAAATCATGAGTACGAAGTTAAAGGGATTTTTGGCATTACTACTAGCGGCCTTAATGTTTGGCTCATTTGGGATTTGGATTCGTGAGCTGAACAAAGAAATGTCCTTATATCAACAAATTATTTTTCGTAATTCCTTTGCTTTAATTTTTGCCCTACTGATTATTATTCCAAAGTTATCGCATAAAAAAAGCCTTAATATCAAAAAAGCCTCAAAAAAGAACCTTGTGGCATATTCACTTCTCATCCCATTAACCGTAATTTTCTACAACATATCTATAGTTAACACAAAAATAGCTGTAGCAACTTTCATTTTTTATACTGCTTCAATTATTTTCTCTTACTTGATTGGCTATTTTGTATTCAAGGAGACACCGACAAGAATAAAATATCTATCCCTAGCTATCTCTTTTTTGGGCCTTCTCTTTCTTGCCTATCCTTTCTCTCTTGATGCAATAAATATTGGCCTTGTGGCAGGATTTATTAGTGGAATACTCGATGCTGGGAGCAATTCGTTTAGAAAAAATCTTTCCGGGATTGTTGATAAAAGTCTTTTAATTCTATTAACCACAATAGGTGGCATTATCGTCTCAAGCTTATTGATAACATATTCCGGGGATTCATTAAACTTTGTATCTAATCTTTCAGCGCTTACTTGGATACTTGGCGTATTTTTTGGATCAATGTTGGTATTTATTAATTATTTATTATTAACTGGTTTCCAGAATATTGATATGAGTACTGGAACAATAATTCTTTCAGCTGAACTATTTTTTGCACTTTTACTTGGATATATTTTTCTACACGAAGAGCCAAAAATAAATGAAACAATTGGCGGGATACTAGTTTTCATTGCGATGATAATCCCAAACCTGCCCGACAAGGCAATTTCTTATCTTAAACTAACATAGCAAATGTGCATCTCTTGTGCAATTCAATCAGGCGCCCCTTCTCAAATGATAATACACACGCTACTATTACTTGTCCCTGTCGTTGCTGTCTACGGAATCAAAAAAAGGAAGTTGACAAAAAGAAAATAAAGTAATATTATTGCATCATTGTTGCAATAATATGGAAAAGTTTTATAACGAAGTAAAAAATAAAGGTGGAAGAATAACTCCGATCAAAAAGGCTATTATTGATTATTTAATCTCTAAAGAATGCCTAATTACTACTGAGCAGATTAAAACACATCTGATCTCGATTAAATTAAACCCCGATAGATCCACAATATTTCGAGAACTTAGATCATTATCAAATGATGGAATAATTGTGAAGAATTCCATCAATGGAACTGATTATTATGAAATACCATTACATCACCATCATCATCTTGTATGCCTGAAATGCAAAAAAATAATGAAAATCGAACTACATGATCAACTAACGAGACTTGAAAATGAATTAGCCCAGAATAACAACTTTATAATTACTGGTCATTTTTTAGAGTTTTTTGGCCATTGCCAGAAATGTATTTAATTATAAATTAACAATGAAACAAAAATTATTACTTTTTCTTATACTAATTCTTTTCTTCTCAGGCTTATTGATGCTTGTATTATTTTTACAAAAAGAGAAAAGAGAACCTGATGTAGATAAAATCCAAGTTGTCACGACGCTGTTTCCTTTATACGACTTTGCACGAAACGTAGGTGGAGATCATGTCGAAGTGACGTTGTTGCTACCTCCTGGAGTTGAACCACACAGCTATGAGCCCACCCCCAAAGATATTCGTAGCATCCAAGATTCAGATATATTCATATATACAGGACCTGCGATGGAGCCTTGGGCAGAAAAGCTCATCAGTTCACTAGAGACAGAAAATATTGTAATTGATGCAAGCGAAGGCTTGGAATTGATTGTAGGAGAGCATCATGATCATGAACACGAGGAGCATGAGGAAGAGCATGGTGCTACAGATCCACATATCTGGCTAGATTTCGGCAACGCACTAAATATTTCCGAAAGAATTTCACAAGCACTAATCGAAATTGATCCAGCTAATTGGAGCTATTACAATAAAAATTATTTAGAATATAGTGAGCTTTTGATCATGATTGATGAAGAATATAAAACAGGACTTGCCGCTTGTGCAAGAAATCAAATAGTACACGCAGGACATTATGCATTTGGATATTTATCACATAGATACAATTTTTCATATACAGCCGCTCAAGGATTTTCACCTGACTCAGAGCCATCTGCAAACGATTTAATTGCATTAACTAAACAAATTAGAGAAAATGCAATTGAATATATTTTCTATGAGCAAATTTCTAGTCCCAAAATTGCAGAAACCGTCTCAAATGAAACCGGAATTAAATTATTGACACTGCATACTGCAGAGAACCTTTCGAAACAAGATATAAAAGAAGGCAAATCTTATATTAATATAATGGAAGAAAATTTAGAGAGTTTAAGAACCGGAATGAATTGCAAATAATGACAAAACAAATCGAAATAAAAAATTTAAACGTCTCTATTTCTACCCCGATTTTAAGTGACATAAATGCAATTATCAATGAAGGTGATTTTGTCGGGATTGTGGGACCCAATGGTGGCGGCAAAACAACGTTGATCAAGTCAATACTTGGTTTGATCAATTTGACCTCAGGTCAAATTAAGATTTTTGGCAAAGATCTAAAAGAATTTAACGATTATGGGCAAATTGGATATCTGCCACAAAAAAATACTCATATCAATCAATTATTCCCAATTTCTGTTGAAGAAGTAATCTCTTTAGGTCTACTAGGCAACAAAAAATTCCCGAAAAGACTTGAAAGAAGCGATAAAAAAAAGATAAGTGACGTAATAAAACTGCTAAATATTGGCACCCTACAGAAAAAAACTCTAAACGAATTGTCCGGAGGACAACAACAAAAGGTATTTTTGGCACGTGCACTAGTAAATCAACCAAAGATTTTGATTTTTGATGAACCTTCAACAGCACTTGATCCAAAATCTAGGGAAGATTTTTTCAAGATGATTATAAAAATCAATCAAGAAAAAAAGACAACAATCTTGCTTGTAACTCATGATACCGGATATATTGGACAATACGCCAATAAAATAATGTATCTTGATAGAAAATTAGTATTTTTTGGTCCGATAAGAGATTTTTGTGAAGGAGAAGATATCAGTTCCTGTTTTGAGAAAACCGACAAACATATTATTTGGCATAACCACTAAAATTAATAAATTATCAATGGAATTAATAGAAACTTTTGAATACACATTTATACAAAGAGCAATGCTTGCAGGTAGTATAATTGCGATCACCTGTGCATTACTTGGCGTATTTTTGGTGCTTAAGAAAATGTCTCTTATTGGAGACGGCCTCTCTCATGTAAGTTTTGGTGCAATTGCGTTTGGATTGTCATTGGGATTATATCCATATTACGTAGCCATACCATTGGTAGTTATAAGCTCATTACTTATTCTGACCTTGATAGATAGAGCGAAAGTCTATGCAGATACTGCAATTGGAATAGTATCGGCTATAGGTATAGCAAGCGGTGTAATACTTGCAAGCGTCTCAAATGGCTTCAATGTCGATCTCTTTAGTTATTTATTTGGAAGTATCTTGGCAATTAGTTCGTTTGAGGTATATTTGTCGATTGCATTATCTGCTTTAGTAATTATCATATTGATTCTTTTTTATAGAGATCTTTTTGCTATCACTTATGATGAAGAATATGCAAGCACTCAGGGTATAAAGGTACAAAGAGTCAATAAACTTTTGGTCATATTGACTGCAATTACTGTTATATTATCTGTAAAAATTGTTGGAGTGATGCTGGTATCAGCCCTTTTAATTCTTCCTGCCGTATCAGCGCTACAAATCACAAAAAGATTTCATGAAGTACTATTATTTAGTGCTTTCATTTCGTTTATTTGTGTATTCTTTGGAATTATTTTTTCATTCCTAATTGATATCCCAACCGGCGCTACAATAGTTATGCTAAATGCTATTTCACTAATTATCTTTTTGATTTCGAAAAAACTAGTAAATTAAATATCCCTATTTGACATATTGTATATAATTTATTCAATATTAATATCCTTTTATGCAGATACAAGTATTTGGCTCAGGATGTACTACGTGTAAAAAACTATTTGAACTAACCCAAAAAGCAGTTGACGAAATTGGGCTAAAAGCGAAGGTTGAATACATAACCGATGTGGAAAAAATACTCGAAATGGGAATCTTGACATCCCCCGTGTTGGCAATAAATGGAAATCCTGTAATGCAAGGCTTCATAAATGATTTAGACAGAATTAAGTCTATGATTCTTGAAGCAAAATCAAATTATTGCAAAGACTTTGATGCTTGCGACGATTGTAAAGAATGTGAAGATTTTGAAAGTAACGAAAGAAACGAGAAAGATAAAAAAGATTCCTGCTGTAATTGTTGTAAATAATATATGGATATATTTAAGCCTTTCGAAATTTTAGCAGACTTTGTGACTTATGATCTACTAAATCTTACATTAGATTCATATATTGCCGAGGCTGTGCATTTCTTCGTTTATGATATTTTCAAGATCGGATTTTTGCTTGTCGTGATCAACTATGTTATGGCAATGACAAGATACTATTTCCCAATTGAAAAGCTGAAAGATATGTTGATCAAAAGAAACTGGTATGGACTTGATTATTTATTTGCAGCTATATTGGGACTGATAACGCCATTTTGTTCTTGCTCGTCGATTCCATTATTTATTGGATTTCTGCAAGCAAGAATCCCTCTCGGGGTTACTTTTGCCTTTCTAATTGCATCACCATTGATCAATGAGTCTTCTTTAATACTTTTTCCTGCTCTATTTGGTGCCAAAACAACTATCATCTACAATTTAATTGGTATGGGTGTCAGTATCATCGGAGGACTTATGATTCAAAAATTGAAATTAGAAAAATATGTAAATCAGGATTTACTGAAATTAAAAACCAACAATTCATTTTATAATCAAAAAAGTGAAATCCCACTAAAAAAATTATTAGTAAATTTTTGGGATGATGGATTTTCTATTACGAAGACAATATTTCCCTATGTAGTTCTTGGTGTATCTCTTGGAGCGTTAATCCATGGATTCGTACCTGCAAAATTTATTGAAAATTCGTTAAACTCAAATAGTTTTTTTGCAGTCCCAATTGCTACCCTTCTAGGAATTCCACTTTATGCAAATTCGGTAAGTGTGATACCGATTATCGAAGCATTCGTTAATAAGGGGATTCCAGTTGGGACTGCATTAGCATTTATGACTGCGACAGTGACATTATCCATTCCTGAAGCACTAATCTTAAAAAAAGTAATGAATTGGAAACTTCTAGCGATATTTTTTGGAATTACAACAATTGGGATTATGTTGATAGGATTTATATTAAATATCCTAATTTAATCCAAGATATTCTTTCAATTCTCTTGTCGATCTATCTATATCATAAAGCAACGTTTGCCAGCCTCTTTTTGTAGCGGCATCGATATGTTCAAGAGTATTTTCAACAAACAAGATATTTTCTGCACTAATCCCTGCCCTTTCTTCTGCAATCTCAAAAATCTCACTTTCAGGTTTTTTGTATTTCACAATACTTGAATCAATAATCTGTTTGAAATTCACATCAGGTAATAATCCTCTATTCTTGATGTTATCAAACATACCAGGATACATATTAGTTAATAACCCCAAAGGAAATAACTTCTCAAGTTCCAGAAGAAAGTTAGATAATTTGGGGTTCTTCTCAAATCTACTTACAAAATCTTCTAGCATAGAGTAGTTTTCTGGGAAATCAATATCTAATTCTTCTTTCGCTTCTCCAATAAAGACATCAATTGACTCACCTTTGCATATATCAGGTTCATGTTTTAAGAATAATTCATGAAATGCAGTTCTTCTAGAATCTGGTATCTTAAGATCTTCAAGCATTTGCTTCCATTTATTTGTTTTGGAAAAATCTAAAACAACTACCCCTCCAATCTCAAAATATATAAATTCCATATGCCTATTGATATTTGGATTATAACCTTTTGGCATTTTTCTCAAGTTCTTCTATTTGTTTCTTTAATTCGACCATCTTGACCTCTCTATCTATCATTGCTTTATTCATAGCTTCAAGGTCTTTATTGGATTGCTCTAATTTGTCCTTTGTTTTCATAATCTCATTGTTTGACTTCCTTAAATTATCAATATTCTCTAATAGTATTGAAATCATTTTTTGCAATGATCTACTCAAAATCCCAATCTCATTTTCATATGCTAAATATCTTTTTGGTATTTTCCTTCTATATCTGCCTTTTGCTATTTCGTCTGATAGATAACTAATTCTGACAATAGGATATGTAACCCTATTAATAAATATGGTCGAATATATAAGTGAAACAATGCTCGAAACAATCAAGACTACAGCTCCAATAACGAAGTACAAATTCCTATTACTAATTACAGTATTATGGAGCGTTTGAGTTCTTTCTAATTCGGCAAAAATCAGATTCGCCGTGACCTCTTTTGCGTATTCTTGATTTTTTATCATTGAATCGTAATGCGAATAAGCATCAACGATATCCTCATTCTTATAAGCTGATACTCCTGCATTTTTATCTTCTAATATTCTTAATATGATGTTTTTGATACCCCTAAAAGACTGTTTCGATTTTGAATTAACAACAGTTATCTCTAGCAGATTGATGTCTTTTAAGATAATGCTTTCATATTCAGCAATCAACTGATACGACTCTTCTACATCCTCTCCTCTAAGTAATCTCAAATATTCCGAATTCAGCTTACGTGAATTATCCAGAAGATCATACGCAGTAATCATATTATCAGATATTTGAGCGTAATCATTAACTACACTTACCTGAGAATATGCAAAGCTCCAAATAATTACTTGCATAAATAACAGAATTAGTATGAATAAGGAAATGATCCTCCCACGTATCGTCTTAAAAAAATTCATTGTATGTTCTTAAAAATCTAATTTTTGGGCAGACTTTTGTAAATCTCTTCAGATTTATGGAACCCGTCTTTTATAACTGTCGACTCTAAGTTATCCTTATATACTGGCGTTGATTCAAGTAAGTAAGAAGGTATCTCTACATTCAGTGGTGATAATATAGTGCCTGTCGTCTCTACCACATCGCCATTTGCAGCTTCTACTGCCATGATTATTGCTCTCTTGGCTAATGACGATAATGGTTTATAAACGGTAAGAGTTTGGGTACCCTCGGCCACTCTCTGGCAGGCTGTCAATTCAGCATCTTGACCAGAAATCGGGACTTTGCCTGCTAAATTGAACTCTTTTAAAGCCTTAACAGCACCATCTGCCATACCATCATTTGCAGAAATAATTGCATCTAATTTTTTGCCCGATGCTAAATAATCATACACTTTTTGATATGCCAATTCGGTTTTCCAATTTTCTACAAAAACATCCATAACTAGCTCAATATCGCCTCTATCAATTGCGGGTTGTATTACACTAAATGAACCTTCTTTTAATAAATAAGCATTATTATCCGTTGGTGATCCTCCTAAATAAATGTACTTACCTTTAGGTACTTCATCAAACACTCCTTGTGCTTGATACTCACCTACCTTGAAACTGTCAAACGACACATAGTAATCTAAATCTGGGTGACTAATCATTCTGTCATAAGCAATCACTTTTATACCAGCTTCATGAGCGATATCGACAATTGGCGCTATCTTTTCACCATCGATTGGAATAATAATAAGCACATCAACTCCTTGCAAGATCAAACTCTCGGCCTGCGTCATCTGCAAATCAGGATCTTCATTTGCGTTCAAGACATTAACGTAAACATTTTTTTCTTCACCATACTCGACCATGAGATCCACGTCCTTTTGCCATCTTTCTGTTCTCAATGGACCTAATGACACTCCAACAACAACATCTGCACTTTTGATATCACTTGTTTTTTCTTCAACCTCTTTGTCCCCACTAACTAACTGATAAGCAATGAATGCTAAGAGAGATACCAACAACAAAACACATGAAACCACAAGAACTAAACGTAATGTTTTGGTAGGACCTTTTGGCTTTGGATCTTCCTTTGGCATAAGAAAAAGCGTAATAACTAATATATTTTATATTAATACTTTTTTTTCTAGAAGTCCAAATATTTTCTATCAGTCTATTCTTGATACAACAATTTTGCCTGCATCAAGCGCAGCTTGCCTTGCATCTCCTGAAGAAAAGACCGTAATTAAGATCCATGAATCACCTTTTACAATATTTAACTGAACAGTTCCAAATACGTTTGGTAGAATGTAGGCTTCATCTCCTAATGACTTCACTTTTTCTATTTCTGATTCATCATTAGCTAGGATCTTTGCACTTTCAAAAGCAATTTTGGAATTCTCCTTGCTTGTTGTCGTAATCGATACTCCCATTGAAGCCAATACATCAGAAAATGATTCAAATTTCGTTGTATATTGGCACTCAGTTTTTTCCGATGAGGTAGAATTCTCTTGTTCTTCGTCGCTTATCTCAGCACCCAATATCTCCTTTGCTTCTTCCTTTGTCAGTAGTTCACAAGCGTTGTATTTATTTTTCTTGTTTTCTGGTTTTAAGTTTTCAATCTTACCTTTTAGACCATCTGATGATTTAGTGTCATCATTACGATTCATAATTAATATAATTGAAATCACACAACATACTATCAATACTATGCCCACACATCCAATACCAATCAGTAACAACAATTTATTTCTTGACATGAAATAAATATAAAAAATAATATATCCTTAACAATATGCAATTTTCGTGCATACAGTCAAATATGAAAAAATGAAGATGTTTTGCCAAAATTAGAAAAAAGGACTTGAATTATGTAATATAAGTCTGTAACAAATAAATTCTTACAAAATAATCCCCGCCATGAAGACAAAGAAAATCAAATTCATACTTAATCTCCTTATCCATCAAATCAAATCACCATTGGTATATATTCTTCTCTTTGCTACCGTAATCACTTTTTTGCTTGAAGAGTACACAGACTTTTTGGTACTAAGTTTGTCTGTGATCATCAATACGGGACTAGGCTTTTATCAAGAGTATCGTGCATATAACACTGTAGCCGAACTTCAAAAATATATAAAAGTCAAAGCTATAGTAGAAAGAGATGGCAAAACAAAAGAAATTGATGGAGAGGATGTACGAGTTGGAGATATAGTTATACTTACTGAAGAATACCAGATCCCTGCTGATGGAGTCATGATTGAAGGCTCTCTTATCGTCAATGAGCATATACTTACAGGAGAGGCAATTCCTGTAGAAAAAGGCTTAAACGATGAAGTATATCAAGGGACTACAATTACTAGTGGGTACGCAAAGATAAAAATTTCAAAAATAAAAGAGGAAACAAAATTTGGAGAAATCAGTAAATATGTCACTGAGACCGAACAGCCCATGACTCCTTTACAGAAACAGTTATCCAATCTAGCAAAAAAAATCAGTATCATCGTATCCATCAGTGCAATAATTATCTTTTTATTTGGATTGTATGAGAACTATTCTCTCTATGAGGTTCTTACAATCTCTGTAGCAGTAGCTGTTGCATCAGTACCTGAGGGCTTAGTTATAGCATTGACTGTGATATTAGCCGTTGGTATGCGCAACATCCTTAAACAAAAAGCTGTAGTGAAGAAATTAGTTGCTGCTGAAACACTTGGATCAGTTACAACAATCTGCATAGACAAAACCGGAACTATCACAAAGGGTATATTAAATGTCAGTTATGCAAAAATCAATGACCAAGAAAAAATCAAATTAATCAATACTTTTGCCAATAACAAACTCGATATTCTTGATAAAGCAGTTCATAGTTATACCAAAGATTCTTTTGGAGGCCTAGGTCCAAAACAAATTGCAAATTATGAAAGAATTGACTATCTACCATTCAATAGTGCCAATAAGTTTACTTCGACAATAGTAAGAACTCCACAAAACAAATTAGTACTTCTAACTTATGGAGCGGCAGAGATATTATTAAACAAATCTGAGATAGATCCGAATGACAAAAGAAAATGGCTTGCAGAATTAGAACAACTAGCTTCCAATGGTTCGAAAGTTATTGGCTTTGGGTATAAATATATAAAAGAGGGAAACGAACCCTCAGATATTGATGGTATAAAATTTATCGGTATTCAAGCTCTCAGTGATCCAATCAGGCCAAACTTGAAAGAAACACTCGATACGATCAAAAGCGCTGGCATCAAGTTGAAACTGATCACAGGAGATCATCTTGTGACAGCGATATCAGTTTCAAAAGAAGCTGGAATTTTGGAAGATTCAAAAAATATCATGGACTTTTGTCTTGAAGGATCTCAAATCGATGACATGGATGATCAAAAACTGAAAGATGCTCTAGATAGGATCATAGTCTTTGCGCGTGTAACCCCAAAGCAAAAACACAGAATTGTTGATTTGCTTAGCAAAAAGGGAGAAGTAGTAGCAATGACTGGGGATGGTGTAAATGACGCACCTGCACTTAAGAGGGCAGCAATTGGGGTCGTAGTCAATGAAGCTAGCGATGTCTCTAAAGAGATTGCAGATATTGTGCTACTTGATTCAAACCTGAAAACTATTGTACATAGTATCAAAGAAGGTAGAAGAATTTATGCAAATATCAAAAAAGTTACTCTTTATCTTTTATCTGATAGTTTGACTGAATTAATTTTGGTAATCAGTTCTCTACTTCTTCGCACCCCCCTTGCAATTACTGCCGGACAGATACTTTGGGTGAATCTTATTGAAGATTCTTTGCCTGCCTTATCTCTTGCGATGGAGCCTGCAGAAGATGACTTGATGAAAAAGAAACAACCAAAAAAAAGGACAACAATTCTGGACAAGAAAATGCTCAAAATCATGCTTTCTTTTGTCTTAATTACTGATATTTTACTTGTACTTACTTTTCTATATCTCTTTGGAGATGGTATGGATTTGGAAAAAGTTAGAACTATTGTATTTGTAATTCTTGGATTTGATTCTTTGGTGTATGTGTTTTCATGTAAATCTATGGAGAAATCAATTCTTCAATACAATCCTTTCTCAAATAAGTATCTGAATATTTCTGTTTTGATAGGATTCGCGATGCTTCTTGCTTCAGTATACTTGCCAATATTGAATAGTTTGCTCAAAACTGTACCCCTTGAGGCATATTATTGGTTATTGATATTTGGATTTGGAGTATTGAATCTAGTGGTGATCGAAACTATGAAGTATGTGTTTATTGCTAGAAGGAATAAAAACTAAATATTTGAGATACCTTAATATACACCATATTTATTAATCTCCTTCTTGCTGTTATACATTGCCCCCAGATAATTTGGCGCATGTAACCTATGCCTTAAATATTTTTTGGGAAACCATGATCCAATGATCTTTGATTGTTTCAGATTATTTTTTCTTGGCACAATATCTTCAGAAAGATAATGATCACAATCTGGGCATATATTTCTATAAGCTACGTACCCCATATAGACTGTAGGGATGTCAGGCAATATTCTTTTTGAGTACTCCAATATATCCTTTTGATAACTCATCACCAAAATATTTTTTTGTATATCAAAATTTCTTAACAAATCCTTTAGCATAATTAGTTTATGCTTCCCGGCCTCATCAACTCCTTTTATATCGATATATAATTTTTTATTATGATTTCGAGATTTTTCAAAAAAGTTCTGGACTAAACAACCCTTGTGACTTGTTCTGCCATAGAAATTTTCCTGATAACTTAATTTGTCTGGATGTTTGACAATTAAATTCCCATGCATATCTTCCATAAGGTCAAACTCTATCCCTGTGATAATTTTGTCATTCAAGCAATAAACAAACCCTTCGATTGAATTTTCCTGAAAAGATTTCATCAAACATCTGTGTGCTATTACTTCCAAAAGGTGATGATAATAAGTATTCACTTTCGAAGAAGTATAGTGACCATTGAGGTTTTTGTACAGATAGGGATTATAATAAAGAAAGTAAAGCTTAGAACAAGAAAAAAATGTTTGACCAGCAATCTGATTTTATATTCTTCATATCAGCAAAACAATTTGGAATAATAATTATACTTTTTCGAAGACATTATACACATTTTTTATAATAAGCGTGTAGTTCGACAAGCTCACTGCCACTTCGTCTTGCAAGTTAAGTATCTGTGCTCGCACCAAAGCGAGCATGAACGAAGTGAATGCAAGTCGAAGTGGAGCTAAGGAGACTTGAACTCCCAGTCTTCCCCATGCGAAGGGGATGCTTTGCCAGTTAAGCTATAGCCCCGAAGTAATAATATTATCGGGGTGACCATGCCTTCTCCACCTTGGGTGGATTCAGCAGGTCATCCCCGCTGTAAACTCATTTCGTCACTTCGTTCCTCATTCGTTAACCATCGGGGTGACACGACTTGAACGTGCGCTCTCATGACCCCCAGCCATGCGCTTTAGCCAACTAAGCTACACCCCGATCTAATTTTGATTATAACAAAAATACTTGTGAATTTATCATCAAATTCTATATACTTAAGTTGTTTTAATTGGGCATTAAGTGTATAGATTCCAAATCTCAAAATCATCAAAATCTAATAGAAAACAACTTGTAATATTTCTGCTTCTATTTTTGCTAGGCATTGCATCAGGGATAGCTTTTATAATATTCCTAAATTCATACAATAAAAAAGAGGTAATCAATTTGACACCTGGTTTCGAGCTTATCTCAAGTAATCAAGCAATAACAGCCATGCACAAAGAGGCATCTAATTGGAGTGAAGATATCAAACTGATTAGTTGCAAGGGCATGACGATAAGTTTATTAACTATTCAAGAATCAAAATACAAATACACCGGGACAGATAGTGGCAAATACTACAACTGGAGTTGTACTTTCTTTTCTACTGCAAAAAAGCAAACTAGAGAATTGAGCTATCGTGATAACAAAGTCGAATTCCAAAATCCTAGAAAAACAAGAGAAAGTACAATTCAAAAATATCAAAAGCTTGACTCTCCAAGTGATGTATCGACACTTCTTGATTCAACCAAAATTTTTGAAATACTTGCCGATCAAGAGATTGATACAAATCAATATTATTACAATATGTATCTTGGAGATTATCAAGACAATGGATTTGTATGGAAGATTGAAGAAAGAAGCAAAAACGAAGAAGAAAAAACTGATTTAGGAAAATTAAATAGAATATTAATAGTACATCCAACAACCGGAGAACTCTTGATTACTAACGATTAAAAAGCCTGGTTACCTTTAGGATTTCTTCTACCATTTTTTTCTGCAATTTAGGATTACTTTCTTTGATAGCCTCCTTAAAACATTTCTCTAAATGATCCTCCATAAGCATCTCATGCGCGACTCGAAGCATACCAATTGCTGCTAAATTTTGGTTCATAATCTCAATACAATACTTATCACTTTCCAACATCTCAATCATTTTCTCCAACAAACCTTTAGTCTTTTTTAGATTTGTGACAGCCTGCATTTTTTTCGTTTCTTTTCCTGTTGACATCTAGATTTGATAAAAGTTATTATGGTACCTACCACCCTGGTATGGGGTCATTTTAGAAAGTTTTACATTTTATTGCAAATAAATATAAAATAATCCTTCTGCCTTTTGATTTCATTTTTATTTTTTAATAGCAACCCATGGCTAAGCCACAAAAACAAGAAGATGACGAGTTAGTAGTAGATATCAACAAGATACTTACACCAATCGCCATAGTTACAAGCTCCCTAATATTATCAATAGTTCTATTAATTGGATTACTAAGCATTAATTCTACACTAAAAAGTTTCGATACTTATACAAAGAAAGAGAAAACAAACGACACAGTTACTGGAGAGACTCAAAACGATGATCCTACAGTAATTGCCACAGAAGCAAGTCTCGGTGATGATGCTAGAATCGGAAATCCTGATGCAAAAGTTGCTTTGATAGAATTTAGTGATTTCAATTGTTCTTTCTGTCAGAAATTCCATAGTGAGACATTTGATCAAATCAAAAAAGATTATGTAGACACAAATAAAATTCTCTACGTTTACAAAGACTTTCCAGGCGTTGGAGGCGACACAACCCTTGCTACAGCGTCTGCCGCAGAATGTATCAGAGAACAAAAAGACGATGCAACATATTTCAGCTTTATGAAGAAAGTCTATGCTGGAGGAACTGACAAAAACGATATCAATACACTGGTTTCATTTGCTAAGGACTTAGGACTTGATGAGGGCAAATTCAAATCTTGTGCAGAGAGTGGCAAGTACAAAGATGAAGTAAATCAAGACCTATCAGATGCCATGGCACTAGGTATTGGAGGAACTCCATCTTTCTATATTGGCAAAATAAATAGTGACGGGACAGTAGTAGGAGAAGTTGTAGTTGGTGCTCAACCATATTCTACATTCCAAGCTACATTGGATAAATATCTAAACTAAATCTTTGGATTTAATTTTCTTTAAAGTGGGGCGTATATAAATACGCCCCACCTTTTTTATGATTTACAGAAATATCATAAAAGTTTAAAATTAGCCTGATTAATAATTATCAATGAATTTATCTAGGTTTTTCGTCACACAAAATAATATAAAAGATAATCAATTTATCATTCATGACGAAAAGGACATCAAGAAGATTGAACAAGTACTTAGATTGAGACCAAATGATAAGATCGTTTTGCTTGATGAAAATAAAAATCAATATGAAGCAATAATTGAAAGAATCAATAGCAAATTTGTAGAAGGAAAATTAATTGCTAGAAAAAAACTAAAGACAAGTGTCAAATATGATATCACCCTAGCCCAAAGTTTAACTAGATCGTCCAAGATCGCAGATATAATCAAAATGAATACCCAGACTGGAGTGAATGCCTTTATGCTTTTTGAGAGCAAGTATAGTGTCTTTCATCTTGATAAATTTAAAGCCCAAAAAAAAGAGAGATTTGAAACAATTGCAAAAGAGGCTGCGCAACAATCTGAAAGAGAAATCATCCCAATTATCTATACTCCAATCAGTTTTGATGATCTATTAGTCGAAAGCTTTGATATCAAAATTTTGCTTCATTCAAGAGAATATCCTGATACAAAAGATATTTCATACATCAAAAAATTACTTCAGAAAGCACCTAGCAAGAACATACTAATTGCAGTTGGGCCAGAAGGCGGATTTGCTCCAGAGGAGGTCTCAAAAGCTCAGAAAGCCGGATTTATAATCACGTTTATCAATCTACCAATCTTGAGGACAGAAACTGCGGGAGTAGTCGCATCGGCAATACTAAATTACTAGGCTTCCCTTCAATTATTTATCAAAAATTAAGTAACTGCAATGATTACTTTATGCAATGCTTTTGGCCCATTCCTGTACTTTTGGTAGATACGGTGAGATATCACCATCGATTTTGAACGATTCTTTGACCACTTCAGCATTTAATTCTTCAAGTTTTGCTTCTAAAATATCGACAGCTGTACAAAAATGCTCATAGATGGATTCACCACACCCAAAAACCGCTGCCTTTTTGCCGGATAAGTCTACTTTCATAGCATCATAAAATGGGACGAAATCATCTTGTAATTGCCCCTCATTCCAAGTACTTGAACCTAAAACTATTAATTCATAATTTGCTAATTCATCAGGATTTGATTCTAAGACATTTTTCAGATCAACTTCATGTCCTGCTTCTTTCAAGCCGCTTACAACATAATTTGCAACTTCTTCTGTATTACCTGTTGTACTGCCAAAAACTACAATTGCCTTCATATAATTATATTTTAATGATTAAAAATACTATTAGAGTGTATCAAATACCTTATTCATGATCAACTGAGGAATCTTAAAATATCCACTAGGTCTTCTGCCAATTTTGGTATAACCATTTTTATTATAAAATTCCTCCATATTTTCAAAACAATACAATTCAATAAAGTGTCCTCCTAATGTTTTAATTTTGTTTTCATAATTAGCTAATAACTTATGTGCTATGCCATTTCTTCTATGCAATGGATCCACCCAAAGCCAGCTTACAAATCCAAGACCTGCATATGGACTGCTTCCCCACAAAAATGCAACTAATTTGTTATCAAGAAAATACCCATAAATCATCACTCTATAGTACTCAAGTGAATACATTACTTTGTCTTTAGAATAATCTCCCTGCAAAAAGTACTCTGCTCTTTCTTTCAACTGAGGAATCTCTTGGATAAACTGCTCCATCAACGGGAAAAATTGTTCTATATCCTTGGAATTTAATTGCCTGATTATCTCTTCTTGCTCCACTTTCTGTATCTCTTAACTAAATAATCTTGAACAGATACTATATCCCTGATCACAAAGATTTGACCATACGTGACAAACATAAACCAAAGAACCAATACCACTCCCACAAACCACTCAAAACCACTAGCAAAAAACAATAGAAGACTAAATAAGACTAGAAATAAATTGATATAAAAGAGTTTAATAGAATGACCTGTCAGAAATTCGCTTAAATCTTTGTACAAATGTCTCTGTGGCGACAAGATAAAAAATGAGGATAGCAAAAAGGCAAAGACAATATTCGATACAACTATTAGAAATAATAGATAGATCCCAACCCCTATTGCAAGACTGTCTAACGTATTGATGTTAGACAGTGCACTTATCACCCCAAATAATAGAATAAATTCTATAATTATTGATAATACGAGACTGAATATTAGTTTCAATCTATACCCCCAATTGACTACTATATTTAGATGCCACCAAAGGATCAGAAATATCCCCACAACAAACGCTGGTAAGAAATATACTAACCTTTCTATATCATTACTATCTTGATAAACTTTGTAACTCTCAACCTCAGCTTCAGAATCCAAAGTCCTTAAACCTTCTTCAAGCTTTGTAAGTTGATCTTGATTAATTGATAAATATTCCAATTCATAGACACCTAGAGCTTCTTTTTCTATTCTTTCTAAATCTGAAACAGTATCAGCTTGTTTTTGGACATCGCTTAATGAAACATCTTCAGCAAATATTACTTTCACTACATCGTAGTCCATTCTTTCTACACCGAATTTGATAGGCAATAATACTATTAATAAAGAAGCTATAA
>CAYUFB010000024.1:0-17184 GCA_964444125.1 uncultured Candidatus Saccharibacteria bacterium
CGGCTTTAGATAAAGAAAGTAAGCAAAATGGCGGAGGTTTTCTCCGCCATTGCTCGTTTTCTGCTATACTTCAACTGAAGCACTCCTTAGCAATAATCTAGTGGACAGTGCACACTGAAACTTAAATTTTGTTTTTTGGGGTGCTTCATGTAAACTTCTTCTCCTTAACAGCTTTGTATAGCTCGTCTGCCTTCTCATCATCAAGAACATATTTCACATATTCCTTGTCCTTGTATTTCAAATAGGCAACGTCATCAGGTTCTATCCAGTCAGTCAGTTTGTATTGCGTATATATCACAATAGGGTCTAAATCCATTCCACAAGCACCTAGACCGACATAGAGAAGACCATCAACTTCAACAGGGATCATATTGCATTCTCTAGCAATATTCGCGTTCTTTTCGTTCCATTCAAGATCATCAAAATTCCAGAGAGTCCCAAACATGATTTCTTCCCCTTCAAGTAATGTTTCCCAGTAATTAGGATTAATTTTCTTAACCCATTCTAATGGCAGTGATTTTTTCATAATAAAAAAGTATAAAAATTGAAATTAAATTTGAAGGTTTAACCGTCCCACCTACAAGGGAAAAACTAGTCCATCAATTCACGCAATGTTTTAGGTATGAAATACCTATCTCGTTCAATAGGCAAACCTAAAGCACCTTTAACATTTTGCAATTCAGATAAACTAAAATATCCAAGCTCCTTTTCAAAACCATCAACAAGACCAAAAAAAGTATCTTTACCGTCAAACTCAGTTGCATACCAAGTCCAGTTACTATCAGGAGTAAAAAACTTCACAATAGCAACAGCATCAAGTCCTTTTTCTTCCTGTGAGTAAAGAGTAGGAAGCTTCTTTCTCAATTCTTTAGTTAGTAAAACCATAATAAAAAATATAAAAAGTAAAAAATTCTCTTAACCTTTAGCCTCACTGATTTCAACCAGTGGGCAATAGCTTTCAGTTAAGCGTATTCAGTTGTCAAAGAGCCTGTTCTGAAGTGAACTTAAAAAAAATCGTTCCCTTTGAACTAATAGAAAAAAAGCCGGCCTGAATGAATTGAGCAAAGCGAAAGAAATGAGGGCAGTATATGGAAGTGGATTCGACAAGGGATTAGAGCAAATTTATGTTCACCGACACTGAGCTTGTCGAAGTGGAGGGGAAGGATATGTTTGCTCCCCTTGCGAACACGGAGTGTGGCAAATGAATGCGTTAGCAGTAATGCAGCCATCTTAGCTTTTATATGCTAGACTTTTTGTGTTCAAAGGGAGTATTCCTACCTCGTAGAGACTAAATCCTTTCTGCCAGAACGAATACTCGTTCGGCAGAATTCCAAAATTTGCATGTATATATCAGCAGTTCTGAATCCCTGATTGAGGGATTGTTATCTGATTTGATAATCCTTGTAATCCTGTATTGGTACTCTTCATTATTCCAAAATAGATAAATTTCATCTCCTTGATGAAGTTTATCGACATGATAGAGAGTTTGTTTAATCTTTTGTTTTGGCGTTAATGTGTTTAAGCCAAATCTATGAATAGCAATTACCAGAGGTATTCCATCACGATTTGTTTTTTCTACCCATCCTCCTGTATTTAGGGAGGATGAAGGAAGTCCAATCTTTGCATCTACTCCAATTGAGGAAATAGCTAATCTATTTCCTTTTCCAACTTTTTGTTTCGTTTCTTCTTTTGGCTCATTCTTTTTTAGTTCATAATGAACTTCTGGAGCCAAAACGAAGTACATGCCTGTTAGCCCAGTGAGAAAAATTAAGAAGAATAAGACAATATTCAAATTTTTAACAATTTTTCGACCCATTTTGAATCTGTAAAATCTACAAATATTTTTTTACTCAGGAAGCCTCTTATGTGAGTAGAATTTATGCTTCTGAGATTTTCAGCAGTACCTATTCCTTTCCAGATAACATTTTCACTTTGTGAAAATTTATTCCTTTGATCAAGTGCTGCTTCAATGGCTATTTCTGATTGTGGAAAAAGATTGTCTAATGCCTCCTTTGACCTATCTGTCAGAAATACAATTTCTGGAAAGCTTTCAAATCTTTTTTCCCAATCACCATAGATAAAATATTCAAAATATCTCATAAATTTAGGCACTAACTGTGCTTTATCCATAGTGCCTGTATCATATTCGAGAAAATACCTGAAGGTATTTTCGTTTGAGGAAACCTCAAAATAGGAATCGGGCAGTAAATTTCTTCTGATCGTTCTTCCTGATCTTGCACTTCTGAACTTATACTGACATATGATGTGTTGATCCCCGATCCATTTGTTAATTGAAAATGCAGGAGAATTTGCGATGACTTCTGAAACTTTTTTATATAGTCTGGCTATTTGCACGGTATGTTCCAGGGTGGCATATTGAACCCTTTGTCCCTGATTTGGAATGGCTATCTCAGCTATTGGTGCAGAAAGCTCAAAAGCAAGACGTTTTGCCCCAGCTTTAGTTATGTACACCACTTTCCAGTTGTTTCCATAAAGAAAGCTCCTCAAATAGCCAACTCTTTCCAGTTTCAGAAGAACTCTATTCAAAGTCTGTTTATATGAATATAAACTGCGACTTTTTGTAACCTCGACTAATACTTTTAATGGTATGTACCTAAATGATTGAATAATATCCAGTAGCTCAATTTGACTTTTATTTAATATCAACTTCTTTTCCATATTTATTTTTATTGTTTGTAAAAATATCTCTTGTCTGCCACTGGCTGCGTCTGTCCGTAGGATATGGTTTAGTTAGACACAACTAACCATAGTCGAGGGAGTGATTGGGTGGAGTCCTGAAGGGAGTCCACCCAATCACAATTCCCGAAGACCAGAAGCAGCCAGTGGCAGAGCATTCGAGATGATAAATATCAAAGTTCTCTTGTCGGCAATCGGATTACGGACTTAATCGGCCTCTAATCCGTTTACTGTATGCGCTGGACAACCATCTCTGATCCAGTTCCGTCTTTTCTGTATCTGTCTTTCAATATCTTCTTTAGTCTTTCCATATTTGAAATAGTTGTTTTCAATAATCTCTTCAACTGCATCGGTTGATAAAGAGGGCTTACGTTCTTCAGGTACATATAGACTGAAAACATTTTCACCGACCTTAACATTTGCATGGAACTCAGGTATTTCCATTAGTTCTTGTTTGAGTACTTTTCCCTGCAATTCTTCTGCTATCATCTCAGCGTCCTCAAGCCCGCATCTATAGTATATTTTTGATTTAACATTACCCATGACAGCATGGAAAACATCATCGGGTAATTGTTGAAAGAATTGATGAGCCAGGATAAGCTCAAGCTTAAATTTACGTGCCTCAGACAAAGCAGAAGCAAAATCTGAAGTTGCAAAATTCTGGAACTCATCAGCATAAACAACAAAAGGTCTTCTTGTATTCTGTCTGATCCTTTTTGCTTCAAACCAGACTTTAGCCATAAGAAGCGATCCAAGTAGACTCATGCCTTCCTCTCCAATATTCTGCGAAGCTAAATTTACAAGAAGAATTTTGGAATCCTTTATAATATCTGAAACATCTATCGAGCTTTCTGATTGCCCAAAAGTATAGAGAAGAATCCCAGTAAGTACCTGTGAAATTTTATTGTCAAAACCTTGCCTTATCTCTGGCCAGTTTTTTGATTCTTTATAATTAGGCAATGTTTCCTGCCAGAATGAACGAAGTCCTTCATATTTCTCAAGATCAATAAAACTCAGAATGTTCTGCTCAAATTCATCACTTGAGAAAATAGCTTTAACATCAACTAATGTTGGTGCAAATTTGGATATAAATTCCCTGTTCCTTGGAGTATCTCCCTTCTTTTCCAACCAGTCGTTTTGGAATACCATAAGAGTTTTCATTGCATTTATAAGCATTGGTTTACCTGTAGCTCCCATTCCACCTTCAGGATTTTGTCGCCTAATTGTTTTTTCGATTAGTTTGAAATTAGAATCGACAATCAGGTCAATTTCTCTTTCACTTAGACCAACGGCATACAAAGGATTAAAGCCAAAATAGCTGTCTTCATTTCTTGTATCCCATGCAATGAGTTTGCTCGTGTTTCTGTGTGAAAAGGGGATTCTTTGAAGTATATCCATAAAGAAATCTTCATGCGGATCAAGGAGCATGAGCCCTCGTTTTGCTCCAGTGTGAAGTCTACTATCTATGTCTTGTAAGACGAGGTTCTTAAGAATGGTAGATTTCCCTGTACCAGTTTGTCCAGTGATTGAAAGATGTCTCTTCCTATCGTTTCCGAGAAAATATGCTTTATATTCTTTTCCTCTGCTCTTATTTATTCCTAATAATAAATCACTGCTATCTATCCTGTTTCTGAATTTCTTATTGATTGGAATTTCAGGCATTATGAAATGCTCAATTGACGGATCATAAATCTGCTTTGGTAGGTGGAAGAGCATGGAAATTTCACGAGAGGATAAAATGTTTTGAGATGTAAAAACCTCTCTATGTACTGGAAAAATTTGATTATCTGGATAAAGAAACCTATTTGTTAGGGCATTTATATTCTTTGAATTCCTTTTTATTAAGCGATTTTGGGTCTCGCTTTTCATTACTTCGAGAGCCTGTGTAATTCCCTGTAAGCGTTCTTCGACTCTATTGCCTGTATAACCTACACGAATATATGAGCTAAATGCTGTTTTGTATTTTTCAGACAAGTGATTAGAGAAATCTTTAAGTTCATCTTTCTCTATAATTATCTTTCTTGGATCTGTATCAGGTAGAGCCATTACTGGATCATTTAAACTCTGTTTATTGTTTGAGATTTTGAACAATGAGCTAAGTGTTCTTAACAAGATCACTGGTAATAATGGTATGAAAAAGATTGCATAGACATCTAGCCTACTGAAATATGCAGTTGTCCAATTGATTTCTGATTTGCCAAGTCTGAAATGTTCCTTAGCCTTTTTAAGCGAATACTTGTCAATTTTTGTGGGCTTTAGAACAATTTGAGTAACAATTGCTTCTCCTTTCTCTAAACCGACCATGGCACTCAAAATATTCTGGACAGGATCAACTGCTTCAAAGTCTTTTACGTCCATCAGCGTATAGACGTAGTGTTTTGCTGCTTTGTATTCATTTAGCTGGGGACTATTTTTTCTGAATATTGTAAGTGGATCTTCTTGTAGTTCTTGTATTTTGATTCTTTCCTGATAGGTGCTAAATAAATTTAACTTAATCATATTTTGAATTTCTTTACTCGGAGACCATACTAAAAACTTAATCCCATTTTCATCAGCGAATATTTCAAAAGATATTCGCTCTTTTTTTGTTGTAGCAGTCAGATTGTCCATGAAGCGTTGCAAGGCAAATCTATGCCCCTGCATATTCATCTGATCTTCTATAGAATATTTCGGAGGAATGATCTGCATCATATAGCCCTTCACTTTCGAATGCCTTTTGATAATAAACAGTTGCCAATAATACTTTAATACGTAAAAGAGGCTTATCGCCAAAGATATTATGACGAAAACCATTATTTCTTTATATTCAACTAGATACTCGATCATATATTTAACTAATAGAAAAATTATTTTTCATCTGTTTTATCATTTCCATCTGCTTTTTGTGTTTTCGTTTTTGCGAGAATTTTTTCAAGTTAGCCACAAACCATGCAGCAGGATTTTTGAGAAAATTTGTACCGTCATTTTTGCTCTCGCTTACAGCTTTCCTTGTCTCATTGAGAGCTTTTTGTATATCTTCATCGTTTAGTTCACCTTTATCTCTCAGGCTTACGATTTTCTGGTAATATCTAATACTCTTGATATCGTTTAGTTCCTCGGCAATGGCAATTGCTTCATCATCAAAAGTGTCTAGGTTTAATTTTTCGTTGTCGTTATTTTCCTCTGACGTTAACGAATGTTTATATTTATTCTGGGTATATTCATCTTCTTCTATTATGTCCGACGTTTTTGTCGTGTCCTGAGGTGACAATTTTGACGCATCTGGATCTGACATTTCTGTCGTGTCACTCAAGAAATCTAAAGACAAAATTGAATAAATGTTTGTGCGATTTTTTCCTCTCTGCTTCCAATCAATAAGACCAAAATTTTTAAGTTCTTCGAGATCTCTTTGAATTGTTCGTACTGACACCCCCAAATCTTTAGCTAGTCTCTCTTGTCCAGGAAAACAACTTCCTGTTTGCCAAGCATAATCAAGAAGCAGGGAGTAGGCTGCTTTGGAATTCCGGCTCAACTCAGGATTGCGTAAAACTATTCTAGGCATGGAAGCGAAGCCAGCTTTTAGCGTCTTATCAAGTATTTCAATTTTTTCTTTGGACTCAGTCATATACTATTATTTATTTGGGAATAAAAAAGGTGTTGGATCAACTCGATCCCATCCACCACCATTGTTCTTTTTATATATTTCTATGTGAGTATGGTTTCCAGTGGAAAATCCCGTGCTACCCATATAGCAAATAGGATCGCCATATTTCACTTGAGATTGGTCTTTTGCTATAAAGGAATCACAATGACAGTACAGCGTTCTATAAGAGTCGTTTGCGACATATGAACAAAGTGCTCCATATCTATCTTTGAAATTGCTAACATTTCCACTGATAATTGCGTGATTAATTGCTTGCGTAGAACCTTTGCCTGGATTCTCTTTGAACCAAACTGAGGATGGAACTATATCAACTCCTTTGTGCGTATTTTTAACACCAAAAACTATACGGACTACGTTATAACCTGAAGTAATGGTGACCAGCTCTGAGCGATCTAGCCCTACTGGATTACCATAAGGTATCATCGAAATGCCGATGTACAGTTCGTACCATTGTGTTATTTTTGCCTTTCTATTATCTGAATACTGGTTGATTCTTTCTTTTGACCCACCATTGATTGAGGCCAGCTTATGGGCAAGGGTGAAATAGTTGTCACAAGTATCATTAGGAGAAATTACATCATTTCCATTTCCGTCATCGCCAAACTCATTCCAAACAGATTGTTCCATTTCTAGGAACCCTGTTCGTTTTGGAATATTGTGAGATTCATCAAAATCAGCAATAACTTTCCCATATGCAGCAAGCAACTCAAATTCCACATTGTATTTTTCGTTTGCTTTAGTAATACATTCACGATGCTCTTGAGGTATGCTGTTAAGCAAACTATGCGAGTTTGCAGTGTATTGAAAAGCAAGGGACTCAAACGCAAAGGAGATGAAGCATATTACGACAAGAAATAGTATTAAAATTTTCCATTTATACTTCCATAGTATTTTAGTGATAATAGGTCCGATCACAGGAGCGACTTCGTTTGAGAGTTGAGCAATGCCTTCTCCAACTAAACTATCACCAGTTTCGATAGCATTTTTTACATTCTTTTGTACTTCATTTTCGTTCTCCATTTATTGAATATTTAAAGTAAAACTGGAAGTTACTGTTAAACCACTTTTTGTTACCTTGATGGTTCCGTTGATGCTCCCTTGATTGCCAGCAGGAACAGTAAAATTTAAGCTCATAGAGCCACTGCTACTAGAGCTAGATAAGTTATATAGAATAGAACCTGTCTGCCATCCAATACTTGTGAAGCCTGTTGCTCCTTGTACTGCTTTACTGTTCTGATCTGTTACTACACAACTTATTGTGACTGATTGGCCTGCGCTAGGATATGTATTATTTATCGAACACGACATCTTTAGACCAGTAATCGGAGAAGGTGTGGGCGTTGGTGTTGGAGTTGGATCAGGTGTAGGACTAAGACTTGTTTTTGGCGTTTCCTTTTTTTGCTCGGTTGTTGTATCGGTTTGTTTATTATCCGTAGAAGGCTTTGCTTTTTCTTTTTCCTTTCTATAAATTTCAAATGTGATTTCCTTTTGAAGTTTACTATCTAAATATCCTTGAACTACTAAAATGTTTTTTCCGACAATAAGATCGACTTTCTTTTCAAATCTGTACTGATCGTTAATTGAGACGGTTTTCTCATTAATCTTAATTTCAGCTTCTGCTTGGGTTGTTCCTACTATAGTTACTGATTCGTCAGTAGTTTCATAACCGTTTTCAATATTTTCCAGTTTCAGTATAAATCCCTCTTCCTTCTTTTCTTCCTCTGATTTTTCCGTAGGCTCTTGTTCCCCTAAATGAATTGATGGGAAATTGCCTTTTAAATACATTTCAAGTGCAAGCGAAGAAATGAAGCAAATTAAAACGATGCTTCCAAGGAATATGTACCCATGTTGTAAATTTTTATTAATTTCCTTTTTATTCATTGTTGTCTTTCTTTATCAAGTCTTTCGAGGTCTTGTGCATTTGAACTAAATAAATCCACCTCGTGAGGTGTGGCATATAGGAATATGTGAGAATGACTATTACCTTTGATAAATAATGCTTGTCCCTTAGTAAGTCTCGTAATGTACTCTTTTTCTGGCTCTGAGAGATCAAAGGTTTTAACTAAGCTTGGTATAGATTGTTTCTTTTGTGCAAGGATAAGTGCCGTTTCTGCATTTTGAGCTATAACTTTCCCTTGTGGAATTTTCAAGAAATCTTCTACATCCTGAGAAATGGTAACAACTCCCAAATTATATTTACGTCCTCTACGTACAAGATTTTCAATAAAATTCGCACTTGATTCTTCTTTAAGAAGTAAGTGTGCTTCATCAATTACGATTAATTTTGGTTTCCTATCTGATAAAACCCTCTGCCAGATAAAGTTTGATAAATAGAATATAGATGCTTGTTTTTCCTGATCGGGAACTTTCTGAATGTTAAAAACAACCATAGGGGCATTAAAATTAACATCACTAGTCGAGAGGTTGTCATATAGATCGCCCAGTTCACCTTGTTTTGAATATTCAAGTAACTCAGTTGCTATTTGTTTCCCCTCATTACCGAGAGATTCAAATATATTTATCAGATCAGAAATTGTTGGAGGTTCCTTTGTATATGTATCGGGCTTTTCGAGCAATATCCCTTTTTTAGCATAAGTTTCATTTACTGCCTTACTAATGATTCCTCGATTGTATGTCTGCTCGGATAACCAAATTTTTAAAAGACCTTTCACAACTCCAAGATGTGTACGCATAATCTCTTTCGATTGTGTTTCTGTTGAAAAAAATTGAAGCGGATTAACTTTGGTCGTACTTTCGGGGTTAATGTCGATATTTGTACCTCCAACCGCATCACAGAGCGATTTAAACTCTCCTTCGGGATCAATTACATAGACAGATGCGCCCTTGAATAGAGAGCGGTAAACTTCCATTTTTACAGCAAAACTTTTTCCTGCACCAGACGTAGCGAAAACTATACCATTATAGTTCTTCGATACCTTGGAAAATCTATTGAAACGAACTTTCGAACCTCCTAAGGTGATACCATAAAAAATACCATCGGGGTCATTTAGTGTAGCGGTAGTAAATGGCAACGAAGAGGATATATTGGAACTGGTGAGAGAAAATTTTTCCTGTACATGATCAAGACCAGTGGGAAGAGTTGATTCCAGTCCTTGTTTTTGTATATAGCTTAGCGGATGTATTTTAATTTGCTTTGCATAAGCCGTATCTCGTAACGAATTAGCACTTTTTTGTAGCTTTTTGTTGTTTTGATTTTTGATAAGTATGTACATGGACATGGAATATAGTTTTTCCGCTCCTCTTACTATTGAGTCCTCAATATCTCTGGCATCTTGAATTGCCTGTTCAATATCAACCGTATGAATTTTCCCTTTTTCGGTTTTGTCGTAGTATTGGGCTGAAAGATTAGTTATTCTATTTCTAAGTCCAGCAATTGCTTTTCCTGAATCAATTGGCTCAATAAACTGACTTATAACTAATGGCTCACTATAGTTTGTTATATCGTAAAGCCAGTTAGGGTAGATGATTTGTGGAAACTCGGAGATCATATAAGTTTCAATGGATTCGGTATCATTTTCTATGTATTTGCCTTTATCAATAAATTCTCCTACTAACGAATCATCAGGCGATAGTCTTGAGATTTCTTTTCTTAGAGATAAATTACGATAAAAGATCCTGCCTTTTTCGATTAGATGGCTATTTATATCCACTACTGCCCATTTTGTGTTGTTGCAAAAATATTTAATTGGATACATGATTAGGTTGGTGTAACAGGTATTCATAAATTTCAAGAATTTCGTGCGTATCAAGTCCGGCCAGTCTAATTTTGGTTTGCTCAAGAAGTTTCCCAAAGGAGTTTTCTTCTTCTTCAAGCTTTCTCTTTGCATCATCCAGTCCACGCGCATATGTAGTTAGTACCAGATAAAAAGATCGTTCCATTGTATTTTTTAGTTGCTGGTATTCGAGCAAATATTTTTCACATTGATTTCTTAGCTTTCCTTTAAGATTTTTGTATCGTTGGATCTCAGTTGTTAATGCACTATCCTGAATTGCATACTTTTGAATAGAAAGAATTTGAATGGAGTTCTTTAAAGAAAATAGAGCTGTTTGCATGTACTGCTTAAAGACCATTATTTCTTCACCGCTAGACATAGAAAGGTTAATCGGCTCTATCCTGAATACCTTTGCGAATTGATTATCAGCCAAAATAATTATTCCTCCCGAAATGTCTTTTCCCAGAATTACACGCTGTTCTTTTTTGCTGAGAAGAAATTTTATTCTGTGAGAAATATATATGTGTAATGGTCTTCCGCTTACATCGAATAGAAAGGGAAGTAACATAAACGATAAAACTAAGGTAACAAAAATTTTATAATCGACTACGCCTAAGATCGGAGTAGACCAGATTAAAAAAGTTCCTCCTAGTCCTAAAAATAGAAGAAAGTTCCTCCTATTGAAAAGCAAAGAGAACATTCCAGTATCTTTATTCAATTTTGGTGGTACAATTTCCTGCATATTATTTCTTTGATTTATTCACCTGATAGTATTTATTAATAGGGTTCTGCCCTTGAGCCTGATCAGTGACTTTCACAGTCTTTACTCCTTGAGCTTTGAAGTATCCTTGGTCTGATGCTTTCCTGATAATATTCATCTTGTTAGAAGGGTTATTGATATAAGGTTTAAAGCTCTTGACCGGTTTTCCGGTGCTTTTTGATTCGCTTTTCGCATACCATTCTGTTAAGTGATTCCAATGATTTTCATTTGAAGTATCAAAAGTACTGCCAAGATCAACTTGAGTAGACTGACTTTGCAGTACTGACTCCATGAGTTGATGGGTCTGGGGATTGACTGCTTTGAAATCTGAAATATTTGCGATCTGACTGAAAGTTGGACTTCCCTCAATAAGCGGATATGCTCCCAGAGAAGGGCTATAATTTTCACTGTTAAACCTTCGTGATAATGCTTCGCCGTCTTTTAATGAAACATCGTTGATTCGAGAGAAATCTGGATTGATTTTACTTAGATTTTTAGTACCTCCTTTAATTAAATCTTTCTTGGCTAAAGGCTTCATGCCAATTGTTTTAAATGCTGCATTCTTCCCATTCTTGGCAAGAGTATTCTTGAATGCTCCTGGTTTACTGCTGACTAGGGAGCTAGACCTTTTGCCAGCAGCTGTATCACTTGATCCTAACGGTGTGGCTAGTGCAAACTTATCTGTACTTGATCTATTGCCAAGATTTTTTATTGAGTTATTTTGCCTACCACCCGCTACACTAGTTATCCCCTTTTTTAGTTTACTGGCAGAGCCAATAGTAGAAGCGGCTAGTAACCCACCAGCTAATCCCCCTCCAATTCCCCATAGTACTCCGGAAAATTTGTTGATGATTGAAGGTATGATGTTTAAAAATGATAAAGCGCCAAGCCCAAGTATAAGTTTAGGGATAGGCTCATTTACACTGTTTATTACTTCCAATGCAATACCAATCCCTATAAGGAAAATTGGCTGCATATACAATGTTCTTAATATCTCTTCTATGTAAGTTCTAAAAAACTGTCCACCACCTGGTAACATTGATATGACAAGCACTATAGGGAAAGTAACTAAATGAATCAGCAAGTGGAAAAATCTAATAATGAATTGGAAAAGTAATGTCACGAGCAAAAAGAATAAGCCGATCCATAGGATGATCTCTCCAAATGAATTTAAAGTATCTGCCAAAGAAAACTGCAGTTTGTCTTCGACCACGCTCAGACCAAAAGAGGATATCAATGAACCAGAAAGAGTGCCGTTATCTGATATTCCTACAAGTGTTTCGAGTACATACTTAGAAATAGCATTATTCAGATCAATAGCAATCGAAAATATAAACCGATATGCTGCAAGGGCAATTACAAAAAGTATTATTTTCTTCAATGAAGCAAGTAATAACTGCATTCCCTTGACTTGTCCTTCTACAATCATAGTGATCCCAATGACTACAATCACAATGGGCAGAACTAGAAAGGCAATTGTTCTGCTTGCAGAGTAGAATTTATCAACTCCTATGGTAATCCCATTCCCGCGTGCATCATGAATATGCCCGTCATTGTTTGCAACATTCGGAGTGAATGCGACATAATCATCAAATAGCTCCAGCCCTTGCTGTATGATTTCAGAGAATGCATCAATTACTGACTCCTGAAATGAGGAGAATGGGTTAAGATCGCCTAGAGGATCTACATCGGGAAGATCCAGCCCTTTCCCATCTGTAGTTTTAGGTTCTTCTGGTATATCTAGAATATCAATGATTTCATTTTTATCATATTCTTTTAATTCTTCGAGTGTATGTGGCTTCCCATCTAGGATATATTCCTCTTGTTCTGTCTGTGTGGTTTGCTTGTTGCCATGATGCTTCTCGAAAACAACTAAACCTACTACTATAAGTAGAAACAAAAAGATCCCAGTAAAAATTACTTTTTTTACTAGTTTTCTCTCGTCCTTACCTAATTTAGAAAGGCTTTCATGGTAATTTTTACTATTTCCAATTTTCAATGAGTTTAGCAGTTTAAGCATTGGCAATGTATTTAATGGCATTTAAAATAAAGTCTGGTTTAAACAAGAAAATTGCTGAGATAATCAACAAGAAAATGTCTCTTGCAAGCATATTTCTAACCATCGGATTATCTTTGTTCTGCATGAGATCAAAGGCGTCTTTGACAATAAAGAGGATCAATATTCCTGAGCCGACTTGCGTAGCAATCTTAATTACTCTTTCAACTATTGCATTAATTTCCCCACTGGGATCACTTTGAGCATAAGCAGGAGAAGCCATTAATATAAAACTGGCTGTTATTGTTGAAATGAAAATGCTTGCTTTTGTAAATAATTTTTTCATGATTTGTGAGTAAGAAGTTATTTGGAATTACTTGTGCTTTTAGGGAAAGGGAAGATATCTTGATCATCTTTCTTCCTAGATTTTGTCCTTTTTTCTTTATAGACTCCCCAGATAAAGACAATCACCACATAGGCAGTAAGAGCACTTATAAAAATAGTTAATGTCCTCATTTATTTTTTTTCTTCCGTTTAATAGATAAAATTATTCCTACAATTCCTGTACCAAGTAACGCAGTGCTTATTGTTAATACGGGTACAACTGAATCGCCTGTATCTGCAATTAAAATGTCTCTATATATCCCTGCATTCAGAAAATCCATACAGCCATCGGCGGTAATGTAATGAATCCCATCTTTCACATAATTCTCGTGGACTCCGTTTTCCTGAAGTGGAAGAAGAATAACCTTGTATTCAGTTGGAGTAGTAGCATTATCGAAACCTGCGGGAATATCTACTTTGATCGTTAGAAGGGTGTTGTAGGGCAATCCTAACTCGGTGTATATACCATTTTCATTTGTAAAAACAATCGAATTATTTTCAGGTAAAAACTCTGACTCTGCCCAAGTTATAGTAACTTTAGCGTTCTCAATCGGGTTTTCATCAAAATCAAATTTTCCATTCTTGTTTGCATCATCCCAGACTGTTCCTGTCATACAACATGAGCTTGCTACGGAAGTAACAACTTCACTTGATACTTCTATCGCAGAAGGAGAGTCAAGTATTGCTCTATTTCTGATTTCAGTACCTGTTTGTGTGGGAATGTCGATCACTACTTTGAAGCTTACTTCGCCTTCTTCACGAGATGCAAGATTATCAAACTCCCATGTCACAGTTCTACTTTCAGGGTCATACACTACGGGAATGTCTGAATCCGTTGTTACAAAATCCACAAATGTTGTATGTTCTGGAATAGTATCTACTATTTTTGTATACGGTGAACTAGCACTCCCTATATTCCTAAAATTTAGAGTGTAAATTATTGGCTGTCCAGGTGTTACAGTCTCTGGTAAGTCTTGCACCTTCTCAAGTTCTAGCATTGGAATATGAACAGTAGTAATTGTTGAATCATTAAGTGTTTCTGCTTCTTCTGTTTGCACTTCTGCATTGTTGTTTATAACAGTCTCATCCTCAATTCCCTCACTCAATTGGACTTCAAATGTCACTGTTCTTGAAGTTTGTTTAGCTAGAGTGCCAATATCCCAAACTATTTGATCTGGGTTAGCTTGAAGAATTTGTCCATTATCACTGATATTCTGTATTTCTCCATACTGGTTCAACTCACTAATATCATCAACAATCCTTACATTGTGAGCGTCTGCATCTCCTGAGTTCTCGATATTTATTGTGTAGGTCATCAATCTCTGATTCGGTTCAGGGAGGCTACCATGAATGTCATTTGCCTCTACATTTGTTTCATCACTATCAGTTACAGTCTTTTCAATACTCATAATGACCTCAGCTGTAGCATTCGTAGTAGTAGAATCTTCTACAGGAGGGGATTGATCAGATGTTACAGTAACAGAATTTGGAATAGTGTAAGTTCCATGCGGAAGGTCTTTTACTTGTGCTCTAACTCTAAATTCAAGAATATCCCCATGATTTAATACAGGGAAATCCCAATAAAGAGTATCACCATCATTTACACCACTATCAGCATCTAATATGTCGATTTGGTCTTGATCATAATCATCAACTACGACAATGTTATCTGCTGTGCCTCCAAGATTTTCGACTCTGATTGTATATAGAAATTCCTCTTGGTTTCTTACTTCGTTGGACTTAACCTCTATCTCGTCACTATCCGTCACAACTTTAGTAACTCTCAAATCTGGTGAAGCATTAACGCTTACCTGATTTGTGGAGAAGTTGTATGGGATAAGCTCAACTGTAATTGGAGGTCTGTTTATCTGTCCCCATGTTGGCTGCCCTGAATTCCATCCAGAAGGAGCATTAGAATCATCCCTCATTGCTACAGCAGGTCTTACTTCAGGATTACTGTAATTACTGATACTAGGTTGAGTAGCGGACTGAGTTTCAACGTGTCTGTTATTGTCATAGATAGTCACTCCGTCATTCACAATGTTTTCAGGATAACTAGTTCCCCAATTTTCTGTATAACTGAATGTTCTGGTCTGTCCTGAATTGATCGTGTGAGTTTGATCATAAACTGCACCACTAGGCATTACATCTCTTACTCTAATATTCCCCAAGTTATATGCGGAAACATTTCTAAGAGTAACATCGTATCTAACTACTAGGCTTGAACCTGACCATGTAGGTGTAGCAGTAAAACTAACCAGCTGAATAGGCTGGATAGTATCAAATGAATAGAAAATTCTTCCGCCATGCGCTGTTCTGTGATTGAAAGTACCTATGCTTCCTGTGGTAATTCGTTTACCACTTCTAGTACCAAATCCGGGCATTGAAGTTGAAGCATAGCTACCGCCAGCTCCGACTCGTGTTAGATCCCCAAGTGAAGGATCTGATCTTGAGGTAAAGAAATGGATGCTATCAACATCTACATTATGTCCAGAGTAGTTCCAGACCCACATTCCAAATTCAACATGAGTATTTGGGGGGACTGCGACATAATCACCGACTCCTGGATATTTATGTGCGTCAGGATAACTAATATCGGCGACATCAAGCATAGAATGACTTTGTATCCAGCTTCCAGAGTTTCCTTCAACGTCTGAAGCATTCCATGAGACACCATTGCCTCCAATACTGTTATATTGCACACCAACAGTTGAGGCAAAACTACAATTATCTACATCACCACCTGATGAGTAGAAAGAATCAGCTTTGACTTTAGAGACTAAAGTCAGGGGCACTGAAGCTTGAATGACCAGAAAGCAGAGAAAAATTAGTTTTAGCTTTCTGATTTTGAGCAGTTTGAACTTGAGCAGCTTGGTCGAGAGTGACCAGCTCTTGTTCATAATATTTAATTGTAAATTATATTAATTACTTCTCTCTATGGTGAGGTCTCACAAGCTGCTCGAAAGGAAACCCCACCATAGAACAAGTAATCAACTGACCTTAAAAATTTTTCTAGTACCTTTTGTTTCTATCTGTTCAATATTCAAAATTTCTGCTGAAATAAAAGATCCAAAATAATCTAAAACTTCATCTAACTTGTATTCGAGATTAGTTTTGGTATGAATCCTAAAACCTTTTTCATCAAAGCATTCAATTTGACACTGGTCTTCATCAATCAGAAAAAAAAGGAAACTATAATCGCTTAAAAAGCCTAAAAGTAATGTCCCCAACTTATACCCTCTATCGTTAAGGTCTGGGAATTGCTCAGTGGTAAAGCCAATGAGTTTTCGTATATTTTTCTTTTTATTTACTGTCTTTTTGCTCATTTAAGCTAATCTGTAAGAGATATTTAGAATGTTCAGGAGCTTCGATAGTGATTAGCCCCCTGGAATTTGTTTCCTGAATTGCTTGAATTAGTTCGCGCTTATTAAGTCCCAAACCGCCAAGAACTTTTTCCCGCTTTCCATTCCCGATAAATTTATCCCTTCCCTCAATTAATTCATTAAAATATATCCAACAATGGGTTTGTTCTGTAAATAAGAAAATCGCAAATAGATAAGCTGTCAGTCGAAACTCCTTATCAGACACATTAGGCATCTCCTGTAAGATGTAGCTGGTAAGAGGTTCAAACTTCTTGTATTTTTTCATTTTAAAAAATCGTAAAAATTTAAAGAACTTTTTCTTCTTTGATGTAGAAAACTTTGTCTACTTCTTCGCCGATTGCCCTAGATATAAGAAGTGCAGTCATAATGCTAGGATTGGCTTGCCCCTTCTCTATCCTGGAAAATGTTTCTCTATTAATGAAAGCTTTCCGAGCAATATCATTCTGAGAGTAATTGCTTCTCTCACGAAAAAGCTTGAGATTGTTTTGTAGCTTTAAAGCCACGTTTACTGGTGCTTTCATATTGCGAAAATAATAAGTTAAATTTAAGGAAATACAAAAAATTTATTTTGGTATTTTTTGCTCAAA
>CAYUFB010000025.1:0-15151 GCA_964444125.1 uncultured Candidatus Saccharibacteria bacterium
TACATGTTAATAATCCTAAAGAAATTTGGCTTAGTAACAAAGAATATCACATTACAGAATCTGAGATACAAAAATATTTATCTGTAAAATCAATGGCGATTTATGAGCGAGATGAAAGTAAATTGATTAGTTTGGTTTTCCCATTATATGTTGGTGATGAGATTTTTGCACATTTATTTTTTGGACATAAAAAAGATAATGCTTTTTTTTCTAAAGAAGAACTATCCGCCATTCACAGAATCATCAGAATATTAGTGGTTGCAGTAAATAGATATATTTTGTTTAGAGAGCAACAAAACTTCAACCAAACCCTTCAATCCAAAATCGAACTTGCAACTCAGGAACTTCAGGTCAAAAATAAACAACTTGAAGATACTTTGGCCAAGGAAAGAGATATGCTTGATATCCTAGGACATGAACTTAGAACCCCTTTGACGATTGTGAAAAATGCTGTATTAACTTTACGAAAAAGTTATAAAACTATGGATGATTCAAAGCTAGATAAATATCTGGAGATGGCGGAAGAAAATTTACTTAGAGAATCTAAATTACTTGAGACATTGCTTTCTACGACCAAAATTGATAATCAAGCAATAAATTTGGTCTTAGAAAAAGTGGATTTCTTAGATGTGGTTAGCGATTCTCTAAATGGGCTGAAACATAAAGCAGAAGCCAAAAAGCTCGAAATTTTAACTAATCTCCCCTCCTCTAGTTTCGTATATGCAGATAGAAATAGAATCCAGGAGGTTGTAGATAATTTGATAGATAATGCAATCAAATATACAAATGAAGGCCAGGTGGATATAAGTGTAAGTGAAGAAAGTGACAAAGTAATATTTTCTGTCAAAGATACTGGTGTTGGGATTGATAAAGAGCACCTTGAGAAACTTGGACAGAAATTCTATAGAGTCAATACTTATGTAAATGGACAAAATAAAACTGGATATAATGTAGTTAGGGCCGGAGGTACGGGCTTGGGTTTGTATGTCACGTTTAATCTAGTAAAAGCTATGGGAGGAGATGTCGATGTGAAAAGCGAAGTTGGCAAAGGATCGGTATTTACTATCTGGATTCCCAAATATATAAATCAAGAAAAGGTAGAAACAAATCCAAAACCAAAGCTGTATCAGAGGTTTGAAGAAATGAAAAAAGAGCGTTGAGTATTGAGTATTGAGTATTGAGCATTGAGTTGTGAGTGCAAAACACAAAGACAATATTCCTACCAATAATCTATAGTTGATTGAGGAAAATAGAACTCTTACTTTTGGCGGATTTTTTTGATTAGAGTGAATAGTAGTTTAGAGAGTTCTCTTGCGTTGACTATTTCAGAGTTAATTTCTTTTCGATTCCCATATCCAAGATTTAGGCTAAATTCAAGTAGTTTGAGTGTTTCTTCAGATGATCCGTATGCAATAGACAAAAATTGTATTAATTCTTTTTTACTATAATTTGAATAATACTTCGCATAACCTTCGGTGATATTCAGATGTATTGATAGAGATGACCTTCGTATCTGACTTGTTATCCCATATATTTCGTTTGGAGGATAATCTTTTGTGATTTTATAAATATTTAATGATAAATTCTTACTTTTTTCAATAAGTTTCTGGTTTAGAGTCATTTGTGTTCTATTACATAATTGATCATACTATTATAAGTTATAATAATTCATGAAAAAATTATGAAAATTTCATAATAATTGTTTCTTTTCGATTTGCATTTACTCATTACTCAAGGCTCAAAACTCACGACTCAACACTCTTATGTTATACTGTTTTTATAAATTATTATTAATAAAAAATGGCCGTACAAATTGACTATTTCGCACCAGTTGGATGGAAGCCAAACAACCCAGATGAGGACTACATAATTGCATATTTTCAGATCGCCTTGAAAGATGGCATTGAGAAAGAGAAATTTCAAGAAGTAGCTGCTACTGTTGCTGCTGAATCCAGTACTGGTACATGGACGGCTGTTGATGAAGGAAGTAATGCAGGGATGGATAATGCCTCTAAGTATAGAGCACTTGTGTATGATTTTGAGGAAGCGAATATGAGATTTAAGGTTGCATACCCAGTTGATCTTTTTGAACACGATAATATGTCAGGTATGCTTGCAGGATTTGCCGGTAATATCGGTGGTATGAAAGCCTTAAAAGGATTGAGACTGCTTGATGTTAGATTCCCAAGAGCGATTGTAACTGCATTCCCAGGTCCAAAGTTTGGAATAGAAGGAATGCGAAATTTCCTTGGACATTACGATGATTTAGATGATCCACTTCGCAAAGTGATGCCAATCATGGGTACTGTTCCAAAACCAAAAGTTGGTAGAACTGCAGAGCAACAGGCCGCTCTTGCTAGATTAATTTGGACCGCTGGAGATCATACTTATGACTTCATCAAAGATGATGAAAATCTTACTTCTCTGGAATTTAATAATTTCTATGATAGAGCTAAATTAATACTTGAAACTCAAAGAGATGTAGAAAATGTTTCCAAAAACAAGAGATTTGCCCTATTAAATATCACTCACTCAAGTTTTCAGCAAATGGTTAGACGTGCTGAGATGATTCGAGATGAAGGTGGCAGATTTGCTATGGTTGATGTGATTACTACGGGTTTTTCTGCTATTCATTCTCTAAGGGAAGAAAACATTGGTCTTGCTTTGCATGGGCATAGAGCGATGCATTCGTTTCTAACCAGGCATGGAGGTCTTGAGAAGGAACTTGATGGATTTAGTCTATCAACTGCAGTTTTGGCCAAAATATTTAGATTATTAGGTATCGATTCTCTACATATTGGTTCTCCAAAGGCTAAGATGGAGGATTATGGAGAAAGTGAAGAAATAGCCAAAATTGTAAGCAAAGATGAGATTGAACCAAATGACAAATTCTTTACATTAGGGCAGAAATGGTATGGGATGAAAGAAACCTGGCCAGTCGCATCAGGCGGGTTGCATCCTGGTGTATTAGACAAGGTTGTGGAGAAGATGGGGCCAGATATATTTATCCAACTTGGTGGTGGAGTACTTGGACATCCTCAAGGCATAACTAGAGGAGTTGAGGCCGCATTAGAGGCTAGAAAAGCAATTGCCGCTGGAGAGACAATTGCAGAATATGTAAAGAAGAATCCTGACTCTGCATTGGCTGTTGTAGTTGATGTCTGGGGATTAGAACCTAGAATTGTATACTAAATAGTAGGAAAAAAATAACCCGAAAACTGTGTTATGAAGTTTAGCTACCTTCGTTTTTGTATATGAAGCAAGTAGTTTAAATTATTTGTTATCATATTTGCTAATGCAAGAATACAAAGCTAAATTAGAGCAGAAAATCAGAGAAAAAGAACTTATCAAAGAGCATTTTATTTCCCAGATAGAAAAACAAACACTTGAGATATCTAATGGTCGCTATCTTAAATTACTCAACAAATTGGCAAAGATTGAAAGTGATCTTGGTAGATTGAAAGTTGCTTTATCTGCTATCAAGAGAAGCGAGAGGCTTGATAGAAGAATAATTGTAGCGATAAATTCTAGAGTCAAACTAGTGGCTCTTGATCTTGAGATAACGTTATGGGTTGATGCCAAAAATGTCACTGACGTACTGGGCAAAAGACTTGGAGAGATAGTGGATCTATATAATTCGCAATTCAGGATAGCTGCAATCTATTAAGTCTACTTGATTTTACTTAGGTCTTTACATTTTTTAGGTGGACTTCGAGTGCGCCTTCACCTCCTAAATGTGTGCTTGCCTGTTTGAAACTAGCAACTCGTTTGTCTTGCCTAAGATACTTGATTACAAGCGGTTTGATAACTGCAGGTTTCTCTGAATGAATCCCTTTTCCGGTGATAACTAGTACACTTCTATATTCATTTATAATACTTTCTTCTATAAATCTTTCATAGAGACCGCGAATCTCATGTTCCATAAGAGGACCAAGATCATGGTAGTCTAGAGTATTTTCTGGTATGAAGATCGATTCTATGTCCTGACTTTTCGAGAATTTCTGGTATTTGTTCATATGGCTCCATTATATTCAAATCAAGTACATCTAGGAATTGGTTTAGCACAAATTGGACAGATCTCTTGATATGTCGTTGAATTATCATTGTCAACATAAAAAGTCCCATGGCAATTGGGGCAGACTGAAGGATCGGGCCTTTCTGAACTTGGGCTGAGTAGATTTAATGGTTGTAATTGTGAGTGCATAAGAGCATTTGTAAGAGTGCCTAGATTTGTATTGCCTACTTTGCCACAACTCCCTTGGAAGTATATGGATAGATCTAGTAATGATTTCTGTAATGTTGTGTGTACATCTTGACCTGTCTTTTGCATCATATCTATGATAGATTTAACCATCCCATCCCCCCAATCATATATAGCCTTTTGCTGATCGAAATGAACTTTTGCATATACAAGAAAAATCTTAAATCTATCAATGACTTCTCTTGGATCGTATTCGCTTTGAAGACTCTTATTTAGAAGATATGTGACAAAGTCTTCTATATGTTTTTGAAATGTGTCTATTTGGATATTAATTGATTGATCATGATGTCTTTGACTATCCAAAGACGAAGTATTTGGATAATAGGCACCAAGAAGGTCGTCAAAAGATGTATCCCTTTTTATTTCGAGTGCCGAACCAAGTATTTCAAGTGGGGTTTGATTGAGTTTTGTGGGAGTGATATTGTTTTGTTTCGCCCAGATTAATCTTGCTTTCTGATGAGCTGAATTATCTTGGTTGATGAGTCTATGCATTTTTACTCGCACAGTAGGTCTTAAACTGCCATCAGTCTTTTTAATTAATTGATATGATGAAATGAAACTATAGTCCCCGTGGTAATTTTCTTTTGGACTTTGCAGTATTATTTGTCTATCAAAAACATTATGTTCCTGAAATTCTCTTAATTTGGCCTGAATTGCCAAAAATGATTCAAGCTCAGCTACTCTTGTTTGATATTCTCTTTGGCTTAAGCCTGGCTCATTTATTGCACCGGCGTATGAACTCTCCATTGCACATGTCCATCCAGGAGAATATAGTTTTCCATCGTCGTTTAAGTAGTAAATAAATTGGGAGTTTGTAAGTGGTGTTAAGTATTCCTTTAGGAAATTTTGTAATTGAAGATTTAATCCTTCTTTAGAAATATTGCCATTAATAATATTGTTTATTTCTTTTGTCGGATCAAACGCTGCAACGTTAAATTCGGCAAAGTTTGCGGGATTTTGGACGAGCTCGTCAAAGCTCCCTTCCTCTTTTGGAATTGTTAAGCTGAATTCTGATAGAGCCATTTTTTATATCATGGCCTTTCTGGCTTCATTTTCAAGTCGTAAATCAAGTGCTTTGTATTGTAGGTTATATATAAAAAAACTGACTACAAAAACAGCCGGAACGATAAGCAAGTTTGCTACAAGTTGAGTTCTTAAGAATGGTAGTCCATTTATGTAGCTTGCCAATAAGCCACCTAGATCTTTTGTGTACATTGTGGTGGTTAGTACTACTCCCAAATTTGTCCATAAGAAAAATATCAAGGTTGATCCAATTGCTAGCATTTGAGTTAGTCCAAGTTTCTCTATGAATTTGAAATTATATCTAGACATTAGCCTTGCCAAAGCAATTGGAGCTAAGAATCCTGACCAGGTGAATAAGAAAATGATAGTATTGCCAATTATTAAATCGGAAATAATTAAGCCAAGCATGACAATTAATATACTTAAGTTTTTTTGCTTAAATACTAGAGTAGAACCAATTGCAAATGCTGTTACAAACTCTATATTTGCTCCAAGGTGCGAGATTGTTCTTGTTAGAACTATTGCAATTACGAAGATAATCGAAAAAAATATATCTTTTTTCATCAATATTATTTAATAATTTAAAATTCAATTTCCGTCATGACAAATTCGACAGTATCATTATTTTTCAATAGATACTGCTCTACTCCAACACCGGCATCAACGCCATTGATAACCAATTTCCAGAAATGGCTTGAATCTGGGGTTATAGAATTGATACTTGTGATAAATGCTTGGCCGGAGAATTCCTGATAATCAAAAGTGAATGTCTGGTCTTTGTCTTTGAGGGCATTTAGACTTTCAAATAAGTTCTCTCCTTGTTTGTATTCTAGTGTGTAATTCGATCTATCTTCGCCATTTGTGATAGTTAGCTGTGCTTGTTCTTCTAAGACTTCTAAAAGGTCTGTGGTTTGTTTGTTTTCTTCTTTATTGAATGCCAATTCATAAACAGCAAAACCTGTGAAAAAAACGAAGGCTAAGGTAAATATAACTGTAGCTAGCTTGGATGAAAGGAACTTGGACATGGGACGTGTCATAAAAAATTATATATATCTAAACTTTGGCTCGGACTATTTATCCTGTAAAAGAACTTCTAAGAATCGTTCTATACAGGACAGGCCGTTGCGGCACAGTTCAAGAATTTCACTTGATTCACAAAATTTAGAATTTTAAGGACAAGGACAATTTATATGATTTGGCTTTAGTTTGTCAAACAAATAGGTATTTATTAATAATATCATTTGTTGTAATCATCGAATTTCATGTGAGGGGTATATTTTAGTTTCCGTTTTCTTCTCCATTCAAGGAATAGGCTATCTATCGGTTTGGTTAATGATTGGTCTATATCTAATCCCAGCAGTTTAATTACTGGTTTGATAATCTTAAGTTTCCCTTCAATTTCTATAAAATGCCCAAAAGGATAGTTATCAATTGTGATAATTATGCTATTTAGTTCCCATTTTGATTGATATCTTTCATAACTACTTGAGGGATGGTACCCCATTTTTTCAATTATTTTTTCGAAGTGTTGTTGGCCATCCAAAATTATTACTTCATACTCTTCTTCTATTTTTGCGCCATCAAGAATTCCAAGTGGCTTTTTATATGTGAGAAATTTTGTTTGAGACTTGCCTTCATTAATTCTTAAGCGAATTCTTCCATTTGTTTTTTTCATTAAATTGTCTTGATTATCAAACATAATGCTTTTTTGATATTCGTTACGAAACTTGGTTTTAGCTTTTTCATTGAGAATATCAAGAATAAAATGAAGTTTGTTTTTTGTAAGTTCAAATTTGTACTCTATTTCCTTATTAATATCTACCATTTCTTGTTTTTGTAATTTAAAGCTAAAGTCAAAAATTCGTCTCTTGATCTTTCATAGTTTTTGAAGTCACCTCGAACTGTGGAAGTAATGTTTGTAGCCTCGCTACATGCCCCACGCATTTTCATGCAGAGGTGGATACCTGAGACAATGATTGCGAGTCCCTTGGGTTTAAGCTTATTATCAAATACTTCACAAATTGTTTGAGTGAAATCTTCTTGGTTCATTGGCCTTTTTGCAAGTATTCTTAAAATCCTTGTTATTTTTGAGAATCCAATTTGATAATTACCATTATTATTGTTTGTGTTTGGAATATAGGCAAAAGAAATATCATAGATTATTGGCAATAAATGATGGGAACAAAGAGAATATACTCGAATAGGGCTTTGTACTAACATCCCACTATATTTTGTTTTAGTGTCATTATGACAGGGGAAACTAACTGAAAAGAGTTTATTTATTTCATCATTTGCTATAGGTTTTAGGGCATACGTAAACTCTGATAATACTTCAACAAGTCTTTTTGGTGTTTCTTTATAATTATTATCTGTTAAATCAAGTCCCATACTTATTAATAATTCTTCAGCATGTTTGGTTGCATTTTGTTCATTCATATAATTATATTTTTGAATTAATATTTGAATTCTATGTTGTTGTCAAGTTCGAAAGCATTGTATTGGAGCGCAAATAGTCATTCTTTTCGGTCTGCTTTCGGTTGGGAATGCATAGTACTTATGAAGCATTACCTAGAGGAACTGCCGTTTGGATGATTATGAATTATTGTGAGGTTTATGCTATTTATTAAAAAAACTTCTATAAAATCTTGGTCCCGTCTTTCGTATCCTCGATTTCAACACCATATTTATCCTTCAATATATCTCTAATTTCATCAGATTTTTCGTAGTTTTTCTCTTCTCGTGCCTGATTCCTTTCAGATATTAACTTATCAATTTCCTTTTTGTCTTCATTACTAATTTCAAGTATTGTTTCTTTACTTATCTCGTTTTCTAAATCAAGCCCCAAGACTTGATCAAATTTGATGATTAGATCAAGATCAAAAAAGTCTTTGTCCTTAAGTACATCCCAGATAATTGCAAGGGCCTTGGGAATATTTACGTCATCTTCAAGAGCCGCAACAAACTTAGTTTTTATTTCATCAGCATTATTATATGGACTTCTAGTATCTTTTAATTTTTTTAATTTATTAATCAAATTTGACCTTGCGGTTCTAGCTGCATGAAGTGCCTCCCAGGTAAAATTTTGCTTGGATCTATAATGAGCTTGAAGGAAGAAATATCTAAGATCCATGGGTGAAAATCCTTTTTCTTTAACCTCCAAAAGTGAATATCCAGTACCAAGTGATTTGGACATTTTCTCATCATCTACTGTCAGATGTTCATTATGTAGCCAGGTATGAGCAAATTGCTTATCATTTGCAACTTCAGATTGGGCAATTTCGTTTGGATGATGAATTGGTATATGTTCTACCCCACCCATATGGATATCTAATCTATCTCCTAGAAATTTTTTGGCAATTACGGAGCATTCTATATGCCAGCCTGGAAATCCTTGTCCGTTTTCTACTTCAGTCGAGTGAAAAGGTGAAGACCAGGTTTGAAGTGCGTTTTTGTGAGCGCCGGTCTTGAAAAACCAAAGTGCGAAATCAGCTGGATGCTTTTTGTTTTTATCTGTGACATCTCCTGAACCTGCTCCTTCAATTTGATCTTCAAATTTGCGATTTGAAAATGCTGGATAATCATCCGCACATGACACATCGAAATATATAGCTTTTGGAGTGATGTAAGCGGCATTTTTGTCTAATAGTATCTGAATCATCTTTATGATCTCATCTATGCAGGTTGTGACTTTTGACTTATGATCGGGAGCTAGAAGATTTAGTTCCTTGATGTCGTCTTCGAAAATTTTGATATATTTATCAGCAATTTCTTCTGGTGTCAGTCCTTCTCTTTTGGCGCCTTTTTCCATCTTATCTTCTCCACTATCTGCATCAGATGTTAGGTGTCCCACATCTGTATAGTTTCTGACATATGTCACATCGTATCCGAGATAAATCAAACTCCTTCTAATCAAATCTCCCATTGTCATCGCGCGCAGATTGCCAATGTGCTGTGTCCAATATACAGTAGGTCCGCATTGATAAAATTTAACTTTGTTTTTTTCTATTGGTTTAAATTCTTCTTGTTTTTTTGTGAGCGTGTTATAGAATTGCATAAATTTTTGATAAAAAACTATCTAGTAACTTGATAACTTCGTATTGTCTCGAGTAGTTTTTGAGCCTCAAGGTCTGTCTCGAAATGGGTTCTAACTGGAGATACTAATTGGTCGATATAGTCTGCAACTGCACTTTTTAGATCCATTGGATGCAAGCTGTCTCCACCTTTAGCAAAGGCTTCTTCTACTTCTTGATAAGACTTAAATACTAGATTGCCACCAAATTTCTCAGGTCTTGTCACAACAAAACCGTCTTTCAGGAAGTCTTCATGTCCTACAAGATGATGTGCTTCAAAAATTATCTGTCTTACATAGTCTAGTATCGGATTGTCTTCTACAACACCTTCAGGACAGTACGCTTTATTAATCTTGTCAAAAATTTCTGCCTTAGTATCTGTCATGAAAATTGCTGTCTCTGGTTTGGACTTGGACATTTTCATTGATATGGCTCTAGTAACTGGATCCGCATCTTTATCTGCAGGCTTTCCAAGGCCTTGAAGCATACCATGGCTTACAATTACAGGCTTCCAAAATCCCAGCTCCGGTCCAACCTTGCGAGCTAGCATATTTACTTTCCTTTGGTCCATGCCAAGTTGTGTCACTTGGCATTTGATGACTTCGAAGATATCTGTTATCTGCATACATGGATATATGATTTGTGAAGCGCTTAGGCTATCTTTATCAGATCTACCCATAATTTCTGTAGTGCGTAAGATCCTGTTTAGCGTAGTGTGTTTGGCAATTTTCATGACTGTCTCCCAATATTTGGTGCCTTGAATTTCTTTACTTGCCCAAAGAAACTCTACATGATCTAAATCCATCCCACTTGCCTTCCAGATCTGAATGAAATATTCTCCTACTGTCTGAATTTTCTGCATATCTCCGCCCATTTTGTTATTTAAGTATCCAAACCAATCTGCCACCCACATTCTAAATGTAAATCCTGCCTTGATCATTTTGTTGGTATTTATGGCGCGGATGATGCTTTGTGCTATATGCATCTGTCCTGATGGTTCCATCCCATCGTAGGTATAAAGTTTCTCTCCTGATTCTAAAATCTTAGGTAATTCGTCTTCTCCAACTATCTCCCCACCGTATTGTGCGATGGATTTGATAAGAGCGATTTTTTCTTCTGTTGTCATGTTTAATAAAAAAATAAATTGTATTGAAATATTCTACCGATTTTAACAGATTTGATATCACTTTGCTTTAATAAAATTTCTTCACCAAAAGAAAATTTGTGACATTCTCTTTATTGTCCTGCAAATTGCCTTCAATAATATCAAGATCGTAGATTTCACTTAAAATTTTGGCACCCATAACGGCAATGTTTCTAGGTATTTTGTTTTCACTCATAGCTTTTGCGACATTTGCATGATCTATGAGATCTCCTTTGCCAGAAGTAAGTTTCAGATGTGGATACTTATTGGCTAATGTGCTTTGACATTGTTTAAGTACCTGAGGGTGAGTCATGATAGTGTCAATTTCACTTATATCCACGTTTTTTGGCTTCATAAGGTAATGTTGAATTTTGATATTTATCTCTTTGACGATTTTGAATTTGTAATCTGCGATAGCTTGTATGCTTTCATCTACAATCCCTCCTACAGAATTATGCATAGCAAAAAGTCCATAATCAATATTGCCTTGATCAAGTTCTCGTAATACATTTTTAGTCGTATAAAGATATTTTGTAAGCAGTTTGCTGTAGGCTGGATACTTAGTACTGAATGCTATTAAAGCTTGTTCATTAAAACTCCCCCTCCCTCCTTGTATTCCAATTTTGATAGTTTTTGAATTAGTTTTATTATTTGTTCTATTTAGTTTTGATTCAATTTTTATGTATGCATTATTTAGACTTTTTCGCATTTTCGTGGTGTATGGATTGAAATTTTGAAGTCCTTCAAATAGTTCCCAAGTGTCATGGCAGGTTTGATCCATAACTTCTTGAAGCTTGATAGCACCTAGTGTGTCGATTGGCGTTGGTTTGATTTTGTACTCTTTGAGTATGCGTCCTATAAGATGTGCAACTCCTTGTGATTTTGATGCAAGTTGATCGTGTTTGGATGCAGACATCTCGATTACATTTAGTTTTTTTGATAAGAAGAAATTTTTCCAGTAGGTGTAATTATTATCATCTGCTTTGTATTGATTAATTACGACAGGTAATTTCTCAAAACTTTCTTTGGCGCTATCTGGCCCAAACATTGGGTGTGTCAAAATTGCCTGAATATTTGTACCTTTTAGATATTTATCAAAAACTTTCTTTGGATGTACTTTGACTGATAGTACGTCGATTAGTAAATTGTGACTATTCATATATTTTTTGTGTGTTTTGATGACGTCCTTAAATGTAGGTATGGGTACGCAATAGAAAATCACATCTGTCTTGTATATTTCTTTCAAACTTGAAGAGGCAGAAATATTACTTCCCCATCCTTCTTTTGAATAATCTTTGTTTGATCTGTTGTATATCGTGATTTGGAAATCTTTCCCTAATAGCCTAAGCAAGACCTTTGCAAATCTTCCGTAACCTATTATTGAGATTGTAGGTGTTTTGGTTTTCATTGATTGTACTAAATAATAGATAGAAATTTATACAGGCAATGGATCTGGCATTGATTCAGTCCTAAGTTCTATTTGGGCTTGTATTGAACTACTCAGTTCTGCTTTTAGAGAGAGATTCGGCATAGAAAACTGTGCTGTAGGATTAGTAAATGTGTCATGAACGATAAGTTCTGTCTGATCTAAATTCAAATCCGGTAATGCATTTGATAAGCTTAATAGAATATCTGCTAGATTGACATTTGGTTGCTTGATATTTACAAATAAGAGATCTAACATTGTGTCTAAGGTCTCTTTGTCTGTGATAAGTCGCCCTGTTGATCTTTTTCCCCGCGGAATTATGTAGGCGTGTACTGTTTCATCGTCTAATAGTATTTGGCGTTGTTCTATTGCTTCCTGTCTAGGTATTTCAGGTGTGAGTATCATGATTGTTGCTTAAAAAATATTATAATAATCCCGTATAGCAACTCCGCCTCGTACAACGAGGCTCCGTCGTATCCGGGATTTATTTTTAGCAACCCTTCACAAGTTCAGGGGCTAAAAATAAAAAAACCGCTTATAAGCGGTTTAAGAAATTTAGATATATACTTCTTAACCGCTATTGCAGTAAAAAAAATAAAAATAAAAAAATTGTGTATTTAAAATTAGTTCTTGCATTTTCTATGTTCCAAAGTATTCCCGTATAATAACTAGATTCGTTGTATCCGGGATTCATTTTTAGCAACCCTTCACAAATTCAGGGGCTAAAAATAAAAAAACAACCTCTTGTTTAAGGAGGTTGTAAAAAATCTATAACAGTCCAACTACCTCCTTAAATAGAAGTTCTAAAAAAGAAATAGTAGTTGTATGAATTTATTTTATTCATGGTTCAGATATTACCAATATTTATCCGGTCTGTCAAAAATTAGTAGTTTTCACTCAATCGAAATCCGGAAATCTTCCAGTCAGATCCTTTTTTGACAAATAGTATTGTAATTTCTTTATCTTCAGAATTCGTAAATGTAAATTCAGCAGTTCTTTTGCCATTTTCATTTTTGGATTCGAAAGCGATTCCACTATCCACCATATCCACAAATGAAGCTAGCTTATAATCATCACAGTTTTCTTTTGGAAAAATTGTTCTTAGAGCATAATTTGCTTCTTCATAAGTTATCTCTGATGTATCAAATAGATCTTTGTATTCGGTTTGAGATAGATCTAGTGCTTCCTCGCAAACTTTGACTACTACTTTATTTGATACTTCTTCTGCATCTTTCATGATGATGCCAAAGCCGGCAAATGTAAATGCTATACAAGTAAAGCAGATACAGCAAAGGAATAATAGAATCCCTACTATTATAAAGACTACTTTCTTGGACATAGAACGAACAAATAAAAAATATTATTAGTTCAAGTTTACAACTTTGAGATAGTGCTTACAATAGTATTTTTATATTATTAATTGGTAGGAAGGGCAGTTAATTGTTATTATTAGTTTATATTAAAAATTATAAAAAATGAAAAGAATAATTTTATTAATACTTGTTGGATTATTTAGTGTTAGTGCGATAAATCATGTGGCTGCCCAAGATGAGGGAAATTTTGTAGATGAACTTCAAATAGTCCAACCTGAAAGAAAAACCTATAAAGCCGTTGTCAAATCAAGTGAGGCGGTTGTGTGTCCTGATTTGCTCGATCTGGAAATGGAATCAGCAAAAGAATGTATAAGTATTGATGTTGAAATAATTAATGGTAGTTTAAAAGGAGAAATAAAAAACTCCGTATTGGATACCAGAAGTGATGTTTTGGCCAAAGAATGGGATTTAAAAGAAGGGGATAAAGTTGTAGTCACTGAATTTGATTTTGGAGATGAAAGCGATTTTCAGATAACTGAGATTTATAGAGCTAATTCTGTGATGTGGTTTGTATTAATTTATGTTTTTCTAGTGCTTTTTGTAGGACGGCTACAGGGACTTGGATCGCTTATTGGACTTGCTATTAGTACTTATGTTTTGTTGAGGGTTATTATTCCTATGACACTATCTGGATGGGATCCAGTTGGGGTTAGTGCATTGGGTGGATTTGCTGTATTGCTGCCATCGATATATTTTTCTCATGGATTTAATTACAAAACAACCATTGCTTTATTGGGTACTACATTAGGATTAATAGTCACGGGCATACTTGCATATATATCATTAGGTTCAGTTAATCTTACTGGACTTGGAGCGGAAGAATCATTATTTTTGATTAATGGTGGAAGTAATGCGCTTGATATGAGGGGAATATTGCTTGCTAGTATGATTATTGGTGGTATCGGACTTATTGATGATGTGACTGTTGGGCAAGTTGCAGTTATCAGGGAAATTTATGAAGAAAATCAAAGAATTAGTTTGACGAAACTTTATCAAAAAGCCATGAATGTAGGCAAAGATCATATTGCCTCGATGGTCAATACTCTATTTCTTGCTTATGCGGCAGCATCTCTTCCACTTGTCATGGTACTTGTGGACCAAGGTGCTGCATTTGGAGATCTAGTAAATATTGAGATATTTGCGGAAGAAATAGTTAGAACTCTTGTGGCAAGTTCTGGTTTAGTTTTGACAGTCCCAATTACAACTTTTCTTGCTGCATATATCTATACGAGTAGAAATGAATTATTCGCAAGATTTAGATAGGTATAAAACGAATACCCACAATGATTAATTAATCATATTTGAGGGAAAGGACATACTCCCTTCCCTTTTTTTCTTTTATTGAGTTATTCCTGCTCTTGGTAGAGGATCGTGTCCAGTAGCTCCATCGATTCTTCTAAGTCTATTGCCGAGTTGTTCTAATCTTTCAAGAGATGCATTAAATTAGTTTGGATCTGCTGGCGCAAGTAGTGGTGATCTAAGATGTGGAAAATTATTATTTGAAAAGACTGGTGCAGTCATTTCGCCTGAGTATGTTGGCATCATCATTGGGCAGATAATAAGTAAAAAAAATATATTGTCTAGAAAAATTCGCGCAAGATACTCTCCTATCGATATGATAGTTGCTTAGAAAATAATTATTTTGTATCTGGAGATGTTTGTACGCGAACCTCTCCTATTCTTTTGAGGCAATTTTCCCTGCCCTTCCTTCGGTGAAGCTATTTTAAGGCTTCCGTAGGCGTGCAGGAAGAAAAAGTTTTTTAGTGCGTGGATAATATAAATATTAATGAAATATTATTCCACTGCTGTCCCATAAAAAGTTGAACAGTTAGAAAGAGGGTATTTAGAAGAATA
>CAYUFB010000026.1:0-14607 GCA_964444125.1 uncultured Candidatus Saccharibacteria bacterium
CGGTCAGCTCTCGCTTATCACAATCTAAAACTCATTTTTATGGGACAGGAGTGTTTATAATATATATTAACATGTTACAAAAGATAATTCACGAATAAATTTATCAATTATTGAAAGTTTTTTATGGTCTGTATCTGACTAACGTCCTAGGAAATGGTATTGTCTCTCTAATATGATGTACTCCCGTTAGCCATCTGATGGTCCTTTCTAATCCTATTCCAAAGCCACTATGTGGTACTGATCCATATTTTCTAGTATTTAGATACCACTCATAATCTTTTTGAGGATAATTCCGTTTTTTGATTTCATCAAGAAGTACATTATAATCATCTTCTCTTTGGCTGCCACCGATGATTTCTCTTCCCTCTTCCGGTGCTATTAAATCTGAGTTCTTGGCATGCTCTACGCCATCTTCCGTGTACTTTTTCATATAGAAAGCTTTGACTTTGAAAGGATAGTCTTCGATAAATATTGGTAATTTGTATTTATTGCCAAGATGGATCTCTTCATCTGTAGTCATATCGTCAAGATGATCAACTTTTAAGCCATCTTTTTCTAATTCTTTTTTGGCATCCTTGTGCTTGAGGTGGATAAATGGTTTCTCTACAAGATTTTTTAATATTGTTGTATCCCTTTCAAGAATTTCAAGCTCTACTTGGCAGTTTGTCAAAACGTCTTTAACTATTCTTTTGACCATTCTCTCTTGGAGATTCATGTTCATCTTTTGATCAAAAAATGCCATCTCAGCATCCATCATCCATAGTTCTGATAAATGATGTCTAGTTTTGCTCTTTTCTGCTCTAAAGACTGGTCCAAAGTCGTAAACCCTTCCAAAACTCATGATGCCAGCTTCCGAATAAAGCTGTCCTGATTGGGTCAAATACATCATTGTTTCATAGTATTTCAATTCAAAAAGCTGGGTTGTATCTTCACAGCTTGTTGGTTGTAATATCGGCGTATCAAATCTGATGAAGTTTTCTTCTGCGAAGAAATTGGTGATGGATAAGAAAACTTGATTTCTAATCCTTAATACTGCCCATGAAGTTTTGGATCTAAGGTATAGGTCTCTATTATCGAATAGAAACTCAGCTCCATGTTCTTTCTTGCCTATTGGGTATTCTGGTGCGATTTGAATTATTTCAATATCCTCTACTTGGATTTCGTACTCATCTTTTTTGGGATGCTTGGTGATTGTACCTTTGATGATACAAGAGGATTCGATAGATAATTCTTCTGCTTTGTTCCAGACATCATCACCTGCTTTTGCTTTCTCCACGATAGCTTGCATAAATCCTGATCCATCTCGAATTTGTAAGAAAGAAATTTTGCCTGAGGATCTTTTGTTGTACATCCAACCTTGAATTGTCACTGTTTGATTTACGAAGTCCTTGGCTTTTGAGATTAGAAAGGATTTTGATTCCATTTATATGTTTATAATAATGATTGATTTTAGATTAATTGAAGGAAATTCACAAATGATTAATTAAGCCAGCGTATTTTGTCTGCAGCGCTTAAATCATCCTTGTTTATATATTTGCATTCAAGAGTTTTGCCAGGTTCCATGGGCTTTAGTTTGCCATTAACGTATCAAATAAGAGAAATGTCCAATATTCTTCCTTGTCATATTCAACTTCACTGATCCCAATAATATCGCCAACTTCTACTTCGATGCCAAGTTCTTCAAAACATTCCCTTTTGACGCACTCTCTGCAAGTTTCCTCATTTTCTAGCTTGCCACCAGGAGTGACCCACACTCCTTCAGGTTTTTCCTTGTTTAGATGTATAGATAAAATTTTGCCTTGATTATTTTCGATAACTGCTGAACAGACTACTTTGATCATGGTGTAATTAAGTTAAAATATTTACCTTCTCCACATCTTCCATTTTGCCATCGGCCATTTCAAAAAGTATCCCAAATTTTTCTTCGGATCGATTTTCTACAGCATGAGATAGATATGAGGGAACTTCAATCAATAGTATCTCTCCATCAGGATTCATGTGTTCGCTTTTTTTATTACCTGTTTCATCTATCCAGTGGAAATATAGCTCTCCAATACCTGTAAACCATTCTATTCTTGGGTGCTTATGATTCCCACCAACACTACCTGGAGCAAGATGTACAATTTGTTCATCTTTTACTTTGTCGAAATTAACTGGTATATCTGCTTTGTTTAATACCCAGACATTGCTATCTTCTTTTTTATAAGTGTAATTAAGTTTAGTTATTATTGGCTTCATATTTTTTTATTGCTTTTTTTATAAAATTAGATTGAGTCATGATAAAGTTTTCGGGTAGGGAATTGGGGTCTATTTCTTCACTGTCAGTTATTGGGTCTTTATATTCAATATAAAAAACTAGCGCAAGTTCTTTGCCTCTTTTTACCTTTTTGAAGTTGAAATCAACAAAGATTGGATCTGAGTTTAATTCAATTCCTGGAAGCTCTTTTTGTATTATTCTATTTATGGCAATATCAATTGTCTCGTCTGTTGGACGAAGCACTGTGCCAGGTGTATGGATCATCCCAGGCCAATGTGGATCATTATTTTCTCTTTTGACTGTTAATACTTTTATTTGTCCATCAGCTGATCTTTTAATGGGAACTAATTCAATTATTGGAGTGACGTATAGTCTTGCAAATTCATAAAATATTTCGATAGGCAACTGCCCCGGCTCTATCCTTTTAAGTAGTTCTACAGTTTGTTGAATTTTTTGTTTTGTTAGTTCCATGGAGAAATATTAACAAATTAGGTGCTGGTTGTATATGTTTTGGCTTAAACTGGGTGAGCAGGATTCGAACCTGCAACCTGACCGTTAACAGCGGTCTGCTCTACCGATTGCGCTATCACCCATTGCTTAGATTTTTGATCCACTAAACAAATAAAAAATCCCGCTTTCGCGGGATTTTTGTCTAAACTCTACAACAAAATCCCGCTCTATCAAGCGTTATTATTATTGTTATTATTTAGACTTATTGTTTTCATGCCTGATTTTAGCACAAAGTGTAATTATTTAGTATAATAGTTTCGTAATTACTCATATAAGATGAACAAGAACGATTTCAAGGCAATAATAGAAAAAGATGAAGATGGTTATTATGTAGCCTCAATCCCTTCTGTCCCAGGATGCCATTCACAAGGTTCAACATTTGAGGAGGCTATAGAAAATATCAAGGAAGCGCTAGACTTATGTTTAGATGTTGCCAATTCTGACCCTGAATACAAGAGCAAAATCACATTTAATAGATCTTCTGTTTTCTCAATAGTAGATATCCAAACATCGAAAGATAATGCCTAAATTACAGACATATAAATCATCTGAGGTTGCGCGTAAGTTGCAAAATTTAGGATTTGTCATGATAAGACATCGTAAAGGAAGTCATGCTTTTTATATGAATCATGTAACAAAGAAAACGACTGTTTTGCCTATGCATGCTGGTGATATAGGCCGCGGACTATTGAGAAAAATTATCAGAGACTGTGATATAGCAATTGACGATTTTATTAAAGCTTAAGATTCACTAACCATTTCTGCGAATAGTTTCTTAAGAATACCAAGATTCTTGTTTCCAATTTGGCTTAACACATAATCTTCTCCGCTAAATCGAACTCTATCTGTAGCGTCTCTTGTTTCAATTCCAATTCTTAAATAATTGAAGTTGGTCATTCCAGTTTTCTCATGAATAGATCTGATGCCATTATGAGTTCTTGAGAATTTGTCATATTGAATTTTGTACTCTCCAAACTGAATATCAAGATCATCATGAACAATCAAGATCTCCTCGGGGGCTAGATTAGAGTATCTGATATAGTCTGCCACAACTTCACCTGATCTATTCATGAATTTGAGTGGCTTAAGCAGAACAAGTTTTGGATCAAGGAATGTATTTAGAATGTAATCTTTTCTTTCAATTATTTCAGGATTTTTTAAAACACTTTTGGCAAGATAATCCAAAAACAAAAAGCCAACGTTGTGCCATGTATTAGAGTACTCGTTACCGGGATTGCCTAGACCAATAATTAATTTGAATTTTGTGAAGTCCAGCATTAATTTATTTAGTGCTTTTTTTAGTATTCTTTGAAGTCGTTTCTTGGTTTACATCAACATACTTCTGAGTTCTGTGATGACCAGTCATATTTCTAAATCCAACAACCCCATCAGATGAAGCAAAAATTGTGAAATCTCTTCCCATTTGGGTATTTCTGCCTGGATGGAACTTTGTGCCTTTTTGTCTAACAATAATTGTACCTTGATTGACTTTTTCTCCAGCAAACCTCTTAACTCCAAGCCTTTTGCCAGCTACATTGACTGTTCTACTTGCTGCTCCTTGTGATTTTGTATGTGCCATAGCTATTAAATAATCTAAATAATTTCAAAAATTTATATCTTAGTAATTTTGATTTTTGTTAATTCTTGTCTATGTCCAACATGCCTTCTTTGTCTTGCTTTGGCCTTGTATGTTTCTTTTCTGACCTTCTCACCTTTGGTATGCTCAACAATCTCTGCTTCTACCTTGACTCCAGCAACTATAGGTGTTCCAACAAGCACTTCATCCTTGGTTTGCTTTAATAATACTTCATCAAAGCTAACTTTGGTTTTTGGCTCTCCGGCTAATTTATGGACAATAACTTCATCTCCCTTGTGAACAAGTTCTTGAGAATTGCCAATTTTGACTATAACATATTCATTCATCTTCTGTATTCATAAACGCTGAAATACTAGCATTTTTAGCCCATTGTGTCAAATGAATTTATACCCAGGGATGAGAATTTGGGGTGTAACTTTCTGATATGTCTCTAAGAGATAGTTCATGTCTGATAGATTGTATAAGACCGAGCGCTATCATGTTTACAAAAACCGAGCTACCTCCGTAACTAACTAATGGCAAGGGAATTCCAGTTACAGGCAATTTGCCCATATTCATGCCTATGTTGATAAAAATACTGATAAGCAACATAAAGCCAATCCCGGTTGCAACAAGAAAATTAAATTCGTCTGATGTTTGAGTTGCAGTTTTGAGTATCCTAATAAGTATCATAAGATAAATGCCAATAAGTAATAATGAACCAAATAGACCAAATTGCTCAGCAACTGATGCGAAAGCAAAGTCAGTATGTGCAAATGGTAATACCTGCAATGTGCTTTGAGTTCCTTGCAAAAATCCTCTGCCCCACAATTGTCCAGAGCCAATTGCAATCTGAGATTGTCTGACTTGATATCCAGCATCTAGTGGATCACTCTCTGGGCTTGCGAAAAACGTATTGATTCTAGTTTTTTGATATTCGGACATAATATTTGAATCCCAGAAAGTCATGATAGCCGGTTGGACAAGTAGCCCAATTATTATTGAAAAAATCACGAAATACCATTTGAGTTTTGTTTTTATTGAAGTTAGAAATGAAATAACTACTGTTGAAACTATAACCACAACAGGAATTTGGAGAAAAGATGGGCCAAGATTTAAGTCTATATTGATAATATCCCATTGGACAAGCGGGAATATAAAAGCTGGTATCAAAAAATTGATTATTTGTAATTGATATGAATTGGCAGCAAAAATTACTGCTAAATATATGGAAAATATTATCAAACTATTGCCAAATGCTGGTTGTAAAAAAACAAGAAGATATATTGGCATTGTAACTATCAAAGAAAAAATCGTTTTTGAAAATGTCTCATTTCTCAAAAAGTATTTGAAAAAAATCTTTTTGATCATATTGTTGGTTTCTTTGGGTTCTGACCATTCAATAAATTTGCCAAAATAATTCTCTCTTTGTGCAAAGATGTATGAAGTAACTAAGATAAGAGCAATTTTGGCATATTCAGCAGGCTGAATATTTATGCCGAAAACTTCTATCCATCTATTCGTATTGGCAATTGTTGTTCCAAAAAATATTAGATATAGAAGTAACAAAATTATTATGATATAAACGAGAATTAGTGGTCTTGTGCTTTTGATCCAGGAGATTGAAATACTTGATAGAATGAGATATATCAGAAATCCGCCTATAAGTATAACTATTTGTTTTTGAAAACTTCCTGCCCCAGTGACTGCGGTTTGTGCCTTATATGTAGTAGAATATATTACTAACAAGCTAATTATACTTAGCAGAAATATGCAAATTGTAATTAGGAAGTCATGATTTTTGAAATTTTTTATACTAAACATTATTAATAGCAAATATTACAATACAATATTACTACACTTGAAAGATAAATATCCAATAACGAAATCAGCGTTAAATTTTTCTAATGCTCATGAATTGCTTTTTGCGACAATCCTCTCTGCCCAATGCACTGATGCCAGAGTCAATGAAGTGACAAAAAAATTATTCAAAAGATACAGAACAATAGAAGATTATGCTAATGCTGATCTTGAAGAATTTAAGAAAATTATTAGACCTACAGGGTTCTTTAACAACAAGGCGAAGAATGTTATAAATGCAGCTAAGATGCTGCAAGATGAATTTGGTGGAGTTGTGCCTGATAATATGGACGATTTGATCAAGCTGCCTGGTGTAGCTCGCAAGACTGCAAATGTAGTTTTGGGGAGCTGGTATAATATCAATTCTGGTATAGCAGTAGATACTCATGTGGAAAGACTCTCTTACAGGCTAGGGTTGAGTAATCACAAAGATCCTAAAAAGATTGAGAAGGACTTGATGGATGCTTACAAAAAAGAAGAATGGAGAGACTTAAGTCTGAGATTGATAGATCATGGAAGGTCGATATGTACTGCAAGAAGTCCAAAATGCGAAAAGTGTTTTCTTAAAGATATTTGTCCAAAAAGAATATAAATGGAATATAAACTAAACAAAATTGAGAAAGATGAATATAACCGCACGTCGGCGGTATTTGCCATAGATAAGCCAGAAGGTGTCACATCTCATGATGTTGTCGATATAATAAAAAAAAAGCTTAGAACCAAAAAAGTCGGACATGCTGGAGCATTAGATCCTTTCGCAAGTGGCATATTGCTTATTGTTGTTGGCAAATATACAAAACTAAGTGATGCGCTTATGGGGCATGACAAAGTATATGACGCAGAAATACTCTTTGGGGTATCAACAGATAGTCATGATACAGAAGGCAATGTGATTGAAATTAAGAAGTGTGATATTACAGAGAACCAAATTGAAAAAGAATTGAAGAAATTCGAGGGTGGTTATATGCAAAGAGTGCCTGTATATAGCTCAGTAAAAGTTGACGGACAGGTCTTAAGGAAACTGGCAAGAAGGTCAGATAGTTTTTTTGTAGATGATAATGATCAGGTTCATTTTGTTTATAAAAATGGGAGCGAAAAAGTTATCAAATTGCCACATAAACATGTTGAAATTGACAGTATTGCTTTAGTTGATATACGAAAAATAGAGAAAGATGAGTTAGTTGACAATATTGCAAGTCAGATAGAGGGCGAGACTCAATTTGTTGTAGCTAAAGTTAGATTATCATGTAGCAAAGGTACCTATATCAGGCAATTCGCTTACGATTTTGGCAAAAAATTTGATTGTTCTGCCATGCTGATTAGTTTGCGTCGTATAGCTATAGGCAACATCAAAATCGAAGAGGCATTAAAGAGTCAGGATATAGAAAACTTCAGTCTCTAAAAATACCTTTTTATACAAAAGATATAAAGAATATTGCCCAAAGTAAAAAATCCTCCTGATGTTGCAAATTTATTTTTGTTATTTTCTGGATCTTTCTTAATCGTCTTGGAATAGTATACTTTAGTCTCCTTGGTAGGTGATATTTTTACTGGATTGATAGATTTCTCAAAGCGGAAAATACTTACTCCATTTATTCCTGTAGCAATTGACTCTTCTTGCTCATCAAAGCTATTAATTGAAGTAGCGAAGATTTTGAATTTATCTTCTTGGTATTGATTAATCACGCCTATTATTTCAACTAAGTCATCTTTTTGGAAACTAATCTGGATATTTGGATCCAAAAGTATCTTTATACTTTTGTCATCAAAAGAAAGAGTGATATCTTTCTCGGTTATTGCCGAAATTTGTCCTATTATCTTAATTAGATTGCCTTCATTTTGTTTAATATCTAAATATTCTGAAATCTTTTGTGGCATAATTGGCTGATTCGTTTCTATTTTTTGGATACAATTAGAGTTTTTGATAATAATTTCTAGGGAAGTATAGTATGTGCCGTAGTTACCACAAATCCTGTAAGTACCTCCTTGCTCAAGATCCGGTAACGTTTCAGGTAGTTTGACAAGTATCCCGGAAGTTTCATCTTGAATATACATTCTATTTTTTAGAAAAATATCCGGCAACAATGTGATTGTCCCTGTGATCATGCTGTTAGTAGCTTGTGTTTCTTTGAATTCTTGTATAGAAATATTATTTAGACCAAAAAATTCGTCAGTTAATTCTACTAATTGATTGACTTTCCAAGGTGTGGGGAGTTTTGTTTGGGAAATTGAATCAAATATTCGAATATTTGAAATGCCTTTTGGGGTATTTTGATAGACAAAGGCATCGATTATTTCACCTTGAGTATTAAGTAGGCTAATTGTATCTCCTGAATTACTCAAGCTTATTTTAAGATCTTCATCAATTACTAGATAACCTTTAGCCTGGATTGTTTTGTCTGCAAGTTTGAATTGCCCTGTGAGATCTTGAAGGATCCAGTTATATAATGATACCTCAAAGTCATTGTCATTATATAATTCCAACCATTCAACTTCGCCAGAATTCGGAGATGGGTAAATTTCATTAATAATGACAAACTCATTAATATTAACGAAGTTCCTTTCTCCCGGGGTTTGGATAGTTATTTGTAGATCACCAATTCCATCAGGGATTCTTGATAAACTTTTTTCTTCAACCGAGCTACTATATGATATGTAGTCCATCAGATTCCCTTCTTTTGTATAGAGGCCTATTGTTTCGTCAGTTTGATTAAGTGATATGGTTGTGTAGAATAGATAAAACTCATCTGGTTCTAGATAGTATTTTGATAAAACTTGTTTGCCATTGGCCTTATCGATAATATACCAGCCTTCAATATTGACTGTATCACTTGAGCAATTGTAGAGTTCTATCCATTCTTTGTTTGTATCGACTCCTGCTGGATTGGGCAATAACTCATTGATTTTGATTCCCTCGCAATTTACAGCTGTTGATGATTGGCTTGTAGCAATGAAGCTAGTAAATACTATAAATAAAATCAGCAAAAGCCTTATTTTCATTTCTTATATACTAAATTTGCAGAATTGTATATTTAGGAAATGAAAAAGTTCTAAACAAAAGGTGAAAATTTTCTGAATTGAAAGATGACTATCTCAAATGCCAGTATCCTGTCTCAATAGTGATACCACCACATTCTGGTTGATTTGATGGACATGTGATTTTGGCATAATTGGCTCCTGCCCCATTACATGGATAAGCACCTCTATACCATGAACAAGCGCCATCATTGCCATATGCAATGAAGCCATCGTGTGCAGCATATATTGGAGCACTTCCTCCACTTGATAAATCAATAGCATAATGGTAACTACCGCCTCTTGGCCCAAATGGACTAGTTAACGAGATACTTCCCTCCATAGGCCACTGATGAATGGTTGGGGTTGCTACTCCACAATAAGTATTTCTAAGTTGTCTACCAGGAAGGTAGCTACAAGCGTTTAGATACCCACCTCCATTGATTCTAAGCATGAAGTGCAGATGGTTGCCGGTAGAGACTCCTGTGTTGCCCTCAAAGCCAATAATTGTGCCTTGTTTGACCCACTGTCCAGTATTGATTGCATTGACACTATTGAAAAGTCTTTGTTTGAGTAACTCTAATTCTGCTTGAAGCTTCTTCTCTTCTTCACTTAACGAGTTGTATTCTAGGGCAAGTGCTGCTGCTGCGGTATCAGACTCTCTCTTCATTGCCTCAAATTTGCTACGTTTTTGGGCAAGTACTGTCTGGTTTGATTCAAGTGCCTTTTTTTCTTCAATTAGAAGTGACCTATCTTCATCTACTTGTATCTTGTCTTGTTTGAGTTGCTCCTTGTCTTGTTCTAGAATCGTTTTCTTCCTTGCCAATGCTTGTAATTGTTTATTAGTCTCTTCTTGGATAGCTTCCCTGTAGAGTCCATCTTTGATGAAGTCAGAAGTGCCTTCTGAAGCGAAAACCATATTTACACTATTATCAAAGCTTTTAAGATCCAAATACATATCAGCAAGCCGTTTGTCGGTCTCTTTTTCTAATTCACCTATCTCCTCCGCTGTTTGCTCGATTTTTTCTTCCGTCTCAATGATTTGATTTTCAAGCATCTCAATCTTGATGTTTAATTCATCAATTACTAATTCCTTCTCTTGTACATTTAGCTGGAGAGTTCTAATCTCGTTATTTAATTTGACAATTTCTGCACCATATTTGCTTGCCTCGGCTTTTTCGCTATTGATATTAGCCTTAAGATCTTGTTGTTGTTTCCTGATTGCTGCTAATTTTTTTTGGACTTCAGTAAGTGCTGCTTGGTCATTGGCAAATATAGGACTTACTGATGTGAAAAACAATAGAGAAGCGGATATGAGGATCAGAATTGTTTTTAGTTTTCTATTTAGCATAAATAGATTATCTTATATACAAAAATATTATAAGCTAATCTATATAAACTGTCCAATTTCCGAAGCAATCTCTTTGTATTTTGTATGAATTAGATAATGACCATCATGTTCATATTTAAAGGTTTGAACATTGCTATTTTTGGTAGCAATTTCTAGTTGAGACTCAGGAGGGACCCCATGTTAGACTTTCTGCTGATTTGAAGATCTTATCAAAGGGCTTTTGCCATTCGTAGACTAGTTTTCCATCTTTCATCTTGAGGTTTTGAAGTGTCAATCCGATAATTTGTCTTTTTTCATCAGCTTCTGAACCTGTAAATATCGTATAACTTCGAGAAGCCAAGTCTAATGATAATTCTGCTTCTGTATAGTATTCTACATTTGCCCTGTCTAATCTATTCAATTTTGCTAGATATTGATCCTTTTCCGATTGAAACCTACTTCGTAAATCATCATAAACTTCCTGAGTAATTCTTCCATCTAATTTATCTAAGTATGCATTTTCAATTCTTGTATCCCTTTTTTTGATTTCTAGTGTGTATGTATCAAACATTTCTTTCTGAAACAATACTTTTCCTTCATGTCTTGCTTTCATGCGTTCCTTCATCCACTGAAGCTCAGGATCGGGTATATTCATTTTTTTATAGATTTCAGCAAACATTTCTGTAAGCTTCTTTTCTTCAATGCCTTCCGGTCTTTCTTTATGTTGTCTTTTGGCATTTGTGCAGTAATAATAAATCCAATTATGAACATTCCCATTTTTTTGGACCTTTCTTCGAGGTGTAGCAGTGAAAGAACAACCGCATTCTTCGCAATAGACTAAACCACTATACATTCCATGCTTAGAAATAAGCTTACCTTTCTTTTTTAGTCTATTTCTACCATTTCTGATATCAGTAGCAATTTCATATACTTCTTGACTGATAATTGTATCGTAGATATGATCATACAGTTGCCCTTTTATAAGCATCTTACCCATATAGAAAGGATTTTTGATGATCTTTTCTACATTACTTTTATGCATCTTCAATTTATCTTCGGTTTTCAGCTTTGCACTTATTTGAAGATAGGAATTTGCACCATTGGTATACAGATCAAAGATTTTCTTCACTATTCCGGCTTCGTAAGGCACAAGCACAACTGTCTTTTTTGGCTTTCTTCCATTTACTTCTTCAGGTGTAAAATTTTTATAACCATAAGGTGCTTTGCCATAGATCTGACCTGTAAGCAATTTAGATTGAATTGTTTCTAAAGCATAAGCTTGGCATCTATTTATATGCTTTTTTGCATCATGAACAGCATCATCCCAATTATCAATATCTTTTCCAAAACTTTCCTTTGTTAGAACCAATTTATCGTATAAGAAATGAAGTTCTTTATCGTAATTGATTCTTAGATTATCCATTGCTACAGCATCACGAAAATTTCTAGTAAGCCTATCTACACGATAACCAATAATAGCTTTTATTTCCGGATTATCTTTTACATATTTGATCATCGCATCAAATTGTTTTCTTAGTTTCTGACTAGCAGTTTCTTGAAAACAAAATTCTTTGTCGATGACCATTCCATGATCTTTTGCATAATCCCGCAACTTAGGAAGCTGAATTTCTTCAATAGAAAGTCCATGTTTAGCTTGTTCAGGTGTTGAAACCCTTGCTAGTATTACTGCCTTTTTCATACTTATAAAAATTTAGAAGTAAAATCACTTTCAAAGGCAGTTTCGTTAGTGTAGTTATAGAATGGCATTCCTAATATCGAATATTCTTTGCTATCGTATAGATCTTCAAATTTCACTTTTTCTTTCAAAGATTCAAGCAGATTTTGTTTCCAAATATCTTTTTCGGTTAGATGTGATCCTTTTGGTTCAATAAAAACCTGATAGTATAAGAACTTTGGATCACCTTTCTGAAGTAAGAATAATACAAAATCAGGTTCAAAAGCTTGTCCGTCATCAAAATTGTAGATCTTGAAGAACTTTTCATTTCTAACTAGAAATATTTCTTCATACTTATCTACTAGATTTTCATATACCTTATCGATGTATTTTACAAAATACTTTTCTTCTGAAGTGCCTAAACAATCATTGAATACATACCATGATTTATTGCTAAGATCTAAGAAAATATTTGTTTCTTGAGGATCAATCATCGATTTACCGAATTCTTTATCTTCGCTTTCATCGATAGTAAATGATAGTTCCTTATCTTTGATCTTATCCTTTAGTAGATATGGGGTGAATTCAAAACTTCCTTTGTGTTCAAGCTTTCCCGAAGCTAATCGGACCGATATTTCTTCAAGCGTTTGAACTAAAGCATCAAGTATTTCATCCGGACTAAGATTCTGCAATTGATTATCATATCCTGAGATTTCGATCTTTACCTTCCCTAGATAGTTTTCACTTGTAGTAAATTCTGTTATTGATTTTAGATGCGGAAAGAAGTTTCTGAGGTTTGAAAAACTATAGAAATCTAGCTTGTATATTGCCTTCCTAATAATATTTGAATTGAAGTCTTTCAAAGCGAAGTTTTTTGCTTTCTTCGCAATTCCTTTATCCTTTGAATTATCTTCAAACAAATCTGATGAAAAGCTATATCCGGTCCTCAATGATACAGAATATAAAGTATCGCGAATTGATGATGGAATCCCAAAAACATCTTCTTGTCTATAAGCTGTTTGTTCATTCAGGTAAATGACACCTGATTTATAAAACTTAGTAGATTTGAAATCGTCTTTGATCAGCATTTTCTTTTTAGTAGTCTTATCTGCAACAATACCTGTTTTTACTAATGCTGTTCTAAGTTCTTGAATATATTTTGGATTGTATGAACTATGATAGTAAAGTTCTTCACAAATACGCATTTCATTTTCTAAATCTTCATCAAACTTTCTTTTATATTTATCATCGGAATCTTGAAGTATGAATGGACAATATCTTGCACCACGCCCAATCAACTGTGCTTCTTTGATCGTTGTTTCACCTGGTCTATTATCTTTAGCATCCCTAGTATCATAAAGCCTTACAATATCGAAAAGATTTAAGACATCCCATCCTTCATTTAGTTTATCTACAGCAAAAATTGCACGATATTCATTATTCGGATCTTCAAGTGTATTTACTGCAATTTGTTTTTCTTCACTTTCTTCCTTACTATTTACTGAAATACACTTATTTGGACCAAAATCTTCTTTTATTTCGGAAACAAGATTTTCAAAACTAACCTGATTAGTTTCAAAGTAATTGAACATTTTTTTCAATACAGAATCTTGTGCTTTACTTCTTATAGTTTCAATATGGTCTTTTTGTAAATCCCTAATTCTACTAGCAAATAGTTCCTGAAAATCTTTACTGTCTTGAATTGTTTTTGATTTGAATAACAATACAGGCTTGATTAGAATACGATTTTTTTCAAAGATTTTTCTTCTGTATTGACTAAGTAAGCAAGCTTGCAAAGCCCTGTCGAACAATTCTTCGTCGGATTGTAAAACATTTACATCTTTCGAATAGCCATCAATTCTAAATTGCTTCAAAGGATAATCAAAAAGTATTTTTGAAGCATACTTTTTGACAATATTTGGATTATTCAAATCCATCGTAGCAGTAAATTCTAATAACACATTTTGTGGATTTGCATTGAAGATTCGGTTCACTGTTCCTTCCCAAGAAATAATTTCTTCTAATTCTTCTTTGGCAAGTTTACCCTTGATTTCAATTTCACCGGTAATATCTGTTTTTATTCCGGCTTTTGTTTCTACATTTATATGGTGTGCTTCATCAGAAATAAGAACAATTTTCTTATCTTGGAAATCATCATAAGTAAGACTATTTTCTTGAGGATTATTTAGCCTTGTATGAAGCCCTTGAATCGTTGAAAAAGCGATATTGATACAATCCTCACTTGTTGCTTGGAAATTGTCTACAGCACGAATTTCTATCCTTTTATCACCATTCTTTATCGGATCATTGAACAGATATTTTATTGAAATATTATTTAGAAAATTATCCTTAGTCTTTTCTATAATATTGGTGCTATTTACAAA
>CAYUFB010000027.1:0-13609 GCA_964444125.1 uncultured Candidatus Saccharibacteria bacterium
ATAGTCTCATAGTAATTTTTTGTTTTCCCTATAGAAAAGACATTGGCTTCTTTACATTCTAAATTGTCAAAATCTAATGTGCTATATTTAGTAATTTTCAGTGTTTTCTTTATTCCATCATCAACCCCTTGTCCGGAGACTCTTACAATAGGATAGCTTCTTAGGGCAAAACTAAAAGTATTGTCATCAAAGAAACTGCTCCCTTTCTTTATCCGCAGGATTTTTTCTATCGTGGCAATCTTGCAGTCAACAAATTTATTGAAATCATAATCACTTAAAATTAGCATCATATCAAAATCATTTGGAGTCTTATTCTTGTAAGTTTTCGAATTATACGAGACACCTCCTGAAATGATGAAAAGCGAGTCCTCTGATATATATTTATATAGTTGTTGATTAACTAAGGTTAGATATTCGTTTGGTTTCATAACTGAATAGACATAAGTGCTAAATTGAAATCTTTATCCTGCATACGAAACAATTTATTATTTTCATTATCAGTAAATTGAGCCTCTATACTTCCTAAGAGGTATAAATGACTGTTGTCACTCGCTACCCCACCTATACCATACACTTTTTTGTTATCCTCTGATATTAGATCCTGTAAATAACCATCACCACTTTCCATATCAAAACAGAAGAACTTTGAAGTGCTAGTAATACCATTCGATCTCGCATAATCAAAACATCCTAGTGCGGGGAAATAGTAAATCTTTTTACCCACAATTGTTAAGGATAAAGTGGGGTAATAGGATGTCGGATTACTAGGAAAAATTGTTGCACGTTTCCTAAATTCCTTTTTATCTATGTTGTATTGATATAGATTCCCGTCCTTTGCATGTATTAAGTAAATAGAATTATCAAACTTTGAATAAACGATATTTCGGAAGATATCTCTACCAATTCTGTTCACTCCGCCCCTATCTTTTGTATTCCAATCCTCGGATTTTATATCTTTAAAGTATTCTTCAAAATTGTATCTAAGGCTTTTCCTGTTTATTGGGTTATATATCAATAAACTGCTTTTCTCGTAGGGGACATACACAAATCCGTTGCCATCCTTGGTAATGGATCTACAAACACTACTGTGCTTAGATACCACCTCTTCGTACAATATTGTTTTCGAGATTAAATCGTAATGGATAAATCTAAAATCAGGAATAGTTATCAAATAACAAGATCTATAATCACTTGAAACTTCTAAAGTTAATATTCCATTATTCTCTACTATTGGGAACTCAAACTCCACTTTCCTTGATTTTTTGTTAAAACAGACTAGTCTTCCACCCTCATATAAAGGATTGTTTGTAGGTAAGCCATTTAAATATGCAAAATGTGTACCAAAAATTATCCTGTCGTCATTGAGATTTAGTATTGGGGTATGAATTTTGCCGGATATTAGTATATGCGGCATTGTTTCTTTGCTACTATTTCTATAAACGAGGTCTATTTTTTTTGTGTTTTTGTCAAATCTAAATATTGCACCATTTCCATCTATTTGATGCGAGCACAAACCAAAATATAATTCTTTTGAATTACTATTTCTCTCTAACCCCCAGTACGCACTGTCGAACTTTGGATATTCTTTTAAATTGTAAGTTTTAATTTTTTCCATAGTGTCCAACCCAAAACAAAATACTTTTTGCTGGGAATAAAATTGTCTCTATGTATAAATTGATTTCTTATCTATTCTGCGTCCCAGTTCCCTCCGCCAGACCAGGTATCATCATCGTAATTGTCAGGCCTAATACCTACTTCTGTCCAATTTTTAGGTTCTAGAGGTTTTCGAGGCTTATTGAACATCTCGGGATCGAAATCATCATCCTGAGTTGGACTACCAGTCCAAATATCATCATCGACTCCTTCAGGTTGGACACCTATTTCGAACCATTGTCGATCATCTGAGGGGGTTTCTTGTGGTGGGCGGTTTGTAGGGTCTTGTTCCATATTATTTTTATAAAAAATAAATAATTTTTGGTTAAGTTTATAGCACAAACTGGATTAGAAAACATTGTATCGCAATACAAATTTTTGATTTTTCTGCACTTTTTTCATGTTTTTTCGACTAAATTTCATCATTCATGCAAATAATTATGTTTTTATCCGAGTCCTCTAGGTACTTTTTTAGTTCCGGTGAGGCATCTTCAACTTTGAACATCACGTTATAAGAAATACTATTCCTTGCGTCATCAATCAACGGATGCGGAACTAAAAAATACTTTTTCCCAATCATTTCCCATCTCAGCTCTTTTGGCATGCCTGATATAAAATCATTCCAGATAGTTTTTAGTCTGGAAGAAGCAATGCCATTCTTAGAGTAGTCTTCCTCCTCTTCTTTTGTCATCACATAATCAAGCATTTTGTTTCGTTTAATATTGCTTATGTAAAACACTAATACTATTAGCCCACCTTATCAATCGGTTTAAACCATGCATGCCACTTTTTACTTTTTCTCTTTATATATGTTTACGCCCATCAAATCGGCAGTTTCCTTTGAATTAAGTTCGAGAGCTTGTGCTAGTTTGATCAAAGTTTCAACTCTTGGGTTAGTAATAGCACCTCGCTCAATATCAGCAACTGCTGTTTGAGAGATTCCAGCTTTAACACATAGATCAAGCTGACTTATCCCGTATCGTTCCCTATATTCTTTTAGAACTCTTGCAGTGGGACGTCTATCATCTAGTGGCTTCATTTGTTTCTTTCTGAGAAGTAAAAAGTTTTTCGTTTTCTTTAAACTCTTTCATACTTTTAATAGCATTTCTGACAATACTTGATTTACTGGTGTTTCTATATTTACTAGCCCACGCAAGATACAAGTTCATCTCTGAAGAGATTATGAAGATAAGTCTTTTTTGCTTAGTTCCCTTACTTGTATTCATAATGCACGTTTGCGTTATATATCCCAGTACGTTATATAGATAATAGTACAATTGTGTAGCGTCAGCCTAGATGCGACGTTTGGGGCGATTTTAATGATTATATATGGACAAAACAGCCTTTTTTTGGTAAAGTTCTCATGGGTTCAGTCGATGTCGGTTAAATCCGACGCTTAAATTTTCTTATATATAATTTATGGGAAAATCAGACACAATTGAACAAATCTATAGATTTGCAGAGGAGATAGGATTATCTCAAACTGAGACAGATTTGTACTTACAATTGATCAAAGAAGGCTCCTCTACATTTACTGAACTTTCTAGAAAATGCAAGATTCCAAGAACTACTGTTTATGAAAATATTGAGAGACTAATAAATAAAGGACTTGTAACCCAGGTTACGAAGGGTAGCACGAAAAAGCTAATTGCTGAAGACCCAAGACGTGTAGAAACTCTTTTGATGAACCAGCAGATAGAGTATCAAAGTAAACTAGACAAAATAAGTAATATCAATGGACAGCTTGGGGACTTTGTAAACCTTGTAAATAATTTCATACCTCAGGGCTCAGAAAAAAACGAATTTTCTGTAAGATATTTTCAGGGTGTTGAAGGTTTTCTGGATGTACACCAAAGAACTCTGAATAATCAGGAAAAGGAAATACTGTTTATTTCAAACATGGACGAGTGGAAAAAGGTTTTTACTGATGAATTTGCTTACAAATTTTATGTACCGGAAAGAATAGAGAAGAAGATTTTTGCAAAAACCCTTGCTATTGATACTAAAGTAGCTAGGGACATCAGAAAAAATGACAAGCTGTATTTTCGAGAAATGAGATTTTTGCCAGAAGGATTTGAATTTGAACCTACTTTGATTATTTCGGATAAAGAAATCTCTTTAATGACGTCAACGAAGCCTTATACTGCAATTCTCATTGAGAATGTTAATATCGCAAAGCTCTTTCGAGATATGTTCAACTTTTTATGGAGTGTGTCAAAGTAAGATGAAATTGCTTTATTCTTGATGCCCATTCATATTTCTCGCCTCTATTACATAAGATCGAGAAAACCACTGTAGAGAAGCATCACTAGGATCATACTTGTCCGGATGAACTTCTTTTCCTTCTGCATCCCTCGCATAAACTCGAATATCGTCATCCTGTGCTTGCATCTGTAACCAGAAATCCATATATGGCCCATGGTATTCTGGATCAATTGGATATTCTAATTCAAGCAAAGTATCCCAATTTTCTTCTCCATAATGTGCATCTAACATTTCCCTAGTCATGGCATGTCCATGTCTGCTTGAGCAAAGTAAATAGAGCCTTCCATTTGGAGTTAGATACGATCTGCTGTATTTTATAAGTGTATCTAATAGATATCTTCCTCCATTTAGTGTTTCGTTATGCTTTGCAGCAGGATTATCAAGATGTGCTGTAGGATGTGCAGGTTGTACTGGTGGATTGCTGATAATTGTATCGAAAGGCTCTTGTATACCCATAAAGCCATCAATATCGGCAACAGCAAATTGTGAATCCCCGTCTCTTAATCCATTTAATTCGAGGTTTCTTAGTACAAGTTCAATCACAGATTGATTTATGTCTGTCATTGCAACATATTCAGCACCTCTTTTTAGTGCTTGAATCCCAATAATTCCAGAACCAGTCCCAACATCAAGCACACGTCTTCCTTGTATGCTTTCTGCGACTATCTGATCATCGGAAAGAACTTCAATGAATTTAATTGTAGGATCATGTGGCAACCAGACTTCCTCTGAATCAGCTAAAGCAACTTCCATGCCTGGAAGTTCAATATGATGAACTTGTTCTCCAGCTCTTGCAAGAACATCACCGGTTTGAGATTGTTGTCTATTTGTTTCGTCGACCATTAACATAAGTAGCAAAATTTACCATATAAGTATACAGCAATATGTCACGATTATATCATAGGTATATCATTTTTGGGGCAGTTTCGAGAAATTTCTCTTTATGCTTGATTTTATTATAAAATAGCAGTTGAACGCTACTTTTGAATATCTGATATAGTTATTTAGTATTAAGTTTTTATCATGACCATATATAAGCACGGAAAAGGAGCAACCGTATATAGAAACTCCGGGACTAAAAATTTCGGCATTATTTCAAGTATTATTGCTTTACCATTTAGGGTAATTTTCTGGTTGGTTAGCAAACTCTACAGAGCTATTGTGCCTCAGAAGTAATTTTTACGTAGTTTTCTTTCTTTAGTTGCTTAAATACTCTCCTTGCGGAATCAAAGTCAAGTGGGTTTCCATGCTCTAGGATTATTTCCTCCTTAGGTTCGTATGGATATTTTTGCCATCCGTATTCGGGTCTTATCTCATCGGGTATATCGCCGACAAGTACAATGCATTGTCCATCATTCATTTCTGCAAGGACATACATTTTATTGTCAATTATTTTTGTGTCTGACCAGCCGATTGGTTTAGTCATATTAGAAACTATAATGAGTAAAATTGGTCACATAATACACGGGAGATTATTTACAAACAATGTATTCCAATACAAATTAGTTAAGAATTCTTATAATTTGTTGATATTGTTTCTTGCAGTCCTTACAGATTAGAAGCCAGCAATCTCTTCCACATAAAGCTTTCCAAGTATAATCCGGCGAGACAAAACGTATCCACTCGAAATTTTTCCCTTTACACTCTGAACAGCTAGTTGGATGATGATACTGAAGTAGCGAAGGTTTTTTGACTTCTTTCTGTAACTTGGAATTTTTCATGGAGGCTATTACATCGTCCTCTGGATATGGTTGTTCCATCTCGTGAATATGATTTTTCAAGAACAGATCAATATCTTCCTCTACATCCTTAATTTGCCTTTCATAACGGTCTATAAGATCAACTTGCCTTTTTACAACTTCTTCGTGAAACTTATCACCTCCCAGCCCAGTTAATATTGCAATTTTAGGCTTTGCATATTTTTTAGGATTTTTTTGAACTTCATCAATCAATTCAAGTCCAGTTGTTCCTCCCGGCATTACAATCGTGGTGATCAAAAAGTCATACTTTTCTTTTTCAAGAAGTAAAAGTGCTTTATCAGCTTGATTTACAGTCACAACATCGAGCCAAGTATGGCGATACATGATTTTGTTGTAAATTTCATTCTGAAATTCAAAATCAACACATAATAACTTTCTCTTTTCTTCAGTCATTTCTATTTATATTCTTGAGCAATTTTTGGTGAAAGTAAGTATTTATCACTTCTTTTTTTCATTGGTACTCTACCACCCTCCAAAATGTTACATACTACTTCTAATATACCATCTGGTAAATCTTCTACTGGCGTTGCTCCATCCTCTTCAGCATGAGATTCAAGAGAACCTGTGATATATTCAATTCTTGGTGTTTGTTCACCATCAAAACTTGCAATGATAACTTGTTCAGAATCGGTATTCACCACCAAATTTGGATTATGACTCACAATGATTATTTGTCTACTAAGCTTTCTTTTCTTAAAATATTCAATTATATCATTGTATATAGATAAACTATCCAAGTTGTCTTCTGGTTGGTCTATAATTAATGGTCTATGATCACGTTTATCTATAGCTAAAAATAATAGCAATAGGGCAATACCCTTCTGCCCAGGAGATAATGATTCGAGAGGTGTTTTGCCAAATGCAATGGTTGATGTCACATCATAGTATTCCAGACTAAATAACCAATTATAGAAATCTTCAGTTGTGTATGAATTTCGAATTTGTTCCTTTATTGAAACGTTAGAGGGTTTTCCTTGGAAAGATTTATAAAGGGAGTTCATACTATTTTTTATAATATCACCATCGTTTAATCCATCCTTAATCTCGTTCCAAAAAGATTCGAGCCTTTCGTAGAGAGCTGATTCTTCCCGGTAATTCCCCTTCCTCCCACGATCAATAATGTCTAACCCATTATTACTCATTTGTTTGGTATCAAAATTTACTTTGGAAATAAATTGTAACATTTGATCTGCTTCATTGCCTTCGTCCAAAGTGTCTTGTAATGGTTTATATATTTTCTGCAATGCCTTTTGTTTGTTGTTTACTAAAGTAATCCCTTCTCCAAAGACTTCAAGCCTCTTCTGGTGTAACGACTTAATTTCGGGAATTATTATGCTTTTTATTTTTTCGATTTCATCAGTAAGTGTTTCTATTCGTTCTGATAAATCTAAAATTTCTTTTTTGTGTTTTTGGAATCTAATGATCTGTGTCTGATATTGTTTAGTTTGACTCTCAATAGAATTTATATTAGTTTTTACATCTTTAAAATTTTTAATTCCCTTCTCTAAATGAATTTCAGATCCATCTAGAATGTCGTTTAGTAATTTGGTCGCATCGCCTGTTTTGAGTTGTTCGATTTCATTTTTAACCGACGTTTTATTTGATTGAAATACTCTAATAAAATCTTCCGTCTGAACTTTTATGCTTAGATTCTCCACCTCCGACGTGTCAACCAATAGTTCCTTAAGTGTATTTTTAAGATCGGTTTCAAGATTAGATATATCTGACTTAATTAATTTAATTCTCATTAGACTTTCATCTATTTTTTTTAAGTTGCGGTTTTTCGCTGCAATATATTTTTCAATTTTTCTCTCAATCCCTCTTAGATTAGATAATTTATTTTGTTTATCTTCATCTTCCTTGGGCAATTTAATAGCTTTTTCCTTCAATTTTTTCAAATTTGTATCACACTCTTTTTTCAAATTTATCTTTTCGTCAAGTCTACTGCTTTTTTCTTCTAAGTCGTAAATTCTAGAATTCAAATTATTTAAGACCTCAGTCTTTTTATTAATTTGTGTTTCAAATTCCTGAAGTTTGATCCCTTTAAGTTCTGTAAAGTTAGAGCTCTCGTAACGATCTGACGTATCCAATGAGTCATATATTACCGATTCTATTTGTGTAATTAGCTTTTTGTTGCCAGCAGGAGAACATAATTCTTCTACTGCGCTTTGAGGTAAAAATTGAATTAACTCTTCTTCATTTTCTAACATTTTTTCAAGACCGCCAATAGTTTTCGTACCGTCTTTCCAGGTGATAGTAACTTCGACTGTAGAAATGGAGTCTTTATATTTAAGTGCTTTTGTAATGAAAGACTCTGTATTGTTGTCTCTCAATCCAACTCCTAAAGCTATCATTTCGGCTAGAGCAGATTTACCCGATCCTCTGCCTCCTATTATAGTTACAAGACTATCATTCAAAAGTATTTCTTGGTCTTCTTTAAACCAACCGTTTGACTTTCCAATTTTTATTGAATCAATCACCTGAAAATCATTTTTATAGTAGGGCTTGTCTTCTCCCAAATATACTCTCTCATTCTCATTTATTATTTGCTTTAAACCCGAGAAACTTGGATCTGCCTTTACCCATAATTTTGATCCTTGTAAATCTTCTTCTTTATGTGCATCTGAGGAGTGTAGAATAAGTTTTTCAAAACCATTTTCGATTAACTTTTCCTTATGTCCAGATATTTCATCAAGGCTCTTATTATTAGTTAAAAGGAAGTGTGCTTTGTTGATAATGTGTCTTTTTTCAGCGGCCGACTGGTCCCATCGGAATTGATCCCACTCAGAGTATCCCAGCCCAATTAGATATTTGTCTTTAAAACAATTTTTTTCAAGAAGTAGAAGAATATCATTTAGGTCATAAGTAATATTTTCAAAGCCTATTTCGAGATCCGTTTTAGAGTGAATAGAATTTTCCTCAGGAGCTTTATTTTTTATTGATTTTCCTAGTTCATTAAGAGATTTAATAGTTGGAGTTTGATTCCATTCCTCTCCAGTATCAATAAGATAAGCTTTGGAAAGGCAGCTTAATAACTGTTCTTTGATATCTTGAGTTTGAACCCTTTCAGGGTCAAATAGTATATGTAGATTCAGTCGTTTTTTCCCATTGGCAAATTTATTTAGTCGAAATTCTATGTTTGGGATAATAAGATCTAAATTTGTCAATTTATCCTTATATGTCAATACTTTTTCATATCCGTCAATAAATAGATAATCGGTAATCCCAACAACTTTGATCTCATCTGGAAGTTTTGACAACTTATCAACAAAAGAATCCCAGTTTTCCTCAGTATCTCCTCCATAAAACTGAACTATAGACTTGGGTGTATGGATATGTAAATCCCATCTTCTCCACTCTGAACCTCGTTTATACTTATCACTCTTCATCCTATGCTTCTGAATTAAATAAAGATATCTTCCAGCATCTCCCAACTTACTAAATTCCCAATCTTATACTTATAATCTTCGTTGTTATTGTAATACCAGGTACCATTTTCATAGATTGTGATTCCTCCTACAAAACTTTTACCTAAATTTTTTATTTTCTTAGCGAGAGCTTTGGCTCTTCCCTCAGTATCGGTGGCTGTTCTGCCAGCCTTCGTATCAAAAATTCCAATTTTTCCATCTTTGAATTTGACAATCCAATCAGGATAGAATAGGGCATCTTCCTGTTTGGCTGTATTGAAATACTTGATTGCAAAAAAGTCCTTGCCACTATCACCATTTTTAAACCACCATTCAATAGAGTCCTTTTTGCCATCAATATATTTCATAAATTTTAATTCATTTTCTCGACCATCGAAATCTTTTCTTATGTAGAATTTTTCAAGAACGCATAGCTTCTGATCAATTTTCTCATAATCTTCCGTATAGGCGTATTCATCTTTGATAGTGAATATTGGGGTTTCTTCTTTTTCAGTCTTTTCCTGCTTCTCTGCAAGTAACTTCTGTAGTATCGGTCGATAATTTTTTAACGCTTGTGTGATTGCCTGCTTAAAAATACTGCTTTCTCCTTTAAGCACATCAAATATGAAAACTTTGTAGTAATAGGAACTATCTTCGTTAAAGATACCTTTGAACCATACTCTGATTGCAGATTTAAGCGGACTCCATGAACGAGCAATATTAGTAATCTTTGCCTCTTTCTCAGTCTGTTCTTTTAAAATTTCAAAGCATAGATAATTAAAAGTTTTTTCAATATCTTGATGCGACATCTCTAATTCAACGTCTTCTCCCTCTTTTGCAAAATTAAGACTTAATTGATCAAAATCTGAGAATTCTGCATTTACAACTATTTGATTAGTTATTACTGGATTCAACTCAATACCTTTTGTTTCTAGCTTCTTTTTAGCTTTCCCTAAAATATCATTCCCAGTGATATCAAAATATTCATTCATCGACTTCAAAAAACTCATTTGAAACTTAGCCGAATTACTTAAATCTCCATAATCTATTCTTGTAACGAAAGCAGATTCTATCTCTATGTTCGTAATATCACTTTTGCGTTTAGACAAAAAGACCAGTGGCTTATTCAACAAAGATTGATCAGGCACACTAACCTCACTACGCTTATAATTTGTATATAAATAGCCTGTTCTAAGATCGGAGTGATTAACATAGTCTTCTGCATTTTCGGGATCTGGCATTCTAAGAATTCTACCAATAGTTTGAGTGTAAAATGTTGGGGAAGTGATTTCTCTAAACATAACCAAAATATGTGCTCGCGGACAATCCCAACCCGTCCCAGCTGCTTGCTTAAAAAGCATAAAGTCAATGTCGCTATCATTCTCTGTTACAAATTCCATATTTTTTTGATTTCCATCGAACCACATAGCTATTTTATCTTCCTTGATTCCTCTTTTAGCTAGTAGCCCAAGAACAACTTGTTCTTTAGTTTTTTGTCCAATTTCAATAAGTTTTTTATCGTCATTCGGTAGTTGAATCAATATTAACGGATTGATCTCTTTATCTACTGACTTGAATTGTTTAAGTAAGTTTTTCCGTTTATCTATTGCTAGATCAATAAGCACCTCGTCCAAATCCCTTCCCTGGAATTTTTCTAAATCTTCATCTGTCTGAACTACAATTTTATCCTTTATTAATCCTTCCTCCACTACTTTATCTCTGGGGACTTCTACATATCCAGCCTCATTGTTTTTTACTTGAGAAATAGTTGGTTCTTCTTCTGGTGTAGCAGAAACTTTTACTATCACTTTTGGGTCTATGTAATCAATGATCTCTTGAGCAAGTTTTGTCCTACTATTTTTATGTGATTCGTCAACTATTAAGATGATTTCTCTACTAGCCTTATTTGTGGCGTCTATCATGTCTTCAAAGTATTTCCCCCTCTCCTTTTGCATTAGCTCATCTTCTGGTCTTCTTAAAACTCTATTTTCAGCACTTTTTGATACAATTTTCTGCCAATTGATAAAAAGAATATCGTTCTTTAATAAAATCCCTCGCGAATCAATATCTTGTACTGTAATCAATTCGTTTTCCAGTGTATTCTCAAAATACTTATAAAATTTATCCTTACTTTGCATGGCAAGCTCATCACTGAAAGTGATCCATACGAAAGCTTTGTCAGTATCCCAATTAGGCAAATGATTTAAACCCCTCATGAAATGCGCCATCATAAAAGTTTTTCCACTTCCAGTAGGAGATTTAAATATCAAAGGGATTTGTCTTTTAGGAGTTTGCTATAGAGACGTCAAGGTAGAAAGAAGTTCTTCTACTGCTGTTTTTTGAAATTCTAGTAAATTAAATTGTGCCATATTATTTTGTATTCAAATTGTAAATTTGTTTATAAATTTCCAGTATAGGAGCTGGTATTGTTTTTATTTTTGCGTCTTTCAGATCATCAAAATCATCCGGGAATTCATTCTCACCCCAACTAAACACATAAATTGAAACGGGTTTATCAAGACCCCTAACTATTTTCTTAAATTCTTCGAGCTTAGTTAATTCTTCTCGAAAATATATGGCAGTATATCTATCTGGGCTTTCGTAAATTTGCATCCAATCATCTTTTCTAATTTGATCTAAAGTGTTTTCTGATAACGCAAGTAATTCTCCTGCATTGTGGGCTAATTCAACTTTATCTTCATCCTTTATTTTTAATATACTTCTTTTGCCAATAAATGAAGTCGAATAAAATCTTACTGAATTGTTATTAATCACATTCTGAATTCGGGGATAACAAATATCTTTCATTATTCCTCCTTCATTATTTGTAATCAAAATGAACCTTCTAGAACCCTTATCATTATCATTTAGATCAATTACAGCATGTCCAGTTGAACCAGACCCTGCAAAAAAATCTAATATTGTTGCTTGTTTATTAGGATGATAATTAATAATCTCTTTGAGCATCTTAATAGGCTTTTTCCCACTATTAAATGCAACACCTCCTTCATGTCTAATATTTCCAAAATCGGCGCTAAAATCGTAGAAATTAGATATTGGGCGATATTTTACTGAGGCTCCATCTGCTTCCAACTCAGACAAACGCTCTAAAGGAATCCCGGAATAATACTTTCCTCTAATTGCATTAGCTTTACGTGGACCAGAAACATACCTATATCCTAAGCCATCTTCCCCCATATTATCGATTTTGTATAAGACGTTCAATCCATCCTCATTTTTTCTCTTTATTAAATATTTAGCGAGAAACTCAGCAGCTGTGCCACTTTGTCTTACAAGACTTCCGGATGCCCATGTCTCTTTCAATAATCCGACTTTACCCTCAGGCTCTGCAACTATTTCCCACTCACCATCTTTGAAGATAGTTACTTTTCTCCCCGCAATTTGTATCTCATGACCTTTGCTAAGTTCGTTAATTCGATACTTGAATTTTTCAAGGTTATAATCCTCAGAAGGTTTATTAGCTTTAAAGGCAGATTTATCTCGAGCATATATTAGTAGGAATTCCATTACTGGTTGCCAGTCATTGTCTTCATTTAGGCTTTTATTATCGTATCTTACTTTAATATGGTGGGTTGAAAGTCTATTATTCTCACCAAAAATATCGTCACATATAAATTTCAGTTGTGCGAATTCATTATCATCTATGGAAACTGCTATCATCCCATCCTTTTTTAGTAATCCTTTTGCTAATTCAAGTCTTTTTGTCATAAATGACAGCCAGTAACTATGTCGTAATGGATGATCTTTTGGAACCTCCGTTCCATCGGGATACTTTTCTAACACTCGTTTATCTTTATAGCGAAATCCATCTGAACCAGTGTTATATGGCGGATCTATATAGATAATATCTATCTTCCCTTTATGAGTGTAATTCAAGCATGTAAGAGCATGGTAATTATCTCCCTCAATTAGAATATTGGTTGGTTTTTCATCATCATTCTTGATCGCAAGTTCTGGAACCTCCTTGAGGATAGGTAACTTATTCTCTACATCATCTTCGAAAGCTTCTGGGACATCTATCCAAACAAGTCCATATTTTTGTTTTTTGACTGACTTCTTAAGCCTTTCGATTTGCTTTTTCAACTTCAATATTTCATTTTGAGTCTCATCTTTACTTTTCATTTTCAGAATTGGACTTATCATCTAAATTAATTTTTCCTAAGAGGATGTCAACAGAAATTTCTAGGGAATCTGCTAACTTTTTTATTGTTTTAACTGTAGGATTTTGAACACTACCTCTCTCTATTTTGATTAAAGAGGTGTATGAGACGCCAGACTTTAGAGCAAGTTCTTCTTGCGTAAGTCCCTTTCTTTTTCTCAAATCTTGAATTAAATTGCCAATGTGTTGCATATTATTGACTTAAAGAATTCCTAGCAATAAAAGGTTAAATAATACTAACATGTCCATAAGAAAACTTAAAGCCAATTTTCTTTATTACTTTCTATTTCGGCTTTAGATAAAGAAAGTAAGCAAAATGGCGGAGGTTTTCTCCGCCATTGCTC
>CAYUFB010000028.1:0-12222 GCA_964444125.1 uncultured Candidatus Saccharibacteria bacterium
TTTAGGTAGAAACTAATTTAATTGTTAATAAAGGAACTGCCCAATGACTGCCTCTATATTAATTTATTTTAGGAAATTAGGGGAAAATGATATTGCCTCTTGTCCAAGACATGCTGAAAGTATCGGCATTAAGCCTTCGGACAAGATTCCCCAATAAATATGAATATATAAAGACTATAGCTAAAGAGATGTATCCGCATATTGAAATTGAAGAATCACAATTTAAGGAAAATGTTAATGCTCAAAGAGTTTACATTGCAGAAAAGGGAATATTTTGGTTGATTGTTATTAACGAGAAGTTACCTTCAAGAAAAAAGTACACAACTTTAATACATGAATTAATTCATTGTTATACAGATGAAATTAGAATGCTTTCTAAACAAGAGGAAGAACAACTAATAACGGATATCGAAAATAGTATATATACAAACTTTAAGAAAAATAACAAAAATGATAATATATAAATGGACACAACTTAATTATTTGCATGAACCCAAAGCTATTAAAGGGTTATTTGATAGTAGTAAGGGCTATTCGTACAATTTCATGCAAATGGAGTTGTGTCCAACGAGTAGCCCTTTTTTTGTTACTAAAAGGAGGTATTAAATATGAAAACAGCAGTAATATATACAAGAGTATCTTCAAGGGAACAAGCAGAAGGCTTTTCCATTGAGGCACAGGTCAAGGCTTGTCAAAAGAAAGGACAAGACGATGGCTATAAAATAATGAAAGTGTTCAGAGACGAAGGTTTTACAGGTACATCAAGTGATAGACCTGCTTTGAATGAGCTAATAAACTTCTGCAGACACAATAGTGTTCATGCAGTAATAATTCATAAGCTTGATAGATTCGCTCGTTCTATAGTTGATCACTCAGCATTAAGGGCAATACTTCAAAAGTATGGAACAAATTTAGTATCTTGTACTGAACAGTTAGGAAATGCTCCTCACGAGATTTTTCTTGAAAACATCATGGCATCTATGGCTCAGTTTTATAGTGATAACTTGAGAACTGAAGTTAAAAAAGGAAAGATGGAAAGATTTGAAAGTGGTTATCATATGGCAACTGCTCCATATGGATATACTGTTCAAACAGGAAACAAAATTATGCAAATTGTACCTAAAGAAGCTGTGGTGGTGAGAAAAATTTTCTCTTTATATATTACTGGGCATTATTCATTTGAAGCGATTGCATACAAATTGAAAAAGTTAGGATATGTAACAAGAAATGGAAAGGAGTTTTCAAAAAGCAGAATACAAGAAATGTTGAATAATGTTGTTTACGAGGGAATAGTTGAATATAAACAAATTAATAGGCAAACAAAAGGTTTGCACGAACCAATTATTTCTACTACTATTTTTGAAATGGCTCAACAAATAATGATTGATAGAGGTAATATAAAACTTAAAGAGAAAGGCAAGTACGACTTTGTTTTCAAAGGATTTGTAGCCTGTCCTGAATGCGGTAAGCCTCTTTATGCGGCTTATTCAACAAGCGGTACTGGTACAAAACATCTATATTATTGCTGTAGAAATAAAATTCATCGTAGTGTAAACATCAGAGAATCAATTGTGAATAAAGCTTTTAACGAAACCATCGATACATTAAGAATAGTTCCCGATGTTATGGAAGTAGTGAATGTTTATGTTAAGGAAGAATTAGAGAAAAAGCATAAAGATGCTGTAAACAATTTAAGGCATAGTCAAAAGGTGCTTGAGGATATCAAAGCTGAGAGAGTCAGGTTAGACAAAAGACTTGATAAAGGAATAATTAGTGAAGAAACCTTTAAAGAAAGAGAATCTGAATTAGAAGGGCGTGAAGTAATTGCAAAATTGGCTGTGAATGAAGATACCATAGATTACAACGATATCATCACACAGTTAAGAATGCTTTATAATTTTGGATCTCAAATATCAAGATATTGGGAAATAGCCTCATTTGATCAGCGTAGAGAGATACTGGCGGACATGTTTACGAACTGTCCAAAGATTGAAAATGGGAAACTTACGAACTTAGAAATCAGCCCATTGTATAAGGCTTTTAGTGACCTTGCGGAAGCACTCGTCCTGAAAAATCGGAGCAGCGGGACTTGAACCCACGACCTCTCGGTCCCAAACCGAGCGTTCTAGCCAACTGAACTATGCTCCGTGTACTTGCTATTATAACACTTTTTTTGCTACGTAACCTGCCTTAATTCTCACTTCGTTCACTTTTCGGGCTAAACTTCTCATCAACTCTCGACATATCATGAACTGAACAAAGTTCTAGTTGATGGTTGCGGGACCGTGCCCAAGGCAGGCCCTCGCCAACTTCACGATTCGCTTTGCTCATCGGAAGTTGCGGGACTAGGATTCGAACCTAGATACACGGCTTCAAAGGCCGTTGTCCTACCATTAGACGATCCCGCAACACTTAGCGAACGTAAGTGAGCGTTAGTGTTGGCGAGGACCTGACGAATCCCGTTCTACGGGAGAAGGCAGGTCACGCAACAAACATTATCTTTTAAAATAACAACGTTAGTATATCAGTATCTCCTACAAACTAACTATTTTTTGCTTCTTCAATTATTATAAAGTTTATCATCCTACCATTATCCCGTAAAAGCTCGCTTCGCTCATTTTACGGGACTAAGGTGCTCTAAGCTTCTGGCTCATTTCACTCGCCATCAGCAAGACCACCGTTAGGACGATCCCGCAACACTTAGCGAACGTAAGTGAGCGTTAGTGTTGGCGAGGATGCCCGAATGGGTATCCCGCATTCACAAAAATTTCACTTAGCGAGCTCTATTCCTGGCGAGGATGCCCGACTTGTGCTGAGTTAACGAAGCAATCGGTATCCTGCAACAAACAATTCCTTTTCAAATAACACGCAATTATATCAATAATTCATTGCCAATGTATAGGCTAAACCAATTATTCGACCATTTACAAAGATCTTTGAACATATTATACTTTTATCAATATTTTATCCATAAAACTAATGAAAAAATCAGCACTCTTGATTATTGGCGGTGTATCTTGTCTAGTCCTTTGTGTATTTGTAAGTCTAACAATTTTAATTTTTGGAATTATTGTTAAGGATTCTGATTCAGACAATCAAGAGAATGATACCAGTTTTACAGACAGCAAGAGCGAAGATGATAGGAAGTCAAACGAATCTAGCAGCGAGACTCTACATAATTGCCTTTTCTCTTCCAAAGACAATGTCGAAAAAATATCTGGATATAAATTTGAACTTGTAGTATCGGATATATCAGATGAAAATGTAGGCTGGGGAGAAACAAGACCTGATAATGGGGTTCGCGAAATTAACCTGAAAGATTATAAATCAGGCATTTCAGATAACAGCATATATTTCTCTGCAAAAAAACACGATGATTCAATTCTAGAAGACTTTGATATGAGCATACAGGCGTGTGACCCCAACAACAAAACAGTAGCATTTGGCTATCTACTTGACAAAAAGAGCACTCCATACACCCACGATAGTAACCGTGGACAATCATACCTTTCAACGCTAGAGCTAAGTAGCTATTACATAAAAGATAATTCAGATAAATACAGACTAGATGCATTAGTATATTATAATGGAGAATGGAGATTGGTTGATAGAATTGATCAGATAGAATTCAAATAACACAACCTATGACCCCAAAACCTTCAATAACAAAAATACTTACATGGGTCATAACAGCAATGATGCTTGTTGCAACAGTTCTCATGATTTACGTAAGTATCTTTAACTACGAGGAGGCAATAGAGACAATTAGCAAAACCACTGGATTTTCTAAAGATAATTTCAAGTACGACCTTCCAGAAAACAAGGGCATTACATTACTCAACGATATTTATCATAATTCTTATAGAATCATTACGCTTACTGCAGCGATTTCATCAATCATAGCAACCATTCTTTTGTACAAAGGTAGAACACTATTGGAGATGATGCTTCTATTTATATTTATCGCCATTCCAAGACAAAGAAAAACCTATGGCAAAGTAACCGACAGAAAAAGAAATAAACCAATATCACTTGCGATGTTACGACTATTCAAAATTAGTCCAGATGGCAACATTGAAGTAAACTATACAGTTACAGATTTCGAAGGAAGATATAAACTATTTGCCCCAGTTGAATCAGCTAACTACCTACTTTTGGTTGAAGCTGAAGGGTTCGATCCCCAGGAACTGATACTCAACTCTGAACAATTAAAAGTATTTCAAGGTGAGATTATTGAAGACATATATTTAAATTACAAGACAGACAGAACCAGCCAAAGAGGAGGACTGGTAAGTTCTTATAGACCATATATTTATAAATATCTGCTTTATTATCTCTTTATTTTCTCTGTAATTAACTTTCTAAGATCAACATATGGTGCTTATTTATTCCCAAGAGTGGTAGACATTTTTTTGGCGATCATGCACACACTTGCAGTAATTTGGAATATATTTGTAATAGCAGAGAGGCAAAGATTGAAATCTGGCAGAATACTTAAGGCTAGTGACAAATCGGCTATACCTGGTATTACAATAAAATTATTTAAGGGCTTAAAAACTATTGGACAATTTACGTCAGATAATAGCGGACTATTTCGTTTTGCCATCGAAGGAGGTACTTACAAAGCCAAAATAGTTTCATCTATTTATCAACCAATAAAGATGGATTCCCGTAAATTTATTGATATAACGATAGATCAAGGTGGAGCACTGACACAGGACATACTTGTTCGAGAGACAAACGATATGAAGCATAATTCAAAATTCGAAAATCCCTTTGGCCAAAGTGTAAACACCTCAACTCCTTTGGTATAATCCATCTTTTATTTAGAAACAAATTGTATCAATTTACTCCTGAAGATGCTCTAGAAATGATTGATTGGAAGACACCTTCTTCATCAATATTAAATATTGGAGATTACCTTAATCGAATTTGCTTTCAATACGAGAATCAACCCATTCAATTAAGCTGGAAAATTTCTGTAGTTCCTTTTAATGATAAACAAACATTCAGGTTTTATGGATTTATCAGGGCAATGGACTATAACAACCTCCCTCTTTCTGTCCAAGTAAATAACGAATTACTTGCTGCCGAAAAAAGAATGCCTGGTCGCGAACAAGGCATTGCAGAAGTATATGCTCAAAATATTGACGAAAAACTTGGATTCTATTTATCTTTAGAAACATTCGCAAAAGACCCAGGGATAATCAAGATCAATCTATACGATTGCCTTACACGCCTCGCTGGCAAAGGATTTACACATACTTTTTATAATGCATTAGATCAATATTTTTGTGATCATGGATTTGATCTAGTATTTGGAGTCAATAGCAGAAGCAACCACGATTATTTTGTCAAAAAACTTGGCAGGAATTTACTTGAGCCCACTAATACTGATCCACGTATCTTAACAAGAATTATTAATTGTGATATAGAGCATTACAATTTAAGCTACATAACCTACAAAATCCTACAACCTAAACCAAGGGATAATCATACTAGTTGAGTTTTTGTAATCCTCGTACTTTTTATTACCCTTGTACTTTGCATCCCATCTTTTTTCAAGCAAGGGGACTCCTGATACAAAGAGCAAAAGAGAAGCAATATAAAATGGCGAAACTAAACTTATATATTCAATCCCTGTCATAAAACAAATTGCCACAACAGCGACACCAAGCCACATCATTATCTCTCCAAAATAATTTGGATGTCTTGAATATCGCCATAAGCCAGAGTCTATCCACTTATCTTTATTTGCAGGATTATTTTTGAAATTAAATTTCTGAATATCAGCTACAGCCTCAATTACCAAACCAAACAATGCCATAGATAACCCAACCCATACCAATACATTTGTCTCTAGGACATATTTTCTATTTAATACAACTAATACAGGAGCAATAATGACAAAGATTGATACTGCCTGAAGCAACCAAAACCCCCTAAATTTAAAAAAGTCCTGTCTCATCGTTGAAAATCTTTCATCTTTTTTCATTTTTAGAATCCTCAACAACAAATATCCAGCAAGACGCAGTCCCCATAATGTCACGAGTATCGTTAATAATAGTTTAATAGTATCTTTCGTATCACTAACCAAATAAGCAATCCACACAACTACCACAAAGGTCAGTCCATAGGCCAGATCCGTGACTTTATCCGTCTTGAATGCAAAAGCAAAAAGGAAAAAAACTACCTGGATGGCCAAAATAAGAAGAGCCAATGTAACAAAAATTGACATAAGCTTGTCTTTAATATAATTCATGATAACATAAATTTAATTTTTTATAAAAAATTAAAATGGGGAAGACGTATATCACAATTGAAGAAATTAAAAGCGCAATAGAGGGCAACAGGGAATTGATAGCAAGCTTAAGCAAATTTGAAAAAGCATATGTGGTGACTCGTGGAGGGTTATGCGCAGCAGGAATTCTGGCACAATATATAGACATCAGATACTTCGAAACTATTTGTCTGAGATCCTATACCGATGAGAAGGAACAGAAAAAAATCGAAGCTATCAAACTAACTCCTACAAAAGAAAAAGTATTGATAATTGAAGATATAGTTGATACTGGAGCTTCAATGAAGTTCATCAAAAAGTATTTTCCAAATGCGAAATTTTTCGCATTACACGTCAAACCAAATATCACCAAAATTTTCCCTGATTATTATTTATGGCAAAATGACAACTGGATAGTATACCCATGGGAAAGAGAATAGTATCAACCCAACATCTGTAATCTTTAGACATTTATTTCTTCACTGATTTGACGGCCATGTCGCTTAAACCCTCAAGAGCTCTAAGCACTTCTAAAGGAACTGCAAATATTACAGTATTTGATTGATCAGATGAGATATCATTTAAAGTATTTAGTGTTCTTAAATGCAATGCGCCTGGAGTGCCACTCATAGTAGAAGCAGCTTTAGCAAGATTATCAGCTGCAACTTTTTCTCCTTCTGATTTGATAATTGTTGCGCGCTTTTCTCTTTCTGCTTCAGCCTGTTTGGCAATTGTTCTTTTCATATTTTCAGGTAGTATCACATCTTTTAATTCTACACCTTGTACCTCAACTCCCCATTCAGTTGTAGTTTTCTTGATAATTGTTTCAATATTTGAAGCAACTTTGTTTCTATGAGCGAGTAATTCATCAAGATCAAATTCTCCCACAACTGTTCGCATAGTCGTTTCAGCAATTTGAGAAGTGGCAACTGCGAAATTTTCAACTCCAATAACACTCTTGGCAGCATCTGATATTCTGTAATAAAGAACTGCACTGATCCTAGTCGACACATTATCTTTAGTAATAGCCTCTTGATCTTGAAGATCGACTGTTTTGGTTCTAATATCTACTTTGACAAACTTCTGAAAAATCGGAATCACTATATTTACACCTGGTCCCATAATTTTTGAAAATTTCCCTAGGGTGAAAAGAACTCCTCTTTCATACTCATTGATAACCTTGACCATACTAAATATCAGTCCTACAAACCAAGAGCCAAAGACCAAAAGTACTATAATGATGAATTCTGCCATTGTGATAAATTAATATGTTATATGAAGATTATAACGCAAGAAATCCACAAATAAAACAAAATCTCTATCTCCCAACTTGATATATTCCTATAAAAACGAAAACTTTGCAAATATTAGATACTTTTGTTGATTAAATCATGAGTAATTTGGAAACTTGCTCATGGCTGAACAAGATAACAATCATCAAAAACATCCAGATATTGTTGGGCCAATAATTAAAACTGCCTTAACAGGAGCATTACTAACTATTGCATCATGTGCATTTTCTAGGCGAACCCAGAAAGAGATTATTGCTAATGCAAATGGATGTTCTGAAGTAACAGGCCAAGAGGGAAAATGGGAGTGCTCTCACATTGACCATTCTAAAGAAAATCCGAAGTACGATACAGCAGAAAACGGAGTATATATGGAACCAGTTTTTCATCTGCTTTATCACTTTATATTTAGACACTGCCCTGAAGCAATAGGCCTAACAGAAGATAATAATAACAGGGCCATTCAAGCAACAAAATCTAGGGCAGATATCAATTGTGGTCAACTTGCTGAAATAGACTTCCAATACGGTCGCATGCTCCGGGATATTATAAAACGAAGATGTTTAGATGCTGGACAACCGAATCCTTTCGACTTGTTAGATAGAACCAAACAAGAAATGGCAGCTGATTAATCTTGGAGTTATCTATCATAATACAGTAAAGAATAATTTTGGTAAATAAATTATCCAAAACTTGCGCAGATATATAGCAAAGTCTATTATATATCCTGTTTCCTACTTTTTAATTTCATTTCAATGCCTCGAAGCCTATATACTCAAGAGCCTATTGTCATAAATCAAGTACTCAAGAAAATTCGCGAGACAAAAGTGATAGAAATTGGTACAAGCAACCAGCAAAAACTTAAAGAATTTAAAAGAATACTTAAAAATTACAAAATAATTTCAAAAGATCTAAATATTGAAGAAATTCAATCAACCGATCCATACAAAGTAATCTCTGAGAAAGCAAAAGCTGCATGGCAAAAAAATCAATACAATCCAATACTTGTCGAAGACACATCCCTTGATATATTAGCCCTAGAAGGCAGACCTGGTACTTATATAAACGATTTTGCATCAAGTAGAACCATGAGAGAGATGATTGTTAATAATTGGCTTGGAGACAAAGATAGAACAGCAGTAGCAAGAGTACTTATTGGAATTTATGATGGAGAAGAAGTGCATATTCGAGAAGGCAAGATATCCGGCAAAATATCTGAAAAACTTAAGGGGACTAATGGTTTTGGATGGGATGATATGTTTATTCCAGATGGACAGCCAAATGATGATCAAAAAACTTTTGCCCAGATGAGTGCAGAAGAAAAAGATAAATATTCAATGAGAAGAAAAGCCCTAGAGGAACTATTAGATGATCCTGTAGATTTGAGCTACCCGATATTTATGATCCCAGAACCATACGCTCAAGAATTAGATCGCGTCAGAATCAAAAGACTACAGAATATGAAAGCAATAGATTTCGCTTATAAACTCGAATGTCTCGAATCCAAGAATAGACCGTCCAAAAGTTTTAATGCCTCAAATTACGAGTCAATAAAACTTGAATCAAATAAATTCTATACTAGATTTAGCAACGATACTAAATCAGCAAGCTTAGGACTATTATTTACTGATATTGATAGATCCACACTTAAACAATACAAAAATGGAGATCCTGTTATTTGGCAAATGGGTCCAGAGCGTAGATATCTCGCCCTTGCACAAAGAGCTGAGTTTTTTTTGGATAATCAAAATACTACTATAGAAAAAATACTTGATGAACTAGAAAACACTCCTGTCGAACCAAGAAGCAACAGAAGATCTGCAACTATTGAAACAGCACTTGGGACAAATAGTGTAGGGAATGTGACACAAACGACAGCCTTAAAGGAAATTGGTTACAAAAAAATTTCATCAAGAAAATTAGTTAGCAGAAGCAATATTTCAGATCACGGGCTATTTCATAAAATTGGGAAATACCCTCGCAATATTTATGGCATTGGGTCAATGCCTCCAATATCTGGATGGCGAGATGTACTTGTAACTTCAGCCATTGGACATATGCCGGTATTTACTCATAGAAATAGCTTGAATGCTGTTGATTTTGATAAACAGATAGACTTGATCAAATCAGCCAAAAAAGTTCTTAAAGAATTAAAACTTACAGCCAAAGCATACAATAGAGCAGAAAGAAATATCGGCGCTGCACTTGGCAATGCAAATATTGAAGAAGAATTGGACAAAGCATCCAGACTTTATCATGAAGCAGGAGTTAAATTATTTAGAATTTATACTATAAATGGCGACCCTAGAGTTATCGAAATAGCGAGACGTTTAAGGGAAGAATTTGGTGATGATATTGAAATTTTTGTCGGGCAAATAGCTGACAAAGAGCAGGCGCTGGCACTTATAGCAGATGACATCAAGGCGGATGCATTGATTTTTGGGCATGGTGGAGGCATGCAATGCACTTCAGCTACAAATGGCATGGCTCTTACAACATTGGAAGAAATTTATGATGTCATAACAGATGCCAGATTCAATAACACTTCAATTGTTGCAGAGGGGGGGATTGGTAAATCAGTAGGAGGAATGCTACTTATGGGCGTGGATTTAATTTTATCAAACCAAAAATTAGTACATGGCACGATAGAACTAACTGATATATTTTTTGAACATATATCAGGCAAACCATGCCATCCATATCATGGAAGTGCCAGTGCGCCTACGATGCTTATAGAATCATCAAACGAGGATCTACTGGAAAGAAGATTATATCTTTCAGGCAGAGCCAAAAAAGTCGAAGGAGAACCGGGATATATGTTTTTCGAAGAAAAAGCAAATTCTATGACATTTTTTATCAATGAATTTCGCCATTATGCAGCAAGGACATTAGCCGATCTTGGAGTAGAAAATATGATTGAGCTTAGAAAATTTTGTCGCAAAAATGATAAAGAATTATTTAGAATCATCTCGAGCGAGTCGTCATTTATCGCAAATCCGCACAAGACGACATAAAGTCCAACGCTTTTTGCTATACTATTATTGTTAATATTTACTTAAATTATTAGCATGTTTTTATGGCTTCATTTCGATCTTTATTATCCAGGATCAAGCCCGAGGCATTAGCCAAAATGACCAAAGACGCTATCAAAGCAAATCCTGTAGCATTTCTATTGGCGCTTATATTAAGTATTGCTTGGTACATAGTTATCACCTACAATCTCATTGCAGATAAATCACCAAGCACTGATGTTATGAATTTTGTAGGAGCACTATCTTTTGCCTGTCCTTTAGGATATTTGCTTGCAATTGGTATTAATAATTTCTTCCAAAAAACTAAAAACAAAATATTATACAAATCAATCTCTTACGGTGTACTAATTGTATTTGTAGCTGGATTAACAGCATATCTATATTCCGTTTTTGAAAATTTAAAACCATTCGAAATTTTTACTGTTGGGGTTTTTTATATTGTAAGTATAATTTTTGTCTTTCTTTCTCCGTATTTTATGACTTAATCAGAAAGCAAAGATATTTGGTTTCATACCCTCAAATTAGTATTTAGAGGTTCAATTGTATATATTTTATCCGGGATTGTTTATGCTCAATTATCCCTTGCCCTGAAAGCTATTGATATACTACTTGGTTTAAGAATTGATGGTGAAATCTATGCTGAACTTGCTATCACTGTCTTTGTATTATTAGCTCCAACAGCATTTCTGATTGCTTTGCCTGAGGAATTTCACAAAAAAGAAAACTATCCAAAACTAATCAAAAATATTATTAAATTTGTTACTTTACCTATAATTTTCATTTATCTTGCGATTTTGTATCTCTACATAGCCAAGATTATCATCAACTGGCAAATGCCTGAGGGAGGAGTTGTATATATTATCCTCGGGATGATGATACCTCTTGTGATTAACACCGAATTATTAAATCCTCTGAAATTTATAAGTAAAAAAGTCTACCTTGTCACGAAAGGACTATATCTTTCGACTATTCCTTTTATGATTGTGTATTTCTTGGCAATATTTATCCGAATTGATGATTATGGATGGACAGTAAGTAGATACTACGTAGTGATTCTTGGTTTTGCACTGTTAAGCATTTCTATTTTGTATGGACTTTTTACAAAATTATCAATCAGATATCTGTATTTAATTGTTGCAGGATTAGCTCTATTTTCAATTTTGCCTTTTGTTGGAGCATTTGGGGTATCGAAAAACAGCCAGACAGAAAGGTTAAAAAGAATTTTGGTAGAAGAGAAAATTCTCGTAAACGGAAAAATTGACAGTAAACATAATCAAGAAGTAGCAGAGGGAAATCTATACAGCGTAAGTTCTATTGTGCAATATTTAGCAGACTATCATGATTTTGAGGATATTAAACCATGGTTTAGTGATTCAGACTGGCAGAATATTAAGATCAACTCAAAACGCCCTCTATACAGTGATACAAGAAATCTAGTTTCAGCATTTGGACTTAAATTTGTCCCATCTTATTGTATAAATAATGAAGGATACTGTTATGAAGATGATTATGTAGAAACCTCCGATGTTAGTAAATATTCGATACATGCTTACATGGAAGGATTCCACAGATTTGGTGATTATAGTGAATTTACAACAATTCAAATTTCCAAAGATAAACC
>CAYUFB010000029.1:0-9361 GCA_964444125.1 uncultured Candidatus Saccharibacteria bacterium
TTTTATGGCGATTTTTTATCAGTCTGTTCAAATCCGGGATTTACCAAACCTAGTCTTTTTGACACAATATGTTTATCTAATTGAATAGAAAATTGATATTGGATAGATGTTCTTGCTAAAGCTATATGTTATTATTACTTTAATTAAATTAATTAATAAATTATGAAAAAAAGAATTCTTACTGGAGATAGGCCTACAGGCAAATTGCATCTTGGACATTATGTCGGATCTTTAGAAAATAGAGTGAAGATGCAACATGAATATGATACCTTTATCATGGTAGCAGACGTGCAGGCTCTTACTGATAACTATAACAATCCAGAAAAGGTTAGAGAAAATATATTAGAAACTGCAATAGATAATCTGGCTGTTGGTATTGATCCTAAAGTGAGCAAGATTTTTATCCAATCATTAATTCCAGAAATTGCAGAATTGACGATATTTTTTATGAATATTATCAAGCATGCAGAGGTACTTAGAAACCCAACAGTCAAAACTGAGATTGAGCAAAAGAACTTCAAAGAAGGAGTGCCTTTTGGGTTTGTCGCATACCCAATTAGTCAAGCAGCAGATATTCATTTCCTACGTGCTGATGTAGTACCTGTTGGGGAAGATCAAGCTCCTATGATAGAGCTTGCAAACTTGGCCAAGAAAAGGTTTAACTCGATATATAAAACAGAGATTTTCCATGAGATCAAGGGAGTGTATTCGAATATGCCAAGACTTATTGGCACTGATGGTAATGCGAAGATGAGCAAGTCACTTGGCAATACTATTTATTTAGGAGACAGTCCTGATGAAGTAGCAATCAAAGTCAAAAAAATGTACACAGATCCAAGAAGATTGAGAGCCACTGATCCAGGTAAGGTTGAGGGTAATCCAGTTTTTATCTATCATGATGCTTTCAATACAAACGTTGACGAGGTTGATGATCTAAAAAATAGATACAAAAAAGGGCAGGTAGGTGATGTTGAGGTCAAAGATAAGCTTTCAATTGCGATAAATAACTTCTTAGATCCAATTCGAGAAAAACGAAATTATTATGAAACACACAAAGATGAGGTGATTGATATCTTAGAAGATGGAAAAAAGGCAGCAAAAAATGAAGGGGAGAAAACGATGGAATTAGTTAGAGAAGCTATGAAAATTAATTATTAAAATAATAGATTATGATTGATTTGCTTACTTCCCAGATATTTATAACTCTTGGCGTAAGTTGGATTTTGGCGCATCTTATTAAGATTTTAGTTCGAAAACTAAGACATAGAGATAACATCAAACTTTTTGAACCAGGAGGATTTCCAAGTGGCCATACGACATTGGTTATGACTCTAGTATTTTCTTTTGTATATGAATTTGGATGGGATTCAAATTTCGTGGTCTTATCTTCTGTATTAGCGGCCATTGTCATTTACGACTCGCTAAATTTGAGATTTGAAGCAGAAAAACATGCCAGAGCGCTTATTGATCTTGATGAGAAAGAGAAGTTCTTGAAATACAATCTCAAAAGAAATCTCGGACACACGAAAGTAGAAGTAATAGCTGGCGTGCTACTTGCAATAATAGTGACAATTATTAGCTACGAGATTTTTTAGCTTTGTTCAAGTTTCATCAATTCATCCAAGACATCTTTCGCATTTGTTTTGGGGTTAGCTTTTTCCCAGACTTTGACAACTTCTCCTTTTGGGTTGATAAGATAAGTCATGCGTTTGATCCCCTCAAACTTCTTGCCAAAAAATGACTTGGTGCCCCAAGCACCATAAAGCTCTGATACTTTGTGATCAGCATCAGATAAAAGATCAAAAGGAAATGAATACTTGCTTTTGAAATCTCTATGGCTTGATGCATCATCGGCGCTTATGCCTAGAATTACTGCATTTTTGTCAATTATTTCTCTATGATAATCTCTAAAAAGACAACCTTGTACTGTGCAACCTGGTGTATTATCTTTTGGATAAAAGTATAAAACTACATATTTACCAAGGAAGTCTGATAACTTAACTTCTTTGCCATCCTGGTTTTTGAGGCTGAAATCCGCTGCTTTGGGCATTTTAACGTAATCTAAAAAGTATAATTCTTACTAAAAAAATAATATCCAATCTAACATTCAAACGCAATGGAGAATATATTCTTACAACGGCTAATTATATAGGTATGATATAATCAAGCATTACATATAAGAGAGATATCGATTTGTACAAATGAGCATGATTCAAATAATGAACTACTTAGTGGTACTGGTGTAGAGGTATATCAAAATCCTGCACCTAGTAATTGTCATATGCCTATGGATTTATTCTTATTTCAAAGGGGTAATTTAGAAGAAGGTATACCGGCATTTGCTTGTGTTTGTGATGGGGTGAGTTCCTTGTATCATTGTTTTAAAGAAAAAACTATTTTGGATAGAAACATTCGTGATATTCTTGGATTGATTTATCCAAATGGTGTTTATACAACTGATAAAGAAAATTTTGGACACCCAAATGAGTTAATTCCTGGATATGTTATGGCTATGATAGTAGCTGATGAGATTAGAAATAAAATTGAGTCAGCATATAGATCTGTGGAGCCAGATTATCTTGGTATATTAGGATGCGATATCGATCAAAACCTTGTTGATGCTATTATATTAAGAATGAATTCTGATAAACTGAGGGCAGCGATTTTAGAGGCTTTTGGAAATGATCACTCTCACAAAGAGTATCAAGATCCAAAGAATGAGTACTTCTCAATAGTAGCATTTGCTACAGGTTTAGCATATGCTACAGTAAATAGAGCTAATCAATTACAAGTGACAGCTTATGGAGATGTCAAAATCAAAGTGATTCTAAAAGATGGAAGTGAAATTGAAAATGAAGAAGTTGATCAAGTTGCACAATTAGGAGCTGTTTGTTCAATAACAAAGAACGATAGTGGAGTTGCTTCACTGTCGATACAAAATTTCCCAATTGATAGACAGGTGTATAGTAAGCTCTTTGATATAGATCAAGTAGAGCAAGTAGAAATTTGTACAGATGGTGTTTGGCATAGAGAAAAAGAAGGCATTAGTGAGCAATTTGATGATGAGACAAGGCTTGTGATAACTGATGTAAGGAAATGGGCGGGGTTGGATTAATAAACGATAAGTTCAAATAGATGGCATTCTGTCGGCATGAGCATCAACAGGTTCTGTTGCATCTGTATAATCTTCTTCGTCTTGCCAATCATATCTTCTTACTTTGATACCATTGATAACAACAGATCTCTTTACAGCGGGTTGTGCTACTGGGAGTGGACCATCAGTTTGAGCAAAATCTGGATTAGGAATTAGGTGGTCTTCATTAGAAACAAACATAGGTTCGGTTCTAGGTTGCGCATATGCTGGTATGGGGTTCCGGTTTGTGCTGCAAAATTGCGCGCGCATTCAATATCTTGATTTGAATCACGTTTAAATATAGGTGCATCAGGCATTTATGGGTTCTTAAAAATTCCCCAAACTATATCAAAATATTTTGGCAACTGAAATATTTCATTTTATATTTGCAAAGTTTGATAGGAGGTATTAAAATTTCATTTCCTCTTGATTATTTTCTTAAATTTTTCTTGTTATTTCTCAATAATCAAGCTATTACCATGCATCACTTCTGGTTTATCTATCCCCATAAGATCCAATATCGTAGGAGCGATATCTTCAAGACTTTCTTTTCTGTCCAATTTGCAATTAATATCAGAAATTAAAATGAAAGGGACAGGATTTAAGGTATGTTGAGTATGAGGTTGTTTAGCTTTGTAATCCCACATTTCATCGCTATTGCCATGGTCAGCTGTGACAATCAAAGCATAATCATCTAGATGATTTTCTATCAAATCATAAATCTTGCCAATAGCATAGTCGACTGATTCAGCCGCAATTACTGCCGCTTCGTAGTTGCCCGTGTGACCAACCATATCAGTATTTGAATAATTGGCAATGATGAAATCATATTTGTTTTCATCAATTGCGGATAGAATTTTTTGGGTGATTTGTTCTATCTGCATAGAAGGAGCAAAGTTATAAAAAGGCTTAACAAATCTATTTGATTGGACCATTTCCCATTCTTCTCCTTTGAATTTTTCTTCCCTACCTGCATTTAAGAAAAAGGTCAGGTGAGTATATTTCTCAGTTTCAGTTATGTGATATTGAGTTTTGTTTGCTTTTGATATTGTTCCTGCAAGAGTTTCTCTGATCACCTGTCTAGGGAAAGCAACATTTGTTTTTTTCTTTTCAAATACACTAATAAAACTAACTACATCAAGATCTTTGACATTTTGTTCAAGAGCCAATTTCTGAATTTGAAACATCCTGTCACTTCTATAATGAAAAAATATCAAACTATCTCCAGTTTTAATCAAGCCTTCTTCGTCCAATATAAATTGCTCAAAGAATTCATCAGTATTGCCTTTGTTGTAACTGAAATTTATTGCAGCTTGATAATCATTAACTTTCATGCCTTTGCCATAAAACATCAGATCAATTGCTTTCTGTGTTTTCTCCCAATCTCTGTCACGATCTAAAAAAAATCTTCCCTGGATAGATGCAATTGATGCTTTTTTGAAGTTGCCCTTATCTAGAGCAGTTTGAATAGCTTTTAAGTATTTTTCGGCAGATTTTGGAGGAGTATCTCTACCATCAGTAAATGCATGGAAATAAACTCTTTCAACCCTCTCTCTTGAAGCAAGTTCAATTAATTTGATTGCATGTTCAATTGAGCAGTGGACCTTGCCATCAGAAACAATCCCTGAGATATGCATAGCTGATTTATGTTTTTTTGTATGAATACATGCCTCTACAAGTGCTTCATTACTAAAAAACGTCCCATCTTCTATCGCTCTATCTATTCTTGGGAGGTCTTGAAGTATAACTTGTCCTGTACCAATTACCTGATGATTGATCTCAGATGTGCCAAATTGTCCCTCTGGCAGGCCTACGTGAGGTCCATCAGCTCTAAGTTGAATATTTGGATATTTTCTAATCATTCGATCAAAATTTGGGGTTTTGGCATTATCAATTGCATTGTATTTGTCTTTTGGTCCAATTCCCCAACCATCAAGTATAAGCATTACAACTTTTTTGTTATATCTAGGCATGTATATATTTTTGAAAAATTAAGCAGAACATTATACAACGAAAGCAGGTTAGTTGTGTTGTTTATTGAAGGATTTTTTGGAAAAATGTGAGTCAAGACTACGCTGATCTGTCTTCACTAAAGCTTCGACAAGATTCAGCTTCTTCTGACTCTATACTTAGTTCCTTCTCGCTGTGTTCGAAGACTAAATGTGAGTCCGGTTCTCCAAAGGCGGACAAGGGGGATTCCTTTACACAAACCCAACCAATCCCGACTTACAGTCGGGACTGCTCTGTCAGTTGAGAAATCCTCTTTTTGCTTTTCCAACGTTTAATTTGTTTTTCACGTTTTCGCGCCTCTGGCCTTGTAGCAAAAGTCTCAGTATAAACTAGAGCCCATTTACCTGGCTGTTTACGTGTGAACTTAGTTTTATGGGTCGGTTTATTATGTTCCTTCAGACGTTTTTCAATATCTGAAGTTGATCCAATATAGTATTTATTTACAATTGAATTAAAGAGAATATATGTGAAAAACATTATGAGGAGATCTTAAAAATCAGAAGTGAGTCCGGGGGGACTCGAACCTGCCTGCGGTAGGCAGGCCCCCAACCAATCCCGACTTACAGTCGGGACTGCTCTGTCAGTTGAGAAATCCTCTTTTTGCTTTTCCAACGTTTAATTTGTTTTTCACGTTTTCGCGCCTCTGGCCTTGTAGCAAAAGTCTCAGTATAAACTAGAGCCCATTTACCTGGCTGTTTACGTGTGAACTTAGTTTTATGGGTCGGTTTATTATGTTCCTTCAGACGTTTTTCAATATCTGAAGTTGATCCAATATAGTATTTATTTACAATTGAATTAAAGAGAATATATGTGAAAAACATTATGAGGAGATCTTAAAAATCAGAAGTGAGTCCGGGGGGACTCGAACCCCCAACCAATGGCTTAAAAGGCCACTGCTCTACCATTGAGCTACAGACCCGAACGGACTCACTTCTAATTTTAAGGTGCATATATTTCGTTAAACGAAATCCAACCAATCCCGACTAAGGTCGGGGCTGCTCTACCATTGCCTGCCCGCCGACCTGTCCACCGTAGCATTGGCGTAGGTGGAAGCTTTAGCGAAGGCGGGAGCTACAGACCCGCGTCAGAAATATTCTACAACTTTTGTGAAGATTGTAAACAACTTCACTTCAGTTTCCGAAATTTCTTCCTTTAAGATTTGACTCCCTATAGTCGTCAAATCTTGAAAGGGTAAAATTCAAATATTTTGTTGCTTAGCAATTATACTGCAAAATTCTGTCATTTGTCACTATCAGAAAGATAAAATAATATGATAAAATACGAGATATAACGATTATAGATCGAACATGTGTCTGTCACCAGAACAACAAGAGAATATTGAATTTCATAGTCCAGATTTATTGGATTTGATAAATACTGGAGCAGTTGAGGTTGTTAACATGGATAAACTTCCAAACATTTTGAAGAATTATAATGTCTCAGTTTTTTACGGACCATCTGACGGAGAGTATGAATCACAAATACGTTTGTATTGTGAAGCGACTTCTGGAGCTTGTTATTGGTTTGATATTCCATATATTCCAGTAATTGCAAATCAAGATCCGAGTAGAAGGTTATGGGTGGATGCTTATACTAATCAACAAAAAGCAGAAATAGGGAATGCACTCCCTAATGGTACTTTGGCAGTAAATATTGTTTGTGCGAGCGAATATATCGCTCCAATTATTTACGCAGTGACACAAAGGGATGCTGAAATCGCAATGATTATGTGTCTTACAGATGAACCGTTTAAGTATGATGAGGGTAGTTTGACTACTTCATCTTTGGAACTTGCTATGATTAGTGAACAACTCAAAATTATTGGAGATAAGTTGAAAGTGTTTTTGCTGGTTGATTTGTTGAAAAATACTATTGAATGCTAAATTTGGTATACTTAGTTCATGTACATAAGTGAAATATATCACAACTACAAAATCCCTCCTCAATTGCAATTACATCAATTACAAGTTGCAGGTGTAGCCAAAATTATTCTCGAAAATCTTGATGAAAAGTTAGAAATTGATTCCGATACTGTGATAACTGCATGTTTGATTCATGATATGGGTAATATCATTAAATTTGATTTGTCTTTATACCCAGAGCATCTTGAACCAGAAGGGCTTGATTTCTGGCTGGATGTACAAAAGGAGTTTATCAAGAAATATGGAGAAGATGAGCATAGGGCGACTTTCAAAATTGCACAAGAAATTGGTGTTCCTGAACAGGTTTTACATATAATTGCCAATTTGGGCTTCTCTAATGCCTTAAATATAATTGCGTCAGATAATCTGGAATTAAAAATTGCCACATATGCAGATCAAAGGGTGAATTTTGGAGAGATTGTTGACATGAGACAACGGCATATCAAGTCACGGGAGAGATATTTGAAACGTCGAAATTATCAAAATAATTTGGATAAAGGAGTAGACGAATTTGGAAAATTGTCAGATTCCTGGCGTAAGATTGAAAATGAAATTTTTGGACACTCTTTGATCAAGCCGGAAGAAATATCTATAGAAAGAGTCTCTTTATTGATATCAAAGCTGAAAGAAATTGATATCACTTAGAGAAAACAATGTCATATTGATCACTAGGATATTTAGTTTTTAATGCAAGTAGTTCTTTTTGTGTTAACAATTTTTTATCTGGATATTTTCTTTGAAATTGTTCATATTGCTGTTGTAGGCGTACAAGTCCATATAACAATTGAAGAAGATAAGGTGCATTTGCTTCGTAGCGCATATTTCTTATAAGTTTGTTGTTCGCTTTGAGAATTGAATTTGGTTGATTATTTTTATAAAAATCCAGTTCGTTCAGTAAAACTAATCCCAGTGCTTGATGGGTTTTTATCGCAACGTCTTGTTTTGTCTTGATTTCTATTTTTCTGCCGGGGATCTCACCTCCAAAAAGCTCTATTATATTATCTCTAGGGATTGCCATCATTCTTAAGCATACAAAATTGGGATCAAGTTTAAGTTGTTTGCCTTGTGGATTGGCATCTTCTTTAAATACTAGATCAATATCTGGAGGTGTAATGAGACAAAAATTTCCTTGCACGATATTATTGTATGCATCTCGAAGTGTTGCCTCGTTTTCTTTGATGTATCCAGGGATGCCAATCCATTCTTGATTAATAGCAATTCCAACATCGGGGATAGCTTGATCATTGAGTAGAGAGTGCAATAATTCCATGGTTTTGTGCTGAATCTCCTTATTGGTAAATAATTCCTCCCCAGGTAAACTTTCGGGCGCAAGAATTTCTTGTAAAATCGTTGCTGGGGAAGATGCTTCCAATGGAAGGGCTCTTGGGGTCAGAAAAATAGGTTCATTTGGTTGACGTTGTGTCAGTGGTTATGGAGGTCCTATGAAGGAATCGACACTTTCAGGAAATGCCATAGTATTATTTGATAATGGTTGATTATAATAGATTTTGGCAATTATCCCAAATATTACAATCTTATTTATAATTCCAAGAGTGATTCTAAAACGTCAAAACTCAAGTCGGCAGGTCTTTGTTGTATGCAAAAGTAGGGTTTGATATAAATTTCTTTGTTTCTTCTCAAGTCAAATATTGGAACAAGAAGACCTTGTCTTGTTTCCATCAAACCTACAACTGGTGGGCTAACAAGGTTTGCGATTAAGAAATCATTAAGTGTATGAATATATATGCCTGTTGGTTCTCCTGTAACTCCGCCTTTAATAATTTTGACTTTGTCTTCATCCATAACAATTTTCTCTTGACCTTTATATATGAGCTCGGCTTCGGAAATTACTAATGTGGTTAAATTAGCTGTTATTATAGGGAGTCTGGTCCTCGTTACTGTTTGCAGATAATTACTCGAGGCAATATTTCGCCATGAGGATTCAGCATTTGAACAATAAGGACGATCTGGCTCGTTCCAATCAAATTGTTGTTGAAGATAATCAGAATTTGCCTCAAGGAATTTTTTATAAAAAACATCATCGTCCATTTGCTCCTTTCTCAGCCCTGATTTGCAAACTTGTTGTGCCAATTCTCTGGAGTATTTATAGACTGGAATCTCTATGCCAGCTTTTTCGACAGTACGGATTGGATTCTTGAAAATTCTATCAGCAATTTGCTGCCTTTCTGTCAATGTAATAATTGTGTTTTCGGGAGTTGATTGTAACAATGACTTATGATAAACACTGCTGTCCCATAAAAAGTTGAACAGTTAGAAAGAGGGTATTTAGAAGAAT
>CAYUFB010000030.1:0-9036 GCA_964444125.1 uncultured Candidatus Saccharibacteria bacterium
TATTCTTCTAAATACCCTCTTTCTAACTGTTCAACTTTTTATGGGACAGCAGTGTATTGGTGTTATATCCTCAAGCAATAACAATGCGATTTTATACAATGATCTTTTTGTCAATTCTCTATCACCCGGTTTTGTGATGATGTCACCTAAATAGGTGAGAATCAGATATGAGTTGATTCTGGCAAGGTCATTTGGTTCATCCTTGAATCTGTATTTTGCTATTTGCATATCATATGTGACAACATTAGTGTAGTATTGAACAATGTGTTGCATAAGTGTATTGGGGATATTTGATAGCAGTCTCGCTTTGGCTTCTTCCTTTTGTTGGGTGTTTATCAGACTTTCGTCTGCAGATGTTTGACTTTCCAATCCCATAGGCCAATTATCCTGAAGTAATTCATCTATGGTTGTAGTTTCATTTTTATATCTATGCCAAATTATTGATTTGAGCCTGTCTTTTCTTATGGTTTGAAGATTCCTGGCGGTATGAAGAATCACATCGGGTGTCAGGCTTTCTGCTCCATATGGAATAATTTCATCAATAGGATGAATAATATCGAGTGGAAAGGTTGCTCTTGCCACTTACGCAAAATCTCTATGCCTGCTAAGTATATTAATGTCGGGTGGGGTATTTCTATGCCTGTGGGCAGGTTGATTATCTATTTTGATCGCAAATGTCGTGTTTATGGCTTTATTTAGTATGTCTGTAAAAAGATTGTGTCCAATTGGGTGTGAATCTTTTCCTGTGATTGGTGCGCTTTCCATGCTCATGTTTCATTATATCATAAAGTATACTTTTCGGTTATGATTCGGTGTGCTAGTACTTGCTTGTCAAAAATATTTGTTCTATAGTGGTGACAAGTGGTGAAATGTGGTGAAAATTTTGTACTCTTAACTACTTTTGCTAACAAGCTAAAGTAAATATAATTAAACTTCATGCCGGTCTGGACAGCCGGTATCCTCAAAAACTTCACATTACCCATCTCACCACTTATTTTGAAAATTAAATAATGCTGCCTGGAAAGATAAAGATATGTTGATTGGAGAATATAAAACCAAATTGCAGGAAAAAAACAGAACAGCATTACCCAAAAAACACAGAGAAAGTCTGAACGGGGAATTGATAATAACTAGAGGATATGATGGATGTTTAATAATAATTGACAAAGACAGATGGAGAAAGTTAATTGAAATGATTGAAGTAAGGCCTTTGACAAATCAAGATGTAAGAGATACCAAAAGATTTTTAGTTGGTGGTGCAATGGAAATTGATGTAGATGCGCAAGGAAGATTTGTTATGCCGGAGATATTGATAGAGTATGCAGATTTGAAAGAAGATCTGGTTTTTGTAGGAATCGAAAATTGGCTTGAAGTCTGGGATTATAAAAAATGGATAGAAAAAATCAATCAGCTAGCAAAAGATGCAGCAGATATTGCAGAAAGATTATCAAATAAACAATGAAAACTAAACATATATCAGTATTAAAACACGAAATTATCAAGTATCTAAATGTCAAAGATGGTGGTGTATACATAGATGCAACGCTAGGTGGGGGGGGACACTTTGTTCAAATAATAGAAAAATTGATCGAAACAGATACTGACACAAAACTAATAGGACTTGATCAAGATAGATCAGCTATAGAAAGAACAGTTCTAATGCTTGAAGAGAAATATGATTTGAAGTTTGAAAATTATTCAAAAGCAATAATAGGCAAACTTGAAATTATATTAGTTAATGAGAATTTTGAGAATTTAGAGCGAATATTAGACGAACTAAAGATTGCAAAAGTAGACGGAATTATCGCTGATCTTGGGACATCTCAAGATCAAATCGAAGACGAGACAAGGGGTTTTAGTTATAGATTCGATTCAGTCTTGGATATGAGAATGTCGGAGAATTTGAAAGTCAAAGCAAGTGATTTGATAAATGTGTTGGAGAAAAAGGAAATGATGAAGCTCTTTACAAATCTAGGAGATTTCAATTTCAAAGAAGCAACCGTATTGACGAATTTGATAATCAAGAGAAGAAATATCAAACCAGTAGAAATGACAAGTGAGTTGGTTGAAATAATTAATCAAGCTGTGCATTCTCTAAGCATTGGTTCGCGTACCAGGCAAAAGAAAGGCAACCTTGAAGCTAGAGTGTTTCAAGCGCTAAGAATTGCAGTTAATCATGAATATCATGCATTAAAGCAGTTTTTGCCCCAAGCGTTTGAAGCACTCAAAGCTCAAGGCAGGTTAGCAATAATTAGCTTCCATTCTGGAGAAGATAGGATAGTCAAAAATTATACAAAAAGTTTGATAAATACCAAAAGAGCCAGATATGTCAAAGAATTGATTAGACCAGATGTAATTGAATTGAAAAGGAATCCTAGAAGTGAGAGCGCAAAACTTAGAATTATTGAGAAGTTTTAGAATTAGCCGCACACTAATTTCTAAAAAAATAAATTGCACTATTTAACTATTTAGTAAAAACTGCCAAAATGCAAAATCAAAAAGATTCTTCTGTACAAAGACAAGTATTTCTAGTGTTGGGATTTTTGCTCGGAATATTTATAATTGCTCAATTTGTAGTATTGGACTTTGCTGGAATTCATGGTCCAGAGATTACCAAATTGAAAGCAGAACAAGAGAATTTGAAAATTCAAAATGAGCTAAAAAAATCAAGGATCAATGAACTTACAAAAAGTCAGGATATACAAAGTTTTGCAGAAAATAATTTGGGAATGGTCACAACAAATGTAAATAATGTTCAACCTTCTGATACATCAATTACTGCCATAAATTACTAAGTAATAATATTTTTATGGGGGCTAAATCAATTTCTAGAGGCAAAATCAAAATTATTGTATTCTGCTTTTATCTGTTTTTTTTATTAAATATTGGATTTTTAATAAGATGGCAAATATTTGAGCATGATAGATTTATGGCACTTGCTAGAGAAAGGATAATTGATAATAAAGTACCTTCAATTAGAGGAGAAATACTAGCTTCTGATGGCTCTGCATTAGCATATTCTGAACCAAGATTTGATATCATTATCTACAAGACAGAAATGAAGTTTGCAGAAGATCGTAAGAAACAAACAAGATCTGAATTTGTCGAAAAAGTCTCAAATGTGTTAGAAATTGATCCAAAGGACTTAGAACAAAAGCTTGATGGAAGGTCTAACTGGTTTGTCATAAAAGAAAAAGTTAAATACGAGGTAAAAGAGGAGGTTTTGAATTTGACCAGAGATAATAATCCAAATGGATATTTGTTTGGTCTAAGGACAAGGATCACTTCGCAACGGATTTATCCAGAAAATGAACTTGCCTGTCATGTAGTTGGATATGTTGGCAAAAACGATGTTGGAGATGAGATAGGGAGTGCTGGGTTGGAGTACTACTGGGAAGGAGTGCTCAAAGAACAAGAAGGATTCGACTTTAGTGAAGTCGATAGTTTCGGCAATCTAATAACTATTGATAGTATAGATAATGTAGAGGCAAAGCGTGGAGCATCAATCAGAACAACCATTGACAAAAAATTGCAAACTATCATTGAGAGGCATCTTGAGGATGCAGTTAAAAGGTATGATGCAAAATCCGGGACAGTGATAATCATGGAGCCAAAGACTGGAGCAATAATGGCTCTGGCAAACTACCCCGAGTTCAATCCAAATGAATACTATAAGGTTGAAGATATCGCTGCACTAAAAAATCTTTCCGTGACAGATCCCGCAGAATTAGGTTCAATAGGCAAAGTTTTCACCGTAGCTTCAGCAATTGAGGCTGGTGCGATACAGCCAAACACACCAATTTTAGAAGGTCACAAAGGTTGTACAACAGTGAAAGAAAACGAAAGAGATTGGGAGATTTGTACTTATGACAAAAAACCTCAAGGTGGTATGAATACAACTCAATCGCTAGTTAAATCAGATAATTTGGCATTGTATGAGATATCAAAAATGATTGGACAAGAGACCTTATTTGATGGCCTAAGGGGCTTTGGAGTAGGATCAAGAACAGATATTGATGTCGCAGGAGAATCAAATGGAATTATCAAAGATGTCAAAAGGTGGACAAATGTAGATAGTGCAACGTATTCATTTGGACATGGATATCAAATGACCTCAATTCAAGCGATAACAGGTATTGGAGCCATAGCAAATAATGGCAAACTAGTTAGACCATATTTGGTTTCAAGTATGACAGAAGCTGATGGCAAGCAAGTAAATTATCCGCCAGTTATTGTTCGTCAAGTTGTATCAGCTGACTCAGCTCAAAAGATGAAAGATATGTTGTACGAAGTTTACAAGGACAATTTGGATGAAAGAAGATACAAACCTCTTGCCAAATACAAGATTGGTATGAAATCTGGTACAGCACTTATCCCTTACAAAGATAGAGCTGGATACTCAAGTGATGTCAATGCTACTTATGTCGGATTTGATGGGTCTGATAAGGCTACTTTTATCATGCTGGTGAAGCTGGAAGAGCCAAAAGCCGTAGAAAGGTTGTCATATTATAGTGCAAGGATTGTCTGGTTGGATATCTTTGATGAGATCAAGGATTATCTAGGAGTACCTGCTGTTTCTGGCTAATACGTCTAATAATCAAATTCATAGCTATCAATACGTAATCTTTGTTATATAGCTACGTTTTATTTCCAACTTGCATGCAAAAGACACTTTGCTGCAAATCTGTTAAGATGAATTGTAGATATAATTATTAGTATAAATATATGTCTTCATACAAAATCGTTGGTGGTAAGCCTTTATCAGGTAGTATTACCCCAATGGGGAACAAAAATGCTGCATTGCCTATTATTGCAGCGTGTGTATTAACATCAGAAAAAATTACATTATCAAATGTACCAGATATATCAGATGTCAGAATTCAGTTTGAAATTCTCAAAAAACTTGGTGCCCAGGTGAAAAGAAATGTCAAGAATCGAACGGCTCAGATACAACTAAAAAAAATTAGAACAGCAACATTAGATAAAGACGATGTACTAAAGACCAGAGGTTCGATTTTGTTTCTAGGTCCACTTGTAGCTAGAGCAGGTAAAGCCAAATTGTGGTCAACAGGAGGTTGCAATTTAGGCAAAAGGCCCATTGACAGTTATTTCCAGGCAATCGAGCAACTGGGGGCCAAAGTATCTTTCGAAAAAGAGTCTTTCGTTGTAGATGCTCCTAAACTTAGAGGAACAAAAGTCTGGCAAGCTGAAAAGGCAGTCACAGGTACCGAGAATTTGATTATGGCAGCTGTCCTTGCAAAAGGAAAAACAGAAATTGTAAATGCAGCATCTGAACCACATGTACAAGATCTTTGTCATTTTCTAAACAAAATGGGTGCCAAAATAGAGGGAATCGGAAGCGATAGGTTGTTTATACAAGGGGTAGAAGTTTTGTATGGCACCGATCATGAAATATCGACCGATTTTATGGAAGTAGGTACGTTTTTAACTGCTGCAGTAGTGACAGGTGGTAGTATTAGGATAGAAAAAGCTATGCCAGAACACATGGGAATGATCCTAAACGAGTTTGCAAAATTTGGTGTCAAAACAAAATGGGATGGAGATACATTGGTAGTACCACCAAATCAGAAACTCAAAACATCTTCTTATCTTGATGGAAGCATGAATAAGCTTGAATGCTTACCTTGGCCAGCATTCCCTCCAGATTTATTACAATTTGCAATAGTTCTTGCTACACAAAGTGAGGGTAGGATCCTAATTCATGATAAACTTTATGAAGGCAGATTGTTTTATACAACAGAATTAAATACTATGGGAGCTGATATTTTCTTGTCCGATCCACATAGAATAGTTGTGTCTGGCAAAACATGTCTTAGAGGCAAAGTCCTTAAGTCTCCTGATATTAGAGCAGGAATGTCACTATTAGTTGCTGCACTTGCAGCAGATGGCGAAAGTATTATTGAAAGAGGGGAAATTATCGAAAGGGGTTATACTGATATAGAACAGAGATTCAGATCCCTTGGGGCCAGAATCGAAAGAATTCCTTAAAATATTATTGTAGAGAATTGGGAAGATATATACTCAAAAATATTTTGTGGCTGCTATCAAGAGCTGCAATCAAAAAGCATAGTATTGAAATAATTGTTGTGGCAGGATTTTATGGAACTGAGATAGTTCGAGAAGGAGTCTATGATATCTTAAGTACAAAATATATTGTACGAAGAAATACTAATAGAATTATGTGGGATATGTCTATTCCACTTGCCTTGCTTGGGTATAAAGACAAAAGGAGAAGTTTATACCAATGGATTTTATTAATATTTAGAGTTATTGGGACTCTACTTTTTGCTAGAAAAAATCCACATAAATTGATATTAAGTGCGAATTGCACTTTTCCTGAAACAGCCAAGTTTTGGGCTGATCTTTTGCAGCCTGACTGTCTTGTTGTCCTAAATTATGACAAGAAATCAAAGCTAATCGAAAATTTATTGGCACACACGAAACAAGACGGGATACTTATTTATGATAAGGATCTAGTTGATCAGAAATATATAAAGAATCTCACAATAGAAAATACCTATTCATATGGAAAGGTTAAAGCTGATTTGATTTATGATACAGGCAAGAAGCAATTAACTTACTCACAAAATACACTAATAGTACCTACAATTGTTCCAAGCGTTGCCTATCCTCTAATATCAGCAATTTTTATAACATCATTGAAAAACGGTCTGTCGTTTTCGGATGTAGCCATTGAGGCACTAAAATTTGATTTAGGATTACTTATTGCAAATAGAGTTAAATCAAACATTGAAAAAGAATGAAATTTCTACAGAAAAACAGATAGAGATCTTTTCTAAAGAAAAGTTAAGCAAAAAAGATTTCGAATATCTTTATCAGACTTACTATCAGAAGGTTTATGATTTCACGTTAAGGCGTGTCTCTGATCCTCATGTAGCAGAAGACCTTACAAGTTCCATATTTGAGAAAATTGTTAAATCCCTAAATGATTTCCAGTGGCAGGGGATAACAGTGAGTGCTTGGATATTTCGAATAGCAAGAAACATGGTGATTGATCATTACAGAAAGAACAATAAACACAAAGGTGACGTGTCATTAGATCTTGTTTCTAATTTTATTGAATCCAAATCAGAAAGTGCTTTGGAAATGTTGATAGATGATGAGATACAAATTAAGCTGTATAATGCAATAAGGGAGTTTAGGGATGAGGATCAGTATTTGATATATTATAAATACTTTGAAGGACTGAGCAACAAAGAAATATCAGATTTGATGCAAATGTCTGAGACAAACATTGGAACTAGACTACATAGAATAAGGAAAAAATTAAGGCAATATTTAAATAACGAAAATGATTCAACGGATCAAGAATCTTTATCATAAATTACAGTCATTTGCTGCTAGCGCGTATTACGGTCTGCCAGCAAGACACCTAACCGAAATTGGTGTAACTGGTACCGATGGCAAAACTACGACTGTTACTATGATTCATCATGTCCTGAATTACGCTGGTATCAAAACCGGTCTTATAAGTACAATTGAAGTCAAAATTGGTGATAAGTCCTATGATTCTGGCCTTCATGTGACGACTCCGGATCCATGGGACGTACCCAAATTCTTAAAAATGATGGTTAAGCAAGGCATTACTCATGTTGTGATTGAAACAACATCAAATGGCTTAGATCAAAACAGATTATATGGAGTGAAATTTGATTCAGCTGTAATTACAAATATCCGAAACGATCATTTGGATTATCACAAAACATGGCAAAGATACGCTGAAGCAAAATTCAAACTGATCAAACAAGTCAAAAACGAAGGTTTTGCGGTTCTTAATTCTGATGATGCAGATTCAGCAAAATGGTTATCGAAGAAATCAGAAAGTTTGCGACAACTTGTGTATGCTAGGTGGGCAAGTAAGAATGATTTAATAAATAGAAGAATGACGAACAGAGGTATTGAATTTGAGTATGAAGGTAGAAAGTTCAGTGTTCCAATTTTAGGTGAGCATAATTTTGAAAACATAGCTCAAGTAATTGCTGTCTGTCAAAAATATACAAGTATCGACCAAATCAAAGAAGCGCTTGCAAGCTTCAAGAGTCCTGAAGGTAGAATGGAACTAATCAAATCCAGTCCGTACACCGTGGTTGTCGATTTTGCACATACACCTGCTGCACTAGATCGGGCACTTAGATCATTGGAGCAAATAAAAACTGATGAGAAATCTAAGGTGATTTGTGTGTTTGGTTGCGCAGGTAAGAGAGATAAAGGGAGGCGTATGATGGGAGAGATTAGTGCAAGATTAGCAGACGTGACCATTTTGACTGCTGAGGATCCACGAGATGAAGAGTTGGGACTAATCAATAATGAAATTATGAAATATGCAGAGAAGTCTTCAGGGCAATTAATCCAGAGATTTCCAAACAGAAAAATTTACCAATCATTCGCTCTACAGGATTTGAAAAACAAGTCTTTTGAAGTTCTTGATAAAGGGGCTAAGCCATTTTTTGCTTTTGACGAAAACACTCCAAGAAGTAGAGAAGATGCTATTGATTTTGCACTTAAACTAGCAGAACCTGGTGATATAGTATTTATCACAGGAAAAGGTCACGAAAAAAGTCTTTCCTTTGGTGAACCTGAGCAAGAGATGCCATGGAGTGACCAAGAAGTGATTCAGAAGATTCTTTCTCAAAGTATTTCTGAAGCATAAATTCAAACTGTGTGAAATCGCATATCTGTTTCTAAACTTTTAAGCTCTGATTCCTTGGAATATTCATATAAAATATCTCCATTGCGTATTGTAAACTCTCCAAATTTGTCATTGATTTTGTCTATCGAATTTTGTAATTTATTTGTTTTTGAAGAATCTAAATCTTCAAAGGAAATGGTTTCAGGAATAGATAAATCATACACGCCAACTACTAATCGTCTAATGTATTTTTGATCAAAAGACTGATTGTTTATAAAATTTTTGCATGGTGTATAAATTTCTAAGCCTAAATTTGAATAGTTTGTCAATTTTTGGGTATGATATAGCCAATCTTGACTTCCCCA
>CAYUFB010000031.1:0-9001 GCA_964444125.1 uncultured Candidatus Saccharibacteria bacterium
GTATGGACTTAATAACTTATCTGTATTTGTTCGTCCTAGCATTTGATTTGTTCTTGGCGTTATTAATCTTTTTTCAAAGAATTGGGGATATTAGAAATTTAATTTACGGATTGTTGTGCGTTTCAACAATTATTTGGATATATACTGCATTATTAACTGATCTGTCAACTTCTACCGAAGAAGCTATTTCTTGGGCAAGATTAACAATAGTTGGGCCTAGTTTTATACCTGTGCTATTCTTCTTGTTTAGTAAGGTATTCCCGAGAAGAAAGACTATCTCGATCTTGCAAGGGGTGTTGTATTTACTAATACCGTTTATCTTTTTAGTGTTTTTACAGACTGATTACAATATTAAAGCTGTTGCAATAGAAAGCTGGGGTGTGACTGTTGAGGGAGGTGTAATGTACTACTTCCTATTCATTTATTATTTCATTTTTTTTGGACTGGCATTAAGGAATCTTTACAGATCATATAATAAGGAGGATGGTAAATTAAAATCGCAGATCAAATATATACTAATAGGAGTAAGCGTAACCTTAGCTATTAGTTTGATCACTAATATTGTTTTAGTTATTTATAGAGATAATGGTGCCAGTTTATTAGGTCCTCCTTCTTCAATTTTTTTCTTAGCGACTACTGGATATGCGATATTAAAATACCAATTCCTCGACATTCGAGTACTTGTAGGTAGGATTACTTACTACTCAATGTTTATGATTTTATTCATAATTAGTTACTATGCTATTTATGTTTTCGATCAAAAAATTTTTGGAGGTGCCTTCACTTGGGGCGCATTTGTCAGTGGATTGGTTATTGCTGCATTTTTCTCTTTCTTTTTCGTCAAATTCAATGACTACCTTCGAGTTCAAGTTCGTACCAGAATTATCAATCCCGGATATGATCCTCTTGAGGTACTTGATGTGCTATCCAGAAAGGCTGCAAGTTTGCTAGATATCAACAAAATTATTGATGTATCGATAGAGGCTCTTGATCAAACAGTAAGGGCGGATTATGAAGGATTGATAGTTATGCCAACTGATAAAAGACAGAGAGAATTTGTGTATGAATCGACCAAAAAATCTAAAGGACTTGATTTGGAACTATTCTCGGAGCTAAATCATATTTGGAATGATATAGGCAATATCCCTATTGTTTACCAAGAAATTGAATACGAGATGCCAGAAAAACTCCAAAGTTATACAGTAGTGGTGGAGAAAATTTTCAAATATATGGGTCAAAAAAACATCAGGTTGATTTTGCCACTTAGGGAATCAGACAAAAATCCAGGAATGCTTATTTTGGGCCAAAAAGAATCTGATGGGATGTACACTATGCAAGATATAGAATTCGTACAAGGTGTTGCTACAACAATAGGCCTTGCTATGACAAGAGCTTTTTATTATCTGGAAGCTCAAGATTTAAACGTAAATCTTCAAAGAAGAGTTGATGAAGCCACCAAAGAACTACAATTCAAGAATCGAAGATTAGAGAAGGCTATGAAAAAAATTGAAGATATCCGTCAGCAAGAAAGAGATATGATAGATGTTATGGGCCATGAATTGCGAACTCCAATTACAATAGTGAGAAATGCCTTATTAGTATTATTATCCAAGATCAAGGGCAAAAAGGAGGTCAAGGTTGTCGATATCAAAGAGTACGTAGAGAAAGCTCTAGAGAGTGCTAGACGTGAGATAAATTTGGTTGAGACGCTACTATCTGCTACTAAAGTTGAATCAAATAGGATACAAATGAACTTGACTAAAATTGATATGATAGATGTTGTAGAAGATAGCCTTGATGCACACAAAGACATTGCCAAGGACAAGAAGATCAAGATCAACTTCATCAAACCCAAAAAGAAAGTATGGGGTTATGCAGATAGAACCAGAATCCAAGAAGTAATGGATAATTTCTTAAGCAATGCAGTCAAATACACACTAAGAGGAGAGGTTAAAATTTGGATCGATACTTCCAAAAAACATGCTCAGATATCCATACAGGACACTGGAATAGGGATCTCTGAAGAAGATATCTCGCGTCTGGGTAAGAAATTTTTTAGAGCGAAACAGTATCTTAAAGATGACGACGGAGATACAAATGGTGTTGTTCGCCCAGGAGGAACTGGATTAGGTTTGTATGTGTCATTTAATCTTATTAGAATTATGCAAGGACACGTCAAAGTGACAAGCAAGATTGGCAAGGGTTCGGTATTTTCCTTTAGTATTCCAGTATATACAAATCAGCCGGATCGTCATGTAGATCAAACTTTTGAAGAAGAAATTTAATTTTTCAATTTGTTCTTGATAGTTATTCGATCCTGCTTTATACTAATTTCGTCTACTTATCAACCTTTTTTGATGAAAAAATATTTCACAAGATATAACGTCGCTTTGTTGGTGTTACTCTTAGTTTCCATATCAATGGGAGTATATTATCTAGTATATCTCTATCCAAAAGATCAGCCAAATGAATTGTTTGTTGAAGCAGAAAGTTTAGAAACTCAGCAAAAATATAATGAAGCATTGGTCAAATACTCAGAGTCAATCAATAAAAACCCTCAATATACAGATTCCTATATCAAGGCTGCAAATATCTTGCTGATAAAGAATCAAGATCAAGAAGCGATTGATTTATTGAAAAAAGGCATAGGTTTTGCCAAAAATCAAAGTATTATCCATCAAAAAATTGCAAGTATATATGCACTACAACCAAACTATGAGGAAGCGGTTTCATGGATTCTTAAGGCTCGAGAGTTTGATGATGGTATAAGCCAAAAAAGGGATCATCTATCTTACTTGTTTTTAAAAGATCCTGTAAATGCTCAAGAGAATATTTCTCTTATAGACGGTTCTAGTGATTATGCGAAGTATCTACAGGCAATTGCATACGCAGATGATATTGAAAAGGCGACAGAACATGCAAACAGCTTTAAGAATAACCAGGAGCCCAAGTATCAAGCATTATTTCAGGCAATAGAAAATGCTCGAAATACAGAAGATAATGATATCGAAGATCTTATGAATGTCGCAAAAGTCGCTATTGAAAATGGCGAGGGGCCAATTGCAATTAGGTTGTTAGATAAAGTTATTGAATTAAACGCATATTATGAGGGAAGTTATATCTACAAAGGGTACGTATATTTGGAATTTAATGATAATGAAAAGGCGATAAATTATTTAGAAACTGCAAAAAATCAAAAAAGAAATGAAGAGGGTATGGCTTTACTTGCTATGGCTTATTTGAGAAATAATAATCTTGAGAAGGCCAAAGAAGTTTCCAACCAATTATTGACTTTAAATCCTCAAAAGGATACTACGAGATGGACTTTATATGAAGTTTTCTGGGCACTAGAGGAATACACAAAAGCATCAGATCAATTAGAAAATATCGTTGCAGACCAAGAGGAGTATAGATATGTTTATGCAAAAGGTGATCTACTTCTTAGACAAGAAAAATATAAAGAGGCACAGGAATATCTAGAATCTCTTATCAAAAAGGCAAATTTAAACCAAAAGCAAAAGGGAGATTTGATAGCACTTGAATCCTGGGCAAACTTTAATCTTGGTGATAAAGCCAAGGCCAAAGAGGCGTTGCTTGATGCCGAGACTCTTTATCCAACAAACGCCTTTGTCAAATTATATCTTGGACTAATTGCAGAGCAATTAAATAATCCAGAAGAAGCCTTGAATTACTATAATATGGCGTTGGAGTTAGATTATGATGGGATCGTTACTATTCAAGCACGTCTTGGAATAGATAATTTAACTAAATCTGAATAGTATTAATTTGACTAAATTTATCAAACTTTACAAATATATAAACAGATTTACAAGAAAGACCAAATACTTATTTCTTGCCTTTGTTATTGGTACACTAATAACCACGATGATAGTTTTGTTAGAAAAGCCAATAAAAAACAAAATCAATCCACAAAATGATTATAAATATTCTACTAGTTACTCTTTTACAAATGATCTTGAAGCAAAGTCGGTCAAAGGAGAAAGTCTACTTCCAACACATATCGAAGTTGAGACTTATAGTTATAGAGCTTGGATACTTGATGAATACTTCAAGAAACATTCCTCCCCACTAGAAGGCAAAGGCCAGGTGTTTGTAGATGCTTGTAATAAGTACAATGCACCTAAAGATTGTACCCTTCTTCCTGCTATTGCCAAAGTAGAGACTGATCTGTGCAAAACTGATATTTCCGCAAGACAGTATAATTGTTGGGGATATGGTGGAAGTGGAGAGAATAGAATAGTGTATCAAAGTTTTGAACAGGCAATTGATGATATAACCGGAAGGTTGATGAAAGGTTATGGATTGAGATTTTTTAATAATCCTGAGGCAGGTCAATTATTCTACTGTGGCTCGCATTGTGATGCTTGGGGTGGTCATGTCAAAAGTGTCCAAAACGACATCAAGCAATATGCTATTTCACTAGGATACGAAATGTAAGAAAATCTCCCTTTCCTTGCTTGTTGTTATCACTACAAGATATAATTGACGCATGAAAAATCACCAATTGGATAAACTTCGTAATTTCAGTATTATTGCACATATCGACCATGGCAAATCGACCCTTGCTGATCGAATAATGGAAATGACCGGTACTGTTACAGCAAGGGAATCCAAAACACGAATGCTTGATACACTTGAATTAGAACAAGAAAGAGGCATTACGATAAAACTTCAAACCGCACGGATGTCCTATAATTACGAAGGGGACAAAAAACCTCATCAAGAATATATCTTAAATCTAATTGACACCCCCGGTCATGTAGATTTCTCCTATGAAGTATCAAGATCGCTTGCAGCATCTGATGGAGCTGTTTTGTTAGTTGATGCTACACAGGGAGTACAAGCTCAGACGCTTACAACAGTGTATAAAGCATTGGAACATGATTTGGAGATCATCCCTGTAATAAATAAAATCGATCTACCTACTGCGATGGTGGATGAAGTAATTGAAGAAATCGAAGCAGTTTTTGGATTTAAAAAAGATGAGATAATTTTGACCTCCGGCAAAACAGGCCAGGGAGTCAAAGAGCTATTAGATGCTATTGTAGAAAGAATCCCATCGCCTGAGTTGGTAGAAGAGGATGTCTTGAAGGCGTTGATATTTGATTCCTTTTACGATGAGCATAAAGGAGTGGTAGCTTTAGTTAATATTTTTCAAGGGAGTCTTCAAATCGGTGATACTATCCAAACGTTAGAGACATCTACAGAAATTGAACCGATAGAACTAGGATATTTGCGACCCAGTCTCATGAAAAATGACCGGCTTGAAATAGGGGAGGTTGGATATATAGCTACAGGCTTGAAAGATATTAGAAAAGTGCACATAGGAGATACTATAACTAGAAAATCTGATTATGAAAGCAACCAAGACATCTCTCCACTTCCTGGTTATAAGCCTGCCAAATCAATGGTTTATGCATCATTGTATCCTATTGAAAGTGATGATTTTGATTTATTGGCAGAAGCAATTGAGAAATTGGCTTTAAATGATGCTGCATTAAATATTCAAAAAGAAAATTCGGCAGTACTTGGCTCAGGATTTGTTTGCGGGTTTTTGGGTCTATTGCATCTTGAGATTACACAGGAGAGACTGGAAAGAGAATTTAATGTTGATTTGATAACAACTACGCCAACAGTTGAATACAAGCTTAAACTTACCACCAAAGATTTAAGCAAAATTCCAAATATTAATATTGCAAATGTAGAACGAGATTTTATAAAAATTAGAACGGCAGTTGATTTTCCTGATCAATCGGTTATTGAGGAAGTCTATGAGCCTTGGGTCAAATTGGAGATTATCGCACCAGATACATATATTGGTCCTATTATGGAAATAACCGGCTCAGCAAGAGGTATATACAATGGAATGGAATATGTAACAGGGAGAGAGGATATCAAAGGCAAGAAACATGTTGTGCTTAAATATGAAGTTCCTACAGCAGAAATTATCGTGAATTATTTTGATAAACTCAAATCAATAAGTCAGGGCTACGCATCTATGGATTACGAATTTCTTGAATACAGAAAATCAGAGGTAGTCAAAGTTTCAATCTTGATAAATTACGAAGAAGTCGCTGCTTTGTCATTTCTTACACATAAAGACAACGCCATGTATAAAGGTAAGATGGTTGTTGATAAATTAAAAGATATAATTCCAAGACAACAATTCAAAGTTCCAATACAAGCGGCAATAGGTGCAAAAGTAATTGCCAGAGAGACAATCCAGGCATATCGCAAGGACGTAACGGCAAAACTATATGGAGGTGATGTAACTAGAAAAAGAAAACTGTTAGAAAAGCAGAAGAAAGGTAAGCAGAGGTTGAAGAAATTTGGCAAGATCGAAATCCCCAAAGAAGCATTTCTGGAAGCTCTGAAGAGCTAGTAATATTTTCGTTCAAATACAAAATGGATTATAAATCAGCGTCTATCAAATTACACGAGCAATATAAGGGCAAATTATCTGTTTCTATCAAAGTTCCGATAGAGAATAAGGAAGATCTATCCTTAGCTTATAGTCCCGGCGTGGCGGGACCCTCTCTTGAAATCGCTTCAAATAAACATAGGGTCAAAGATCTTACCTGGAGGTCAAATACTATAGCAGTCATTTCTGATGGTTCTGCCGTTTTGGGGCTTGGCAATATTGGCCCTGAAGCAGCACTTCCTGTTATGGAGGGTAAATGCGTTTTGTTTAAGAAATTCGCGAACGTAGATGCGGTCCCCATTGTTGTGGATACCCAGGAAGTTGATAAGTTTATTCAAACGATCATAAATATTGCACCATCATTCTCGGGGATTAATCTCGAGGATATTTCTGCTCCTAGATGTTTCGAAATAGAGGAGAGATTACAAGATTCACTTGATATACCTGTTTTTCATGACGATCAGCATGGTACAGCAATTGTGATTCTTGCTGCTTTGATAAATGCCGGCAAGGTGCTTGATCTTGATATTAGGAAAGAGGCGATTGTGACAAATGGTGCAGGTTCTGCGGCAACGGCAGCAATTAATCTTTTGCATAGTTACGGTTTTAAGGATATGATAGTTGTGGATTCAAAAGGAATTATTGATGATAGTCGCGCTGATCTTGAGAAACATAAATTAGAACTTGTTAAATTTACAAATTTAAAAAATCAAAGAGGAAATTTGGCTGATGCAGTTAAAGATAGGAAGATATTTTTGGGGTTAAGCGTTGCTGATGTTTTGACTTCGCAGATGATTAAGACGATGCAAAAAGATCCAGTCATAGTTGCAATGGCTAATCCAAATCCAGAAATAATGCCTGAACTCGCAAAAGAAGCTGGTGCTAGAATAATCGCAACAGGCAGATCTGATTATCCAAACCAAGTAAACAATGTTTTAGGTTTTCCTGGTATATTCAGGGGATTATTAGATAATAATATTAAAAAAGTGACAGTAGAGATGAAAATTAGGGCAGCTGAGGCGATAGCTAGTTTGGTCCCAAATCCGACTGAAGAAGAGATAATCCCATCTCCGTTTCATCCTGATGTGGCTAATGTTGTAGCTGATTCGATAAGAGAATAGGGATATATTGCTACTTCTATTTACTATCGATATAATCCATCAATTAAATGATAGTATATGTTGGTATTTAATCCTGAAGCAAATTCTTATACTGATTCTCTTCAACAAAAAATCTTGGCGGTTTGGCAAGATAGGATAGCTGCCCCATTGAATATCTCAAGTGTTCAGGGACTTATGGATGGAAAGGTATGGGAATTTGAACTAAAAAAACTATATCGGCATTTTGGTGATTTAGGATATGCTATAGATAGAGGTTCGTTCGATTCTTTAAATTACCAAATTGCGTTAGCCTGTATTATTACATATGAGAAACATGGAGTTTTTCCTAAAGTTGGACCTAATGGTCTTGAAATGTCAATAAATTCTAGAAGCAAAATATATTCACATCGCGAAAAAACGTTCAATATAGAAATCTATTTACACTTTGATAACGATATGCCCCATAAATGGGCTCAAATGGTAATAGTCCCAACATATCTAGATGATACGTTGACATATATTTGCGAAAATTGATAAAATGTACTACTATGCTAGTACGGTAATGATAAAAAAATACTTTAATCAATTAGTTAACAAAATCTCACAATTAGAATCTGAGCAAGCCATTAAGTTGTTTCTAGAAGGTTTATTAACTCCATCTGAAATTGACGAAATTTCAAAAAGATTGGAGATAATTAAGAGACTCAAAGCTGGTGAACCTCAAAGAAAAATTGCAAAGGATCTAAATCTTGGTATCGCTACAGTTACTAGAGGTTCTAATGAATTAAAAAAAGGAAGGTTCCAAAATGTATAAACAAACTAATCAACTACAGAATATATCAAAGCATCTTGTTTCCCCATTTTTTATTTGGTGGCATATCCTTTTTCTTCGGGGATAACCTTTAAGTAGTTTCTAATATTTACTTTTTATCCCGGCTAGGGATTTTTTTATTTTAAATTATATTTGACAATGTTAGATATATATGAAAAACAATTAATACAATGTGATGTTTTGCAGATGTGTCCAACATCACATAGAAGGATTGCTGAAAGTGGTTTTAATCCATATGCATTTGAGGATGTCATTGATATATCAACTTTTGCACAAGTTTCTGAAGGTCAGACCGCTTTGTCCAAATATCATGCTAATTGCCCATTATTTGTTCTGAAATCATTTGACTCTAGTCATTTATTTCATTTACCGGCAGATACAGAAGGTGATAATGGTAAAATAATGAAGGGCTTACTTTTTGTAATCTCGCAAATGATTAAAAATATGAATTATCGTGGATATCTATTTCTAAATAGTGGATTTTGTGAACCTGATACTAATAGACAATTTGATGTATACAAGCAAGAAGAAGAAATTAGATTTTGTCTGAATAGTATTGGTATTGGACCTGAAAATCTTGATGTGCATTATGTACAAACCAGTGGTCAAGGTAAAAATTATAGCCAG
>CAYUFB010000032.1:0-7942 GCA_964444125.1 uncultured Candidatus Saccharibacteria bacterium
ATTTAAGAAAAAATTCCCTGTCGAGAAGATTGATAAATATCATTATATGAAAAGTCTTGTATATTTTGATGAAGCAGACAAAGAGCCTGATCCTGAAATGCTAGTTGCCTGGGATTGGGAAGAGATAAAAAAATATTTTAGAGATTTGGTAAAAGGAGTTGATCTGTGAATAAAGTTTTGGATTAATTAAATAGAAATTCGCTTCTCTTTTCTCCTAATGTAATTAACTCAAAAATATTAACAATAATCCTGCAAATATGCCAAAGATGCCTATAAGTTTCTGTATGCTTAAGTTATCTTTGAAAAATATCCAGGCTGCTATACTAAGTGCTGCAATTGATGCTGCATTGGCGGCATTTACATAACCTACGTTTGGTGCTTTATCTATTGCCAGATATAGAAAAATGTTTAGTGAAAATGCAAAAATACCAATTATGCCAAGTATAAACAAACCGGATATTGAATTTGAAATTTTTTCTTTGTTAATCCTTATTTGAATTAATGAGAAAATTGACACAAATGACATCAGATAAAATAAATAGGTAAATACATTTAGATCATGAATAAATAAATATTTTGCAGTCAAGGTCAAGAAACTAAAAGCAAAGAATGCTCCAAATGTATAAATTAGCCACCTATTATCTTTGCCAAAAATTTTCTTGCCTTTTTCGTAACTTAAGACAAGTCCAAATGTGATAATCAATGCTGTGCCAATCAAACCTTTTGTAGTAATTTCGGCGTCATAGAAAATAGGTGCAAGAAATAAATTGAGTGCTCCATAGCTTTTTTGTATCATAAGACTGATACCTGGATTTGAGGCGGCCTGCATTCCTTTTATGGATAGTAAGTTGCCAAAATAACTGAAGAAAAAGCCTATTGTTAAGATAATAATTAGTTCTTTGATGGTGATATCAAAGCTTGTTTCTTTTGATATAAGTATAAATAAAGCTAGAAATACAGAGGGCAAAGCAAACATTGAAAAATTTAAAACTGATGCAGGGAGCTTATAATTTTTTGCAAGTCTGACAGAAAGATACAGTGCTACTGATGAGAGAAAAGCTAGGATTGTGAGTAGTATCCAATTCATAATGAGTATACAGCATCAAGTATTCAGCATTCAGCAAAAAATATGTAGTTCTTATGTGACTTTTATATTTGCTTGATTATATATCTTTTCTCAACATATGGTAACTTCTCCAGGGGTTGAAACCAATTTTTTTGTAAAAATCTGCTAAGTTCGTGTATTCAATTAATGCATACTGAAGGCTTGGAGCTGAAAGCTGAAGACATCAGGGCTGATCATAAACATTACTCAATTGATCCAAGGAGTAGCCATTACCGGTTCTATCCCAATCGATTTTTAGTTTCTCTACATTTGGTACTTGGAAATTATCGAGTTTCTCATAATCTTGCGCTTCCATCTCAAATTCAACTGAAGCTATATGTTCATCGATATGAGCTGCAGTCTCTGATTTGGTCAGTGGTAGATATCCTTTGTTTGTGATCCAATTTAAAATTATTTGATTTTGAGTTTTGTTGTATTTATCGGCGAGTTCTACAATTACAGGCCAATTTCTTTTGGCGGTATTATTTCTTCTTAGCGGTTGATATACAACAGTTAGTATGTCGTTTTTTGTGGCGTATGGGATAAGTCCTTCAGTCTCGCTTACTCTGATTTCGAAATTGTACGGCACTTCATGTGCGAAAAGTTTGTCTCCAAATCTTTCGTGATATTTCTCAAATAACTTTATATCTTGATTGGTGATGCTTGTATATTTTGACTTTCCTTTTTCAATCTGTGATTCAACCCAGTCTGAAATTTCTTCAAACGATGATCTAGCAAAGCTTCCTGCAGAAAATTGTATGCTATCAACATAATCGGTGTCTGCTATTTTGCAAAATGCATCAACTTCACTAATTGATGAATCGAAATCTTTCCCGTCTTTAAGATAAATAGCCTGGCAGATAAAAATTTTGTCTCGATCAACTTTGGATTCTTTGATGGCATTAGCTAATATCTCTGCCGAGTATCCTTCCGAATACCACATATTGGCTTCTACATAATTAAATCCATTTTGGAGCATATAAATCAGGGCATTTTTTTGCTTTTTGGCATCTATTGTATGATCTCTTTCCATATATCCTCCAATCCCCCAAGTGCCAATGCCTATTTTGGATAGTTTCTTAGATTTGTGCTCGAAGTATTTCATTTAGAGTTTTGAGTAATAAGTATCAAGTATACAGCTAATAGCTTTAAGCATTCAGCATTCAGTTTTCAGTATTCAGTTTTCCCCGCCTTTGGCGGAAGTATTTAGTATATTTACCAAAAGTCTATTTGATTATATTAAAAGGGATAAATTTTTGTGAATTTTTTCAAAACTTAAAAATTACTAATCTTCTTACTTTTTTATGACTAAAAAAGTAACAAAAAAGTCCCGAAACCAATCAAAAGCCTTCCCTTCTCCACCTTTCATTATGTCTCCACTGGCATTGATTGATTTTCGGACTTCCGGATTTGTTACCAGCAAGATTGATATAACAAAAAGGAAATTTTTGGTTATGTATCTTTACCCATAACTGGGGGTGTGGGGGGATCAACTTCACAAAATCTTCTTTAAAAGCATTGTTCTATATAGAAATTTGATCCTCCCACGTTTTCCTGCCTGCCGACAGGCAGGTTGTGATACTTTCCTGCCCGACTGGCAGCCTGCCTGGCCTTGGACAGGGCGGGTTGACACCAAAAAGTAAGAAGAAATTTCTAGTTCTTTGAATTTATATTGAAAAAGTTATAAAAGAACTAAGAGTATGCTAATTGCAATGTTCAGATAAACTTGACTCACATCCTCCTATAGTGAATAATTAAATTAATCATTTATTAATACTTAAATAATGGGTCGAAGAATTCTCACATTGCTAGCTTTTCTAATTTTTCTATTATCAATAGGTATTATTGCAGTAGTTGCTTATATGTATCTGACAAAGGATGATGATAAAAAGGCTGAGGATACGAAACAAGAAGAGGTCGTGGAAGTCACTCCTTCAAATCTGTTTATGATTGCAAATTGTAAATTTTTTGAAATAGACTCTCAAACTGGTATTAGCACCGAAATTAATTTGACAAATAATACTGAAGTTGAGTGTTTCGAAAAGAAGATTTTTAGAAATGATTATCAAATAATCATGCCCTCTAATGCTGACAGGATAAAAGATACAATAGATCCAGCTAGTTTATTTTTGGCAAATTTTGAAAATAACACAATTGAGGAGATTGAATATGATCTAGATCAAGCTCCAATTGCAGTTTATAGTTCCGAAAATAACAAGATATACACATACGTAGATGAAGAAGGAATATATGAAGGAACAATAGCTGACCCTCTTAATAAATTAATTATGGCTAGAGAAACTCATATTGTTGGCAGAGGTGGAGTATATCTAGATGATTATGCTTTAAGACTGAGTCCGAATCAGTCAAAATTACTTTTTGTCGATACTATTTCTCAATCAAAAACAGTAACAGAGCCGTATAAATCTATTCAAGTTTTAGATCTTGAAGGAAATGTTGAATTTAGCACATCAGGCACATTTGCCAAGTGGATTGATGATAGTCAAATTATTTATTTAGATACAAGCACTTCAAGTCCAACTTTTGGCAAAGTTGTGGCATTGGATTTGTCGAATCAGGAAACGACAATACTTCCACTTGTCAGTAACATCTACCACATTGATGTAAATACCGATCTTAAATCGGTCTCTATTGGATATTTTGCTCAAGGTGACGATTTCGAGGCTGATAATTTGATGATCAATGTGTATGATGCGAAAAATTGGATGCTTAGAGACCAATTAGCCAAAAACTATGCATATTCCTATATCTTGAATAATTCAAGTTATGTAACTAAAGGAGTCAGAGATTGTGAGGGTGAGCTTGAAGCAGTATTTGCTTGTCCAATGGATGGTGATACAGGTATATATGAGATGGAAGTCGTGCTTTATAATTTCACTACATCAACAGAGAATGAGATTCTGACATTTGATGATCCTGAAATGCCTGTTTGGATGGATTGAATTTAAATTTGTGAGTTATTTATCTTTGAATTGATTAATAGCTTCTTGGACTACAGAAGTGATGTCTGAATCGTCAGTATATTTAATCACTGGTCCAAGAACTGTCAAAAAACTTGAGGCTGGTTTTTCAGATTTATAAATTGAAATTATTGATTTGTCAAAAGCATCCGCCCACCCTAGTTCAATACCCATGCCTGTTGATGGGAAACTTGCTTCTGCAAGAACTAAATCACAGTTTTTGATTATCTCTTTCGTGCTTCCCGGAGTTGTTGTAACTTCATATAGGTAATAGATGTCGTGCTTTTTATTTAGACTACAATTTTTGCAATGGTTTGTAGAGCTCATTTATGAAATCGTATTTTGAGGAATGCGCGAGGTATATTTTCATGGTTGCATCTTTATAAAAGAATTTATATTCTTATTTCGGAATTCTACCAAGAAATCTAATTGAAATCTATTTTTTGATTAGTCTAGGTCGAAGCCTATTGGTTTGTCCTCGTTCGTGCTCGTATCGGGAAAGAGCAATCTATTTACTATTTCATATATCTCAATTAATGTTTTCTTGTCATGCTTCACATCTCGTTCTAATGCTTCGATTCTTTCAAGTAATTCGGTATTCGTAGATATCAATTGACGTAAACGAACGAAAGTTCTTACGATCAGTATGCTTATTTCCACAGCCTTTTTGCTTTTTAAAACACTTGCGAGCATCGCTACACCGTGTTCGGTAAAAGCTTTTGGGTGGGTTGTGGAGTACTTTAGCTTGGTGAACCGGTCGCAATTTGCGACCACATATTCATACTCTTCCTTTTTCAGAGTAAACATAAAATCCGAAGGGAATCTATCTATGTTCCTTTTGACCTGCTCGTTGAGTCTTTTGGTTTCTACTTCGTATAGTTTTGCTATGTCTTGATCTAATATTACCTTCTGACCTCTGATAATAATAATTTTGTCAATAACTTTCTCTTCAGGGATTATTAGTTTATTCATATTATTTATGGGTTATTTAAGATGATTGACTATACCAAATAATTCTTAAATATTTCTGAAATGTGTGTTATATGGAATATTGAAGTGCTTTGGTTTGATAAACCGGTCGCAAATTGCGACTTCAAGTTTGAAGATCTTATATTTATATTATGCCAAAGGCATACAAACAATGTCCATAACTCATAACTCATGGCTCATAACTCATAACTCAACACCCTACTCCCACCCCAACTTGAGGTCACAAAATGTGACTTCAAGTTTGAGAATATCTTCTTATTACCGCCAGAGGCGTTCAAGCAAGACTCTTTTCCAAAATAGCTTTTATCTCTTCGGCTTTCAAAGCAAATTCACCAATGCCTCTTTGTTCTAGTCTCTCTGTAATTGTATCAAAATGCTCATCTGTGATATTCCACTCTTTCAAACTCATCTTGACCCCAAGAGATTTGAAAAATTCATAAGTTTTAGCTATCGCTTGATCTATCACTTCATCAGAGTCTCCTTCAAGTCCCCAGACTGCTTGTGCATACCTGATCATCTTGTCTCGTTTCTGAATTTTTGCAACAACTTCCATCCATCGTGGTGTGATTATTGCAAGGCCACCAGCATGAGGGATGTCATAAAAAGCACTGATTTCATGCTCGATCATATGAGTTGCCCAGTCTTGACTATGTCCCATTTCAAGAAGACCATTTAGAGCCATGGTTGCAGAGTACATCAGATTTGCTCTGGCGGTATAGTCATCTGGCTTTTCTAGTGCTATTGGTGCGTTTTCAATTAGTGTCTTGATGATGCTCTCTGCAAACATATCTTGCAAAGGAGTATCTGAAGTAGTATTTATATATTGCTCAAGTACGTGAGAGTAAGTGTCGATAGCTCCATATGCAGTTTGATCTTTTGGTACGCTATAGAGATTTTGCGGATCAAGAATTGAGAAAACTGGTGAAACCTGTGGTCTAGAAAAATGCAATTTCAAATTTTCTGCCCAATTAGTGATAACTGCTGTAGGATTCATTTCACTACCTGTAGCAGATAGTGTCAAAACAACAGCAAGAGGTACGTACTTTTCAGGTTCAGCAGTCTCTTTGACTAAAAAATCCCAAGCATCACCATCATAATGCATAGCTGACGCAAGTAACTTGGATCCATCAACTGTGCTACCACCACCAATTGCTAATATTAAATCAGGATCGAAGGATTTGAATTCTTCGATTGCCTTTCTGATTGTTTCAACTCTTGGATTTGGTTCAATTCCTCCAAATTCTTTGACTTCAAATCCTTCAAGTTGCTTCATCACTTTGTCATAAATACCATTTTTTTTGATACTGCCTCCTCCGTAAGTTACCAATACTTTGTTGCCTACTTCTTTGGCCAATTGCCCTATTCGGTTCATTGACTCCTTGCCAAAGACGAGTTTGGTTGGATTATGGTGTGTGAAATCTTGCATGAGAAAATTATAAAAAGTAAAATACCCTTCGACTTCTCTCAGGGTGAACAGTATTCAGTCTACAGCATACAGCATTCAGTACATAGCGTTGAGTTTTGAGTCTTGAGTGATGAGTAATAACAATTAAAGATTTCTTACTCAAAGCTCCTGCCTTCGCTACAGCTACGGCAAGGCAGGCACTACTCGACACTCAATACTCAATACTCACAGCTCATGACTCAAGGCTATAACGATAGTGCTGTCACTCCAACTACCACAATCAGTATACCAAGATATTGTGGTTTTGAGATCCTTTCTTTCAAGAAAATATAGGCAAATATTGCAGTTATAATTGAAGCCATATTTAATAATGTGACTATTATTGCTGTCTGCCCAGATGTATTGCTAATTGCCCACGAAAAACCTGCCCAACCAATCATTTCAAGTAAACCTAATAATGATGTGAAAGCAATTTTGTTTTTTGGAGGCAGAATCTTTTTCCTGGCAATTAAGAAAAATCCAATAAATAACAATAATGAAGAAAAAACTTTGATCATTAAAAGTCTAAATTGCCAGTTTCCTGCATCTGTAAATTCACCAAGTAGTGGGAAATAAAAGCCGTGAATCATCATTGCAAAAATAATTACAGGAAGTCCCGGCATGAAGTCTTTGATATGAAATCCGTCTTTTTTTACTTCTCTCCAATCTATACTTACTAGTATCGATCCAATGATTATTATGATTATAAAGAAAAATTTTGACAATGTGATTTGCTCACTTAATATGAAAACTGCGTATAGTGTTGTGATCAAAGGATATGTGCTTATTAGAGCATTAGATACTGTGACATTACCTATTTGAAAAGCTTTGTATACACTGAAATACAACAATAATTCTCCTACGGAAAAAACCAAACTAGTAAGTAATAATGATGTGGTGACACTCTCGAAACTATTTGTAAATAATGTGAAAAGAAAGACAAAAAAGACTCCAGAAATTGAAGACATAGTAAGCGTCTGCAAAATAGTCAGCCCGGAAAGTGACTTCTTGATTACAATATTAGCCGATCCAAATCCAAGTGAACTAATTAGTGCGCCAACAATTGCAGTCATAGATATACATTAAATATACGTGATTTTAAGCTTTATTTTTGATATCCGCAAGTCAATGGTTTATTACTTCCTAAACAGATAACCATTCACATTTCGGATATTTAGAATCTTTTCATCTCCTTCTTTTGTAACACTTACCTCCATGGTTTCAATAATAATTTTGAATTTACCAGTGGAGTCTTCTACTATAATTGGGTCTTTTGGATAAACATAGGATAAATTTCCTGCATTTTCAATTACTTCTAAAACTTCATCTTCTAGATCAATCTCATAACTTCTGTTGTTTTCTTTAATTATTAAATTATTTCTATTACCAAAAAATACTAGATTTTCCATTGTTGGTTTATCT
>CAYUFB010000033.1:0-5493 GCA_964444125.1 uncultured Candidatus Saccharibacteria bacterium
ATATCTTTTTATCTTGATCAATAAAACCTGCTGATAGATCATAATTTTCCTTTTTTACAAACTTTTGTAATTTTTCTGGTATATCATGATCATGTGTAGTTTGGATTATTATTTTATATCCATGTGCCTGGAAACTCTCAATTTCTTTCTCTACCAAATCAAATCTTGCATAGAAAATAGGTGGAAAGATCATATTCAATTTTACCGAAATCTTTGCTTCGATATCTTCTTGATCAAATAGAAGCAAAACATACCTATCTTTATCAAGTGAAATAATAGGCACATTAATTAGCATCTTTGCTGTTTTCTTTGTTTCACTGATGACCTTGATATTGCCCCATTCGACCTTATCCTCAAGTATCTCTAAATTTCCAACCAAAATTGTATTCAGGCTGCTTATCTTTCTAGCATAAAGCTCATCAAAGCTATAAATAGATTCGATTTCATCATCAAAAAACTCAATTCTTATTGGATTTGTGTATCCAATTGGCCAAATTTCTATCACATCTCCTTTTCTTGTAAACTCACCAACATTTTCAATTTTAGATACGAATTCGAGATTGCTGGATTTAATTGTAGAAATAACTCCTGCATATGTATAGCTTTTATCAATCTCATCTAAGGAATTGATATATTTAGCAAGTGCCAATGATAATTTATTGCAAACGATTAACCCATCTAATTTTTGAGTTTCTAAAGAATGAAACACATCAGAAGTAATTGTATCTTGAAGATGCGACAATCCCCCTCGTATTGAAATAAAGGGGTATGCAATGTCACTTATAAAATTTTTGTATGTATTACTATCTATCAAAACCCGAGTATTATATCAATTTATCCCATTTAGCTCCATTTTTGTAGATAGATTTGTAATATATTTAATTTGTGCTAGAATCCAAGCAGTTTTTTATATTCAAGAATTTGCTGAGTCCAGAAAAACCACTATCACATAATATTTATGAAGTATTAAATTATGCAATCGATAGTATTAGCCCACAAAACTACTTAATCGATCCTAAATCTTTGACTAAATATAAAGAATGGAAAACAACGGGTGACATATATCTTTTGCTCACCGAATCTGAACAGAATCTTTTCACCATTAAATTCTCTACTGGACGTGACGAAATTACACAGGAAAGTATCACTCATTCAATCGTTTATACCCGTAATAGAGAACTTAGTGCAACACTTCAACTATCATGCGGGCAAATAGCAAGCATATCATTGTGTGAAGGAAGAATAGAAGGAGCTGTTCTTTCACCAAGAGGACCAATCTGTTTTTCTTCACCATTACAGGATGCAGAAATTAATCTTTTTCAAGATATAATAAAAAGAATATCCGAGATTATAACTCCTCAATCAACCAATCTACTTAAACATCCCCTTCTAAGATCTAAGTTTCAATTTCATAGGAATTAATGACATACTCAACTCCAGATACACAAGAACCAGCAGGATATGATGAATACTTGGCACTATTGATTAATAGTGCCAGGGATTCTTTCCTCAATAAGGATAAACATCATACCTATATTAATCGATTCGAAGGCTTCATTGATTTTTTCTTTCCGAGACAAGATGACTGGGGTAAGTGCATTAGTTTTTTTAGAATTTCAAATCAAGAAAAAGATGCAACAACCGAACTTCCATTAATTCAATTAGAACCAACAAGCGAAGGAGAAAGCTTATTACCAGTATTTCCAGCGTTGCCAACAAAATTCGATGAGACAACAATATCTTCATCAATAATTCAAGGAGATATTAAATTTTATCCACAAAAAACCATCATTTCTGCAAGGTTCATTACAGAAGAATTACTAGGGCATAAAGATTTCCGGATATCATTTAATCATAGTCCAAGGAATCATGGGTCTGTTGAATTTCAACGTTTTACCGATAATATTAACCCTGATGACATCCTATACTTTTATGATTATATTAAACAAATATTTGGATCATTATCTTTAGCGCAAGAACAAAATCTGACTAGAAATCCCTCAGATTTCTCAACAAACTAACCAAAATCTGTTATGATTTGTTATGAATTACTTTGCTTCCAATCAAAAAGATCTATCAGAAATAGCACCTGATCAAATTGAGAAATATTATCAAGAAGGATATGTCCTAACTAGACTTGGGAATATGAATCAGACTAGAAGCATCAGGATTGATCTGGACAAATTTGACTTCAGTAGCGAAAATAGAAGAGTGATGCGCAAAGTAGAGTCATTAGTACTGCGAGTCTTTGGAATACCTCTTCAATCTAATTCATCATCATGGGCAATTCACAAAATGGGTAGAGATTTTTATGCAAATAAATTTCACGACGTCGAATTTAGTGCAAACAAGATCAGAGAAATGATATTAAGCCCAATTGATACAAAATTCAATCTTTTGCTTGGGTTCTTCGAGAAGAATATTATTCCAAATCAAGCCAGCATAGAAGAGACTGATTTTTCTAAAGCCACAGGATATGCAATTTGTTATCAAGGAGAGAAAATGTTGCATTATGCTTATCCTTTCTATGATCTATCCCTTCCTATCTCAAATATTGGTATGGGGATGATCCTTCATGCCATTTCCTGGGCCAAAGCGAATAATTTAAAATATTTTTATCTTGGGTCCTTTTCTAGACCGGCAGATATTTACAAACTTCAATTTCATGGTCTTGAGTGGTGGGATGATGACAAATGGAATAATGATTTAGAGAAATTAAGGTCAACCATTAAGTAAATTCAAAAAAAAGACGGCAGTTTGCTAAAGTACGCGAACACAATAGAAGCCACCGTCACTTTTTGTTACTTGATCAATTGCCAGTTATCTGCAAGAAGTGTCAGATTGATTCTAGGTTCTTTTTTCTTCTTCGATAAATATGCCTCAAAGTCAGGTCTACCGTATACAAAAACAAGATCTCCTTTTTTGACCAATTTAGAAGCACTTTCTCCTTTTTTGCCAAAAAGCAAAACATCATAGAAATATGTCTGCTCAGTCTCGTCATCTTTTGATTTCCTTTGATTGACAGCAACTGTCATTTTGGCATAATCCCTACCAGCCTTGCTCTTGGATAACTCTACGTCCCCTGTAGATCTGCCAAGAACCTGCAAACTATGATAATACATAGTAAATATTTTAATAATTAAACTAAGTACTTAGAAGAATTACTAAGTAATAACTAGGAATATATCAATCAATGGTGATAAAAACTTGAAGAATCTATGAAAATTTTCTGAATTTTTGTGCACAAAAAAGTTATATGTACTTCTTGTTCTTTAGTTGATCAGGCATGCACTGTTGACCACTTTTTTTGCCCTCAACGTCGTGATCATAAATATAACCTTTGGAGTATCCAATCTCTTTCATAAACTTAGTTGGGGCATTTCTCAAATGTAGTGGGACTGGCAGATTCAAAGTATCTTTTGCATCAGTTGTTGCCTTCGCATAACCAACATATGCGGAGTTATCTTTGGGAGCACGTGCTAAATATATCGCCAAATGAGATAGATGAACCTTGCATTCTGGGAGACCAATTTTTTTGACAGCATCAAAGACAGTATTTGCCAAAACAAGTGCATTTGAATCTGCCATACCAATATCTTCTGATGCAAATCTAAGCATCCTTCTAGCTAGATACTCAGGCTGCTCACCAGCCTCAAGCATTCTAGCTAACCAGTATAACGATGCATCAGGATCACTGGATCTTAATGACTTATGAAGAGCCGAAATCAAATTGTAATGCTCCTCACCAGATTTGTCATAATAAAATGGTGATTGTTGAATGGCCTTCTCTACAGTGACTTTGTCAATTTTGACAATATTCTTTGATTTGTTTAGGGCAATTTTGAAGCTTAATTCAAACATATTTAGTGCATTTCGCATATCACCATTTGCCATTGCAGCAAGAAAACCCTCTGCCTCTTTATTAAGTTTGACCTTTTTGTCTGTATTTGACTCAATGAATTTAATAGCTTTTTGAAGTATTTGTTTAATATCATCAATCTCTAGCCTGTCTAGGATAAATACTCTAGTACGAGATAAGAGTGCAGAATTGACTTCGAATGAGGGATTTTCTGTAGTCGCACCTATTAATATAATTGTGCCGTCTTCAACAAAAGGCAATAGATAATCTTGCTGTGCCTTGTTGAATCTATGTATTTCATCTAAAAACAAAATAGTACGCCTGCCATTGTATGCCTGATATACGTCTCTTGCTTCATCAATCACTTTGGAAACATCACCTTTGCCGGCACTAACAGCGCTCAAGCGCACAAAATATGATCTTGTCTCTTTGGCAATAATATTTGCTAGTGTAGTTTTGCCAGTACCAGGAGGCCCCCAAAAAATAAGCGATACGAGATCATCATTTTCTATCATTTCTCTAATTGGGCCACTACTTCCAACAAGCTTCTCTTGGCCAATATAATCATCAAGTGAATCAGGACGCAAAAGATCAGCCAGTGGGCTTTTTTTGGGATCTTTTTGTATTTTTTGTGAGAACATTTGTTTCTGCATACAAAACATATTACCGAATATTTACCGAAAAGGGAAGCTTTTTGACAAGAATTCAATAGCTTCTTTTGGGCCTGCAGCTTTGATTAATTCATAATTTCTTCCTTTGCCCTCAAACCAAGTAATTTGTCTTTTTGCGTATCGTCGATGAGAACTAGCTATCTGCGTATGAAGGTTTTCAATAGGAATCTCATTATCTAAATATTTAATTACTTGTTTATATCCAGTTGATTGTAATGGCTTAAGATTCTTATCATATCCATCTTCAAGTATATTCTGTACTTCTTGCACAAAACCACTCTTTAGCATTTTCTCTACTCGTTTTTCTATCAACTTTTTCAATTGTTCTCTATCAAATTCAGGATAAAAAAATATGACATTTGCCTCAATTCCTTCAGAGATTTTAGTCAAATCTGATTGTGTTTCAAGTTTTTCAATTAATCTAATTAGTCTTCTTGGATTATTTCTATCAGAGTTATTTAGACTATCCAAACTCCCCCCAATCTTAGTAACCATTTTCTGCAAATCGAGCAGATTAAGGCGATTTAATTTTTCCCGAAACTTTGTATCAGTTATGCCCGAGATTTTGTAGCCTTTGATCACACTATCAATGTACAATCCTGTTCCTCCAACTAGAATTGGTGTTTTGCCTTTTTGCCAAATATCATTGATGATATTTGTGGCCAGAAATTGATAATCAGCGAGAGAAAACGTTTCATCCAGATCCACAACATCAAATAACCAGCCTATTATTTCAGTATTTTCAATTTTGTAAGCATCTATTACATAAGTCCTTTTGTCATTGGTATTTGTGTAATGTTTGCTGATATCCGTTTTTGCCAAAACGCCTTTGTTTGATCCTATATCGAGTCTTTTATATATTTGTACAGAATCAGCATTGATTATTTCTCCATCAATACTCTTTGCAAGTTCCAATGCCAAATTCGTCTTGCCTGTTGCCGTTGGACCGCCTATTACTATTAA
>CAYUFB010000034.1:0-4701 GCA_964444125.1 uncultured Candidatus Saccharibacteria bacterium
AAATTTATTTTGGTATTTTTTGCTCAAATTTCGAATTCACTTTCTATGGGGGGCATCGCAGCTTTTTTGAATTTTACGATGTGACGTCTAAGTCGTGATGTGGACGTCACATTCGATAAGGGCTGTTTGGGGCAAAACCCTTGATTATTAACCAAACTGAAGAGACTTCGCAATGTATTGCAATACAAATAATTATGAAAAAAGTATTTTTTGCACGAAAATTTTCGCAATTTTCATGCTATGAATTAATGAATTTAAAAAGAGCAAAAGAAATTTTAGGAGAAGACGCAAGACTTTATTCCGATAAAGAAATATTGTCGATATTAAATCTACTCAATGAGATAGAGCATGTGATATACCTGGAATACAGGAAAGAGAATGGTTGGCAAGTCGACGAGAATGAGTATAATAGTTTTAAGGATTTTTTTGTTAATAACACGTCAATTATTACTTCCGATGAATGAACCTCAAGCCATTGGCTATGTTCGTGTTTCTTCAAAAGAACAGGTAGAAGGAACAAGCCTTGAACAACAAAAAATAGCAATAGAAAAATACTGTGACAGTAATAATTTTAACTTGATTAAAATATTTGTTGAACGTGGGGAGTCGGCAAAAACTGCTGATAGAACTGAATTTAAGGAAGCTATTAATTTTGTTTATGATAAAGAAAACAGGGTTGATTATTTCATTGTTCACAAAGTGGATCGGTTTGCGAGGAATGCAAAAGATTTTCATGCGATTAAAGCAGTTTTATCTAAAAAAGGCGTTGATCTTAAATCAGTTACCGAAAATTTTGACGATGATCCAGCGGGCAGGTTAATGGAGGGGATGTTGGCTTTGATAGCTCAATTCGACAATGAGATAAGGACAGAGCGAGTTACTAGTGGAATGAGAGCAAAGCTTGAAAAAGGAGAGTTCATTTTCAGACCTCCTCCTGGCTATACTAAGATTAATAAAAATTCCAAGAACGAGATACTTGCAGATAAAAGACTATTTACTCCAATTAAAACGGCATGGGAGATGCTTCTAACTGGTCGTTATCAGTCTACGGAGATAGTAAGGTGGTTGAATAACAATGGTTTTGGGAGTTCAAGAGAAAAAAAGATGAGTAAACAGAAGCTATCAAAAATTTTTCACAACAAATTTTATGCAGGGATTATAGAGATAGAATCTATGGGGATCAGATCCAAGGGCGAATATGAGCCAATGATTACAGAGAAGGAGTTTTACTTGGCACAGGAGATTCTGGAAAAGCAGAGTCAGAATACAGGCTTTTCTCATCAAGAAAATAATTCTACCTTCCCGCTGTCAAGGATATTGTATTGTAGAAATTGTAGAAAAAAATTGACCGGTGGATTGACTAAAGGTAGGAGTAAAAAGTACCCATATTACCAATGCTGGAATCCCAACTGCCAGAATAAGGATCGGTTCGATGCAGAAGTTGCAAATGCACTCATTGAACCTTTGTTGAATAATATGAAATTTGAAAGTAAGTGGTATAAAATACTTAAAGAAATGATGCTTGAAAATCACGAAGTCAGATTACATGCTAGAGGTGTGAATATTGATAAACTGGAGAAAGATCTGATAGTGTTAAAGGCTAGATTAAAAAAGGTGGAAGATATGGTTGAGGCTGGTATTTATTCTATTGAAAAAGGCAAAGTTCGTGCAGATGAAATTAAAAAGGAACTGATTTTGAAAGAAGTTAACCTCGATAAGGAGAAGACAGAAAGATACAAAATCGAACCTTTTATAGATTTTTTTGAAGTGTTTTCGAACCAGCTTTACAGGCTCTGGGTACGTTGCCCAGAAAAGCAAAAACGGGAAATTTTTGATCACGTCTTCAAGAAAGGGGTTTACTTTAACGGAAAAGAACTTCGAACCGCGCATGAGCTAGTGACAGTGGGGCTTTTGAGAGATTTGCGTGATGGATGTCTCGAAAAGTCCAGGGAGAGGGATTTGAACCCCCGCAGGACATAGTCCGCCAGATTTACAGTCTGGTGCGATTGACCGCTCCGCCATCCCTGGGTTTTTAAAAGAATACGCGGTAATTATACCATCTAATCTAAATATTATGCCATATACTTAGAAAGTATTTTGTTTCTTGGGCTTTCTAGACCCAAAATATAACAAAGCTAGTCCTGATAGAATCAATAGAACTAACCCAACTCCAAACATATATGATAAATATTTCGTATTTCCTTGATCTTCGTTATTCTTTTCTAGTTTCAATACTTCCTTAGCACCATCAGAAATTCTTTTAAAAACATTGTCACCGGAATCAGCGAAATTGGAAGGCACATCATTTGATGTCGGAGTATCTCCATCATCAACATTGCCATCAACTCCAACATCTTGACTTGTGTTTTGATTAGAAGAGGTTCCACCTCCAGTAGTTGAATTATCTTCAGGTTCTTGAGGTACATAAATTGTGCCACTTCCAGTTGGAGGCGTATTTGTATTGCTTGTTGTTTCTATCTGACAGATAGCATTGCAACCATCGAAATTTGTATTATTACCATCATCACATTGTTCTACGACACCCTCATCATTAGGTTTCTGCACAACACCATCACCACAGTATGTAGCTTCATAGGTTTCTTCCCTTTGGCAAGTAGAACTACAACCATCTCCATTTGTAGTATTACCATCATCACATTGCTCAGCTATACCATCACTATTTGGATTTTGTACTATACCATCACCACAATATGTAACGACAGGTGTCTCTTCAATAGTACAAGTGGAACTACAACCATCTCCATTAATATTATTACCATCGTCACATTGCTCAGCTATACCATCACTATTTGGGTTTTGTACTGTACCATCGCCACAATATGTAGAAACTGGTGGTGGAGTTGTGCCATCTTGCAAGCTAAATTGACCTAATAGATATAGGCCTTCTTCATCTTTTTGAGTAAGAGCCAATTCAATTGTATGATTATAAACTGGTTCTTCAAAACCGAAATATGCATCATAAGTACCAACAGCAAGATCAGTTAAAGTCACTGATTCATTTATTTCATAAACAGGTGGAGTACCCATAGGACAGGTTTGAAAGTCATTGCTGGTAGATGTAACGCTAGCAGGCAAAATTTTAGTTATATCTGTATTGGTCAAAGCATATTTCTTAATTACTTGATTACCCCCAGCTGGTTTGATATATAAATATAAAGGATATCTTTGATACGCAGGCGCTGTACCCTTGTTAATCCATTTAAATTCCACACTAAAATTGTCAGAAGTCGACAAAGCCTCACTATATCTTATTTCTGTTGGTAACAGTCTATAACCTAATTCTCTAAATAATGGATTCATATCAGTCGACGGTTTAGTATTCCAATTATTGTGAATACTAGAATAATGAAACTCTCTAGCAAAACAAATAGATCTTTGTAATAGTGCAGCATTTACAGGCTCATTTGAATATTCACACTTAACTGGTTTCGTTTGCCATGGCAAATTCAAAAAACCATTGACCCCTCGTCTGAAATTTTGTTGACCACTCAAACTACCTACTACATCGAATCTTGCACCAGCACCATTATCAATCCCAATCTTGAGATCTTCTTTATCACCCATACTCATTATCACAGGCTTATTTTTGAATCCTTGATAGTTGTAACTTACAATCTGCTCTTGACCATTATTATCAAGACATCTTCCTTGTCCTGAACCACCAGTAAACATTTTGATGATACGAGTTCTTGTATCTATACTTTGTTGCAAAGTAGGATCATTCGGATCATTTGGATCCTCGCCCCATCCCACAGCTCTTTCTAAGACACTCTTGCCAGAAAACCATTCTCCATACCAACCATAGCTACCAATATCAACTGCATTTATAACAGGCTCATTGTCATATTTTCTAATGAGTTCAGCAACTAAATCATCCCAAAGATCTAAGAATATACATTTATGATAATCAATTTCTACTCCAGTCCTGCCATCAAACGATTCTTGCCCTAAAGACGTAGTGACACCCAAATTTGCTGCCCAGGCAGGGACATAAGGCAAATCTGTATCTTCTCTGACGTTTCTAACCCTAAAGACCATAAACTTCTTTCGCTCTTTCATATTGGCAAGATACAAATCGATAGAAGCAAAGTTATAAACTCCTTGCTGAGGATTTAATGTATGCCAATTTAGTGCCTCACATGTCACGGTACGACCGTTCTCAACACATGCAGCCCCAGCTCTTAAGTACCCAGTACTCCACGGATACCAGTTATTGTTGACATTGCTGTCTTGAAATCCCATCAAAGGGTTTTTCAATATTGTTGTTGAATCTTCCGTCGGGTTAACTGTTTTGAGACTAACTGCTGCTTTGGAATCTTGACTTGACTGCTCTTTATTTAGTTCATTGACAATCAGTACTGTTGCCAATAACCCACCGATAATAAATATCAAAGCGAATAAATATTTTACCTTATTTTTCAAGATATTTTTGCGTAATATATACTTTAATAATATACACGAAAGAGCGCCTATCAACAACACAAAAAGAATTCGATGTCTTCGGAGATAATTCGGTTTGATGAAATAAGGTGCACAAATTCGTTGTTTCCATATCATAACTTTTGCAATCAGTTGTATATTTTGTGTATATAAATTTAGCTATAATATTTATATTGAATAATATTCACTCCTGTCCCATAAAAATGAGTTTTAGATTGTGATAAGCGAGAGCTGACCGAC
>CAYUFB010000035.1:0-4238 GCA_964444125.1 uncultured Candidatus Saccharibacteria bacterium
ACAATAAGCATATAATCTAAGCATTGTTAAATCTATTTGATAAGCTGGATATTATTAATACTAATAAGTGTTTTGTTTGGATCAATTTCGACCATACTACAAAAAAACATTCTCAAATCAGAACAATCAAATCCAAAAGCCTATTCGGTATTTTTTCAGCTATTTGCAGGCGGACTTATTACATTATTTGGGATACTATTTACTGATTATTCTTTCCCAAAAGAAACAATCTCATTAATTCCAAGTATTTTCATCGCAGCCGTACTTTATGGATTTGGAAATATTCTAAGTTTCAGTTCGTTAAAAAAATTGAAGCTTCTACATTTTCGATTATATGGGGAGCTGGATCGATTATCACCATAATATCAGCATGGATCTTTCTAGGCGAAAAATTAAGTTTGATAAATATTTCTGGCGCAATATTAATCCTTTCAAGTATTGTCATTATTTCTCTTGCGACAGGACTAAAAAATTTCAAATTGGGGAAATTTGAATTAATTGCACTTGCTTCTACTGCATTTTTTGCATTAGCAAATACAAATGAATAGATACATGCTTGAGACTCTTGATCTTTATCATTTCTTGACCTTGGCCTGGCTAGCAGCTCCAGTCTTGATAATTTCCTTAGATCCAAAGATTATCATCAAAACAAAGGAATTTCTAAACTACAAGGATTTAAAAAAAATAATCATAATGAGTGTTATATATGCAATTAGTTCTGTTGCATTTTTTGCAAGCCTTGATATCGCTCCTACTACAGGGCAGGTCTCGACAATAAGCAGAAGTGGTGTGATTCTAACTGTTGTATTATCCGTATTTTTGCTAAAAGAACGAAAAAATCTCAAACTCAAAATTCTTGGTGCGATCATTTCTATGCTTGGGTTAGTTTTGATTACACAATAACTATATCGTTCGCAGGTAGTTTAGCCAATTCGCTTTTAGCCATTTCTTGCTAAATTGATAGATATCTTTTAGGCCTCTTTTTTCCATTTCCTTCCGGATCACTCCACCTTTATGAGGATGATCGTAAATCTGCTTTAATGGTGAATTGAAGCCATGAGCATAATGACACATTTCATGAGCGATTGTTCCTAATACGACCTTTTCTGGAATTTTTTCATCCTTAAATAATGATGTGATTCTAATGACACTTACTCTCTTCTCATCTTGCAGTTTTGCTCTCTCTATTAGCCTTGATATCCCTCTTGTTTTAGGACTGCCCCATGTTATACAGCCTAGCTGCCTTTTCGATCTTTTGCTAAATTTGATCACTACAAGATTCTTCCTTGGGACATCAACAAAATTGTTCTCCCATAATTCGTACATTTTTTCTTCCAACCAGTTATTGTCCCTCATTTTCTAAAGATGAGATATTTATTTAAATTTTCTTCCTTACCATCAGCATTATACTCTGTGATTAATTCTAATCCACTTGTCGATAGATCCTTTTTTATCTGTTCGATCTCATCATCAGAGAAATGGTGACAATATCTTGGAAATCCAGACTTATCCCAGTCAAGAAGATAGTCATGCTTTTGCAACTTGGTCGCATCTTCCTGAAGTAGCTCACCTACTTTTTCCTGGGCAATAACCAATCTCTCAAACCTACTTGATTTCATAAATTGCCAAAAAGTTATAACAAGTAAACCATCTTGATCTAATTGTTGCATCAAATTTTTGATGAATGCAAGCCTACTATTGTAATCAAAAATATGATGCATGACCCCGAAACACACTACCAAGTCAAACGCGCCTGAATCTGGGAAATCGTTCAAAAAATCCTGGGATAGAAATTTCACATTTGAACGATTCTTATATTTGCTTTTTGCAATTTGTATCAATTCGTCAGAAAAATCAACTCCTAAATACTCATAGTTAATATTTATTGAGTCTAAATAATCAATAAATCTGCCATTTCCACAACCCATATCACATACTTTGATGTGCATATTATTCTTGATTTGTTTTATAAATTTCTCCAAATTGTCCCAGCCAGACCATGAGATAGCTCTAGTATCACTGAAACTCGATGCTTGGATTTTATAGAATTCCATATTTATTTGATTTAGTTTTTGAGCAATTTTGTTGTCCATGCTAGATCTTTTAAGTTTTGAGATTTATATGTTTAAAGATATAATTACACATGAAGTACAGAAATTTCAATCCAACAAAATATAAAATTGAACTAACTTCTATATATAAGGAGATTTTAGCAAGAAAAAAGCTATCTGCTAAATCTCTGCGAAAAATTCTAAGCAAGTACCCGAAAGACAAAAACGGAATTTTTTCTAAAGACGAATTGATAGCAGGCTTTCAATTTCTGAAAAAGGAACATGTTCTTCCTAAGGACTCACAATTGCCAGAAATAATCGTAAAGAAGCCGACACGGTCAATTTCAGGAGTTACAACACTTACGCTACTTACCAAACCGTTTGCTTGTCCTGGAAAATGTATCTTTTGCCCAAACGACATTAGGATGCCCAAGAGCTATATAGCCACCGAGCCAGGTGCCCAAAGAGCTATTCGAAACAGGTTTGATCCTTATATACAAAGCTACAATAGGCTCAAAGCACTTCATCTTATAGGACATCCAACAGAGAAAATCGAAGTACTTGTCCTTGGTGGTACATGGAGCTATTATCCAGAAACCTATCAGGTCTGGTTTATCAAAGAAATTTTTAGGGCATTAAACGATTTTGATCCTGATAATATTCTAGATATTGAAGAAAAAGACTACTATGATATTAAGAAATCTCAAGACATCAATACGTTTATTCGGAAAAATACAGCCAAAGAGTCTTACAACGAATTAATCAAAACTAAAGAATACAAAGACTCCTTTGATAAATATGTAAGCAAAGGGTCACGTGCGACCTGGGCCGATTTAAAAAAGGAACAAGAAAGAAACATCAATTCCAAATCGAAATGTGTTGGATTAGTTTTAGAAACTAGACCTGATACACTAACTCCAAAAGAAGTTCTTAAACTTAGAAAGTTTGGTGCTACAAAAATTCAAATTGGAGTGCAAACTCTAGATCCAAAGGTAAATTTTGCAAACAAAAGGCTCGAGACTAAATCGCAAATAGCAAATGGATTCAATCTACTGCGTCTTGCAGGATTTAAAATTCATGCTCATATGATGCCAAATCTCTATAAAGCGACACTTGAAAGTGATACAAAAAGTTATCATGAGTTGTTTAATTCGAAAAATTTCAAGCCTGATGAATTGAAAATCTACCCGACCTCTGTAATTGCTGATACCGGACTTAGTAAATTATATAAAGAAGGGAAATATACTCCCTACGAAACTGAAGAATTAATCAATCTACTTGCAAAATTTATGGAGATGACCCCACAATACTGTAGGTTGACAAGAATTATCAGAGATATACCGTCACAAGAAATCCTTGGTGGCAATAAATACACAAATCTTCGACAACTGGTTGAGAAATTACTAGAAAGACAAAATAGAGATAATCCAAATATTAGAGCTAGAGAAATAAAAAACAAAAAGATCATTCTTGAAGATTTGAAATTATCAAAATTAGAATATGAGACAAAATATACGAAAGAAATATTTATGCAATACATCACAAAAGATCAGGAAATTGCCGGCTTCTTGCGATTATCTTTGCCTAAAAATAGAACAAATCAAATCACTTGTGAACTTAATAATTCAGCGATAATAAGGGAAGTACATGTTTATGGCCCAACAATTGATATAGGAAAAATGAAGGAAGGGAAAGCTCAACACATCGGGCTTGGAAGCAAACTAATCGAAGAAGCACATATAATCGCCAAAAAAAGGAAATACTCAAATCTCGCTGTAATATCTGCAATTGGAACTATTTCGTATTATGCCAAACAAGGATTTCTTAGGGGGCAACTGTACCAACACAAAAGTATCAATTAAAACCACAAGCTATCTAGTAAGCTCGTATATCATCCTTGTTTTTTTTGATCCTTGCAAAGAGTGCCGTTTCCTAGCCATTTGGACCTATTGCCGAGAGACACACTATATTTCCTCTCCCATGAAGGCAAATCCCATCTGGATCTGGATAAGGCTTTTCTTTCTGTCCATAGCCTCAGAGTCATCATATCCTGCATAATTAAATAGATAATAAGTACTCTTTGACATATATAACGCTTTGGGTTATATATCCTAACAGTTATATAATCTAAGAACACTCCTGTCCCATAAAAATGAGTTTTAGATTGTGATAAGCGAGAGCTGACCG
>CAYUFB010000036.1:0-2953 GCA_964444125.1 uncultured Candidatus Saccharibacteria bacterium
AGAATTATTACAAAAAACTAAATCACAAATAAATCTAATTTAGGGGTGCTTGACAGAAATTTATAACATAATAACCTAATAATCTCACTTGGAAATCATCACAAAGATATACATGTTCTGTTCCCTCAACTTGCGTAATACCATTATCGGTATTGTCATAAACCAATAACAAAGCAACCCGACCTTTGAATTCACTACCAAACGAAGAGACTACCTCATTCATCAATCTTGGACTTTTTCTGACCCTATCCCGAACTGATTCAGGAATCAAAAAAGCCGAACACGTATCAATATTGCCCCGCGACATAGGAACTCCTTTTTCACTCAGATAATCAATTCCATTTAGCAGTATACTTTCTACCGTAGACCCAATAGATTCTTGATCCCTCAGTATTACTCTGAAAGCTTTCTTCTCCGGCTCCGGAATATGCCCTAAGAATCCATCGGATAAAACAGTAGAACAAGGTGAAAGAACTTCACACAATCTTCGATCACTAAAATCAATAGAAAATTCTCCTAATAAAAGACCCTGATTGTTTAGTATTTCTTGATCACCATACATTAAAGCAGAACTTAATATATAACCATTATATCAAGAAATCGAATAATTTTCTATTAATTGTTTCTTATTGCTTCAATCAATCTATCAATATCCTCTTTTGTATGCGTTGCGGAAAGTTGAATCCTAATTTCATCACTGCCTTTTGCAACGACCGGATAATTAATACTTGTAACTAATATATCATTTTTATAAAGATACTCTACAAGAGATTTCGATTTATCAGGGTCGCCAATAAGAAGTGGCTGTATTGGATGAATTGAATCAGCAGCCATTTTGAAATTATTTTCTCTAGCTAATTGCTTAAAATATTTGATATTTTCTTTCAAATTTTTAATTCTTGTCTGCCCTTCTTTCTCATCCAATAATTCAACTGCCCTAAGACCAGCTGAAGCTGTACCTGGAGAGATTGAATTTGAATAGATATAAGTAGCGGCAGATTCCCTTAAGTAATCAATAATAGTTTTATCTGCTACCACATAACCACCATCAGCACCCAGCCCCTTGCCAAGAGTCCCAACTAATACATCAGCTTGCACACCAGTTACTTCTTCTGTGCCTCGACCAGTGTCACCTAATGCCCCAATACCATGTGCATCATCGACTATCAAGAGTACTCCTTGAGGATATTTATCATCATAATTGTCAACCATCTCTCTAATCTCCTTAAGTTTTTGGACTTCACCTAACATACTAAATACTCCATCAGTTATCACTATCACCCTTTTGTATTTGTTTACGTTTTCTTTCAAGATCCTTTCCAAATCTGCTACATCCATATGCGCAAAAATCTCTTTTTGTTCTTTTGGCAGATTCGCAATCCTGATACCATCTATAATGCTTCTATGATTTAGTGCATCAGAGATAACTAAAACATCAGAATCCACTACAGAATCTTTGCTCTGACCCACAATTAGAGAGAAAATAGTAGCTAAGTTTGTAGCAAAAGCAGATGAGAATACCATTGCATCTTCTCTATTGTGAAATTTCGCAAGTTTGGCTTCCAAATTTTTGTGTGGTGCTAAACTTCCAGAGATAAAGCGTACAGCTCCTGGACCTGTACCAAATTCTTCACTGGCCATTGCTTCTGCCTTCTTTAATTCTGGGTGGAAACGTAATCCTAGATAATCATTTGAATTAAATATAAGTAATTCTTTGCTATCAATAATTGCTCTAGGTGATGAGTCTCTCGTAAATCCAGTAATTATTTTCTCATTTCTTTTGGAAGTTTTGACTCCATCAATTCTGTCAAGTTCTGACTCAAGAAGTTTAAAAAAATTTTGTCTACTCATTATTTATTTAATTTAATAGATAAATTTTCTATCATCACATCACAGATTTTGACTAAGTCAAATTTGTGACTCCAGCCCCAGTCAAATCTTGCGACAGAATCATCTATAGTTTTGGGCCACGAATCTGCAATCTTTTGTCTGGAATCTGGTTTGTAAGTAACTTCCAGTGGCATTCTTTTTTGAATTTCAGAAGCAAGTTGTTCTGCAGTGAAACTGATAGCAGCAAGATTGTAGCTTGTATGAATAGTCAATGAGTCCCAAGGTGCTTCCATTAATTTCAAAGTTGCTTCAATCGCATCGTCCATATACATCATAGGTAGCATTGTATCTTTGGAGACAAAACATTCGTACTTGCCAGATTTGATTGCTTCATAAAAAATTGCTACAGCATAATCAGTTGTTCCGCCACCTGGTTCTGCCTTGTAACTAATCAGTCCTGGATATCTTAACGATCTGATATCAAGAGCGTACTTATTTGTATAATATTGGCATAATAATTCTCCTGCAAGTTTAGTCACTCCATACATCGTAGTTGGCTCAAGAACTGTCCTCTGTGGCGTATTATCCCTTGGGGTAGTTGGGCCAAACACTGCAATTGAGCTTGGCCAGAAAACTCTTAGCTTCTTTTCTACGGCGATATCTAGTATATTTTTCAGACCATTAATATTTACATCCCAGGCAAGCTGAGGGTTTGCTTCTCCAGTTGCTGATAAAAGTGAGGCAAGATGATAAACAGTATCAATTTCATACTTTTTGATAATATCTGCCATTTGTTTCTTATCTGTTACTTCTCCTATTTCTACAATACCATCAAAATTATCTGGCTTAACTTTATGGGCAAGCGACACTACATTTTCTTTGCCAAATTTCTTCTGCAAAGCAGGTACAAGATCTGATCCCATTTGACCAAACCCGCCAGTTACAAGAATTTTTTGCATGAAATATAAAAATAATAAATAGAAAGTAATACAACAACGTAAAAGTTATGTTATTGTATACAAAAATATTAAGAAAATTACGAATTTGACATAAACTTCGAGAATGTATAAAGAATTATATATATAATTCAATCAAAATATTACTATCCAAATAAGTTAAATAT
>CAYUFB010000037.1:0-2717 GCA_964444125.1 uncultured Candidatus Saccharibacteria bacterium
TTTGAATTTTTTGTTTAAGTTCAATCATCTTTAGTTCTCTTCCTACCATAATTTTGTTGATTTTTTCCAGTTCCCTGTTTTTGGTCTCAAAATTTCTAAGTGTTAATTTTTTGATTCCTGTATCTTCTACACTTTTGATTCCAGTCATAATGATGTCTTCTGCAAGTTCCAAAGTTTTTGTTTCTTCATCGATTAGATTCGTATATGAATTGTCTCTTGTATAAACTAAAAATCCCCAGAACTTTTTGCCTTGATACATAGGTGTTATGAATGTGTTTTGATCTGTCTCTTTATGAAAGAGCTTAATCACTTGTTCATTGGTCTCCTCTTCTGTGATTGAATAGACTTCTCGATTAAGTAAATTTTGGTATAGCTTTGAAGTTGAGATTGATGAAAAATCTATCTGTGAAGGTATGAGTGTATTTTTATTTGCATTAAAGGATACTATGTTGTGGCTAATGAAATCATTATCAAAATCCTCAGAGTTTCTAAATAAATACATATTTGTGGCATTAATTGCACTTGCAAGCATTTTGATTACTTCTTTAAGTAGTTCATTGATATTTCCTCCATCGAAAAATCCTTTTGCGGCAAAACTTAACGCTTCTAATATACGTGAGCGCATTTCAAGACTTTTTTTCAATAGAACTGATTCTGTGATATCCTCGAAGTTTTCGATTGTGCCTATTTGATTATTGTTCAGATCAAATATTGCGCTGATTTTTTTTCTGATTATGATGGATTCTCCTGTTTTTCTCTTTGTCGGAGATTCTATTGATTCATGTATTAGAGGCTTCTTGGAATTTGTTTTTTTTGAATTGCAACCAAAATCGTCCGATTTTCTGCCAATTAATTCTTTCTCGCTAAACCCCAATATTTTTTGTGCTTCTTCGTTTGCTTTAGTTATGTGACCTTTTTGATCGACAAGAAACAATCCTGTAGGCACTTGATTAATTATCTGGTTATAAAGATCTCTTTCTTGCTGGAGTGATTTTTTTATTTTTTCTTCTTTTGTTATATCTAGTACTATCAGCAGTGTTTCATTTGCTTGTGTCTCATCGTTTTTTAGTGTTGTAGCATATATCATCCCGCTTCTTGGTTTATTTCTCAGATTAACAATATCGAGTTTGTAGGGGGGGATTTTATCTCCCTGTTGTCTGTTTCTGAAATTTGTATAGGCTAATTTCTTATTTTTCGGTGTTAGGGTTGATAAATCAAATACGTTTTTGCCAATAAGGTCTGATTTCGTAGCACCAAGCCAAGCAAAAAAATGTGGATTTGCTTCTGTGATATTGCCTTCATCGTCAAGCACTGCAAAGGGTGTGGGGTTTAACTGCATGAAATTTTTATACTTTTTTAGTTCTACTAGATGTTTCATATGAGCAGTGTATTATTAGCTATTACAGTCTACAAGAAAGATAAATTGATGGCAAACAGCGTACAACATACAGCATTCAGCCTACAGTATTCAGTATTTATCTATCTTTAAGGAGGAAGGCATGATGTGTCATTCTGAACCTGTCTGCCTGCCAGGCAGGATTATTTCAGAATCTCAGATCCTTGACTTGGGGATTTTTGTTTGTTGAAGGCTAAACTTTTAATTTTTTCTTAATTGTTTCTATCGCTTTTTTGCTTCCTTCGAATGATAATAACTTCTTCGCTTCATCTAGATCAAAAAACTTCATAGCCAAGCCTTCTTTCAAGACTAAATCGTCAACAGTTACGTCTCCCATTTCCCACAAATATATATCTGAAATCATAGCTAGATCTGTAAATATCTGATCCTTGTAATTGCCGATATGGACAAGATCTTTTGGATTGAGTTTTATTGTTAGTTCTTCTTCGACTTCCCTTATCACTGCCTCAAGTGGTGTCTCGTTACCTTCTATCTCTCCTCCAAACCATCCCCAAGCAATTGTCACGCCAAGCTTTGCGATATTGCTTCTATCTTGAAGAAGTATCTTTCCTTGTTTGTTGATTGGGGCGATGAGTGCTTTGTGTAGTGTTTGCATGGGAATAGTATAGAGCGTTGAGTCTTGAGTATCAAGTGATAAGTATTAGATTCAGAACGTAAAGTGAACCTGCCAGGTAAAACGGGTTGGAAATAATGAATCTTCATTAATTGACGCTGAAAAAGACTTGTATTGATAGTCGGCTTTGTGACATGCAACAAAAACTATCGATATTTTACCGAAAAAGTTATATGATCCATATATACTATCTTGTCTATAAAGATTATGTTGTCTCATTGTGAAAACAGAGAGTGGGTATTACCATTTAATCGCCAATTTGAATTACATCGTGGATATAAAGATGCACGTTTTGTATTTATATCGTCTGATATTGTTTGCAAGATGATCTCTCCTCGAAGCTGGATGTTAAAAGATATTGCCGAATTTGGTTCAACTGGTCTTGAATTGAAATTTGATATTCCAGATGATTTTTTTTATTCGGATAATTACGAGTATACATATAGATATGATCCTTGGGAAAATAATCCCGGTAAGTATCTGAATGCTTTGGTAACTAGAGCAAATGAATTGAATACTTTTTTTGATTGGTTTGGAAGTCTTGATGGAATAAAAGACTATCTAGAAATGCCAAGATTTATTGTGTCTCAGGTTTTTCTGGAAGATCCAAGACCTAGTTTGGTGGTAGTTCAAAAAAGAATAAAAGGAATAAGCTGTCATAGATTGTTTAGTTCTCATGTAAATGGA